>CAYRQB010000176.1:0-12340 GCA_964426025.1 uncultured Heliomicrobium sp.
GAGCAGAAGGAGAACCTAATGCTTTCGGCAAACACGCTGTTGCATGACCGCTATCTGGTGCTACGCCTGTTAGGGCAGGGCGGTATGGGAGCGGTTTATCAAGCGACAGATAGAAAATTCGGCAATGCCGTCGCGGTGAAGGAAACTTTTTATAGCGACTCGCAGCTTCGCCAGGCTTTTTCTCAAGAAGCGCGGCTTCTCAATCGTTTGCGTCATCCGGCGCTTCCGGTCGTCATGGATTACTTCGCCGCAGGCGAAACTCAATTTCTTGTTATGCAATTCATTCCGGGCAAAGACCTGGAACAACTACTTGACGAGCGCAAGGAAAGCGGTCAGGGGCCGTTTCTTATTTCAGAAGTAGCTCAGTGGGCTGATAACCTGCTTGATGCTTTGGAATATCTGCACTCTCAGGAACCGCCGATTATTCATCGGGACATCAAGCCTCAAAACCTGAAGCTGACGCCGCGCGGCGAAGTTATTCTGCTGGATTTCGGTTTGGCCAAAGGTGTTGTTACAAATCCGCAGAAATCCAGTCAGAGTATTCGCGGTTATACTCCGCATTATGCCTCACTGGAACAGATTCGTGGAACAGGTACAGATGCTCGCAGCGATATTTACAGTCTGGGAGCTACTTTGTACCATTTGCTGACCGGGGTTATGCCGCCCGATGCAATGACACGGATGGCTGCGGAAATGATGGGCGAAGCTGATCTGTTACAGCCAATAACCGAACTCAATCCGGCTGTGCCTGAACGATTGGCTAAGGTAATCGAACAGGCAATGTCGCAATCGCCTGATAATCGTTTTGCTTCCGCTTCATTGATGCGCCAGGCAATGCGTAACGCAAGCAGAAACCTGCCTGCTACCAACTTTCATCGCGCGCCGACATTGACCGATGAGTGGATGGCAAATGCGGCCAGCCAGCCTGCTGAAAGCGACGAGCTTGACAGCGTGATCATTCTGATTGACGAAACAAAAACGCCCCAGGATTGGCAGGTTGAAGTCGAAGCCGTCAGCGAGCCGCAGGCAGCCGAGCAAAATCTCGTGGTCGAAGAAAGCGTCAAGCGCAGATCGCGATCCGCGTGGTATGCCGTCGCCACGCTGATTCTGATGATCATAACGACCGGCGTGTTGTTTTATCGCGACATGAAGCCCAGGCCTGGATTACTAGCTGGCGCTGCCGAGATGGTTACTTTGGGCAATTCCAGCTCCGATGTACCTAACCTGAATGTTCCAATGCGAGCTGAGGTATTGAGTTATTTCATAGAAGTTGTTTCGTCGGATTCTGTTACCACTCGCGCTACTGGAATGATGCCTCTGACTACTGATAGCAGATTCAAGTTCCACTTCAAACCTCGTCAAAGCGGTTACATTTATCTGGTCGCGCTAGGAAAAAATGGCAGGTTACAAACATTCCTAACTGAAAAGCCTATGCCTGCCACCGGAGCTACGACAAATTGGAGCGCTGGCGGGAACGATTTTCAGTTTCCGGACAGCGGGCAATGGTTCATGCTTCCGCAGGAGGCCGAATCAGCGCCTTTCACAATTATCTATTCACAGGAACCGTTGAAAACTCCGGGGTTTCTTGCCGGACCGTCTGGACATGAATTGAACGAATCCGAATTGCAGGAATTATCCGAGCTTCGTAAGCGCAGTTCGGCCATTTCGCCTACTCTCGTTGCCTTCGTGGAAGAAAATCAACCCGCCGTTGCGGTGCAGGTATTGGCGGATCGTTACAATAACGAACCGCTGGTATTCGACGTCTCGATCAAGAAAAAATAAAATTACTTTTCCTGATGTCACGGCGCGGTTTAGACAATGGAGGTATATTGAGATGCTGGGAACGACTAACAGAAAAATAAGTTATGGATTGTGCCTTAGGGTTTTGATAACAGTAGTTGTTATGGCTGTGTTGATCAGCCCGGCGATTGGACAGGTTGTTCTGGTTTCAAGCAAGTTGCGTCCATCGCGCCCTGCAAACAAATCGAAATCAAAACCGAAAAACAAGCCGCAACCTGCTGCGGAAACGATCCTCGAAACGCTGCCTTCGCCGGAAACCGCCATGTCTGAGGCGCAATTGAGTTTTGTTGTTACTCCGCCTTTGTTAAGTCAAATGGGAATAGCTTCTGATAAAAACGACGGCGCGAGTGAGAAAGTTACTCCTATTTCGCCTGAATTACTCGGCTTTGAATTTGACGTTGTCAAGCTGGATTCCCGCGCTCACGTGGAAGAACGGCGTAAAGAGCGCGCCAGGTTTTATGTTGAAGCTATGAGCGGCGGAGTGAGCCTGGAGATGGTGGAAATACCAGCCGGAACATTTTTGATGGGTAGCAGTCCATTCGAGCTTGAGCAGGTTGAAGCCAATTATTCGCGCGGAACGCTTAAAGACGCTAAATCGGAAGTGCAACAACGATTGAAAATGGAAACTCCGCAGCGGGTCGTAAAAGTGCCTGCTTTGTACTTCAGCAAATACGAAGTTACTCAGGCTCAATGGCGAGCCGTCGCCAGTTTGCCAAAGGTTAGTCGCGAACTGATGAGCGATCCTTCCAACTTCAAAGGCGGCAATCGCCCGGTCGAGCAAATTTCCTGGGAAGACGCCATGGAATTTTGCGAACGATTGTCGCTGGCGACGGGACGACGTTACCGATTGCCGACGGAAGCCGAATGGGAATACGCTTGTCGTTCAGGCACGAGATGGCCTTTCAGCCTGGGCGATACTGTGGATACCGACTGGGTCAACTACAATGGAAAGATACCTTATGCCGGAGCTTCCAAAGACACGAACCGTCAACAAACTGTTGCTGTAGGTAGCCTGGGAGTAGCAAATGCATTCGGTTTGTATGACATGCACGGTAACGTTTGGGAATGGTGCCTGGATACCTGGCACGAAGGATATACAGGAGCGCCAACTGATAATAGCGCGTGGGAAAAAGACGGCGAGCCGTCGGTGCGTGTGTTACGAGGCGGAGCCTGGGATAGTTCGGCGGGCGAATGCCGTTCCAGCGAACGCAGACCTGCGTCATATTCATTCCGCCTGAATAACGTGGGCTTTCGCGTCGTTGCAGAAGCGGATATGCCTTTGGAAGCTAAATAACGCTTGAATTATGTTTATTTGAAACAAACCGGGAATGTAGCAAGCTGTTTTAATATTAAATCGGCTTGTTACATCTTGAAGCGAGGCGAAACATTGATTACACTGCTTATGGTTTCAAATAAAAATGCTAAACAGCTTGTCTTTGTAATAACTGCGTTGCTACTCAAAATTGCTTGTCCTCCTCACTTAACACGCATCCTGAATTCGGTAGCTCTTGCCCGTAACAGATATTTCCCCTCTACAAATTACGTGTCCCGTGCCAGTCAAGCCGGACAGCTATTGTAAGGCTCAAGTCTGATTTACCTCTCTTTGCAGGGAGCAGAATCGTTGGCGAGCCTGCAAGTCGGAGCTTTCCCGAAACGGAATCAGCTTGGCGGTAATCTACGTGTGTCTTCGGATAAGGCACGATGAAGTACCAGTCTAACCGTTTATAACCAGGAACTGCCTGACTTGTTATTTTCAGGCTTTAACACATGCTACCTTAAGAAGGAGAAATAATGACCAAAGTTCGTGTTACATTGTTGTTGGTGTTTGCTCTCGCGATTGGAATTACGGCTGTCAAACTGTCGGGGATAACCGTCACCGCAATCGAGAAACCGAAAATGCCGACTCTGCCAAAATCCGTGGTTGAACCAAAACCGGCAGTAACAAATGCCAGTTCATCGCCTGTTGAAGTTACTTTGCCAAACGTTTTGCAACCCAATATGGTAAATCCGTTTCCCGCATTCCAGGCTCCATTGATTGCCACGTTACCCGCGATTCAGGGCGGAGCAGGCAATGAAGGTTTGGCCGATCTGAATCCGATTAACAAATCGGGCATTCAGGCTTTGATCAGCGTGCAAAAGATCGGACGAACCGAAACGGTAACAGGCTTTGCAACGGGACTGGACCCGTACAAAGCTTACGTCTCGCTGTTTTACGATGCCGGATCGCCCGGCAGTGGCCCGTGTGCCTGTATCCCCAGCAATCCGCCGCCGCCATCACTGGCCGCCACTTGCAAAACCACAGATGCGCCTGCGGTTAATTTCAGCCAGATGGTAATCGGTTACTGGTTGCCGTTGATTGGCAGTTCGACTCGCACTCTTCAGGTTCTGAAAGCGGGCGCGCCGGACGCTCCGGGCGGAGCAGCCTTCGTCGAATTCGAAAAGATCGGCGCAATTTCCATTCGCGAAGATACGCAACTGGGAACTCCGTTGCCGTCAGCGCCCGATCCGGGACGGTTTCAGCTTCGCGCCTGCGGCAAATTCCGTTTTCGACGGTAACAAAAAGATTTTGGTAACGTGTAAGCAAGCCGCTGATGTTGTGAGTACGGGAGTAATTACCGCGACATTTCGGCTTGCTTACATTGTTTCCCGAAAATCATCACGACACAGAGTAAGTTGGAGGAGGATGATCGCTGCCTCTGTCATTGCCCACGCTGATGACAGAGGCAGTTGATCATGTGAAGCCGCGAGTTTTCGTAATCAGGAAAAAGAACTCATCCACGAAGATACACTAAGAATCACGAAGAAAATCAACTTGGCCGTCCGGCGTCATATTGACCGGCTTAAGGAATGGCGAAGAACAACTCTACCAACCTAAGCGGCTCTGCCGCTTGATGTGCGGAAAGGCTATGCCTTTCCGAAAGATACTCCTATCGCATATTTTGGGCTATGCCCTGAACGTCCGGGCGTAGCCCAAAAAAGTGAGTGCGAGCCGGCAAGTCGAAGACTTGCCGCACATCGGGCGGCCAAGCCGCGATTGGATGCTTTGTTTCCGTGCCATTCCTTAGCGAAGCTTCGTGTCGCTTCGTGGGGAAAAACATTTTCCTAAAATTCATAGCTGTCGGATAATGACGGCGTGAACGAACAAGCTACCATCGAAATTACAGTCAACGGCGAAGCGCGCCAAATAACCAACGACGCCAGCGTCACCGATCTGGTTACTTCGCTGGAACTGACAGCCGCGCGTTTGGCCATCGAATTAAACCTTTCAATCCTGCCGCGAAATTCCTGGGCAACAACCAAACTTCAAAACGGCGACAAACTGGAAATCGTTCACTTTGTCGGCGGTGGATGATCATTTTGCGGATTGAAGATTGCGGAATGCGAATTCGACCTGCTCCGCGATAGTCAGAACCTCAACTTATGCGCATACTGACACTCAATGTTAATGGCATTCGTTCGGCGACGGCGAAGGGATTGGTCGCGTGGTTGGCCGCCAGCGGCGCGGACGTGATTTGTTTGCAGGAAGTGCGGGCGATGCCCGATCAGGTTCCGGCGGAATGGCAATCGCTGGGTTATCACGCCGAATGGTATCCGGCGGAAAAGCCCGGCTACAGCGGCGTCGCTCTGCTGTCCAAAACCAAGCCGAAGAAAGTGAAGCGCGGCATCAAATCCGACTTTGATCGCGAAGGCCGAGTGATCGAAGCCGACTTCGGCGATGTCAGCGTAGTTTCGACTTACATTCCTTCGGGCACTTCCAGCCCGGAACGCCTGGCCATCAAACTGAAGTTCATGGATGAATTCCTGCTGCATTGCCAACGCTTGCGCAAAAGCAAACGCGAATTTGTTTTTTGCGGCGATTTCAACATCGCGCATCAGCAGATAGATTTGAAAAACTGGCGAAGCAATCAGAAGAATTCAGGTTTTCTGCCCGAAGAGCGGGCTTGGCTGACGCGCTTTCTGGAAGTCGGTTATCACGACACGTTTCGCCATCTGGTCGGACCCGAAGCGGTTCATTATTCGTGGTGGTCGAATCGCGGCAACGCGCGGGCGAACAACGTGGGTTGGCGATTGGATTATCATTTCACCACGCCCGAACTGAACAAGACAGCGCATTCGCCGTTGATTCACGCCGATCAAATGTTTTCCGATCACGCGCCGGTGGTGATTGATTACGATGTTTGACGCCGTCACTCATACCTGAGCGCTTCGACCGGATCGAGCCGGGAAGCTCTGATCGCCGGATACAGGCCGAAGATCAATCCGACTGCGGCTGAAACTCCGAATGACATGGCGATGGAAGTTCCTGTGACGACCGTGTTCCATTCGGCATAAAGCGCGACCACGCGCGAAGCCGCAAAGCCGAACATCACGCCAATCACTCCGCCGACGAAGCTGATGGTCAATGCTTCGATCAAAAACTGCTGCCAGATGTCGCGACGACGAGCGCCGATTGCCCGGCGAACCCCGATTTCGCGAGTTCGTTCCAGAATGTTGGCCAGCATGATGTTCATGATTCCAATGCCGCCGACCAGCAGAGAAATGCTGGCAATGCAGCTCATGACAATGTTGAAGATGCGCTGAGTCCGCTGGTTCTGTTCCAGCAATTCGCGCGGGACGACGATGGAATAATCGTCGGCATTGCCGTGAGTATTGGCCAAAACCTGGCTGATCAAAATCGCGCTGGGTTTCAGCGCATCGGTGTTTTTCAAACTCAAAACGATTTCGTCCAGTTCGGATTCAAACTTCTTCAGGTCGAACTTTTTCAACGCCGTTGCCAGTGGGATGTAAATGTCGTTGCTGAAATCCTGCAACTTGACGCCTTCGAATTCGTCCTTGCCCAGATTGTTGTCGGCCAACACTCCAACGACCGTGAACCACATCTTGTCAATTTTGATCGTCTGGCCAATTGGCGATTGTGTGCCGAACAATTTCTGTTTGACGCGCGAACCGATGACGCAAAACTGTTCGAAGTCTTTCTGATCGGTTTCGGAAATGAAACTGCCTTCGGCCAGGTCGTATCGCGCCAGCCGGAAGTAGCTGGGCGTGACGCCGACTACGTTGGAATCGTCGCTTTTGCCTTTGAAGGAAAACACCTGGAAAGTTTTGACGCGTTTGCGAGCCGAATAAGTTTCCAGATCGGGCGTAACGGCGTTGATGGCGTTGACGTCGCGCAGGCTGAGGCCGATGGAATTTTCGCGAATCTTCTTCAAATCTTCGTCTTTCATCTCGCGGTCTTTGACGATGACGTTTCGCAAACCCATCGTGTCAATGATCCGCAGGCTTTCTTTTTCCGCGCCAGCGCCGATTGAAAGCATGGCGATGACCGCTCCGACGCCGAAGATCATGCCCAGCATCGTCAGAAAAGTTCGCAGCTTGTGACTGGCCAGATTGCCGAACGCAAGATTGATTTCCGTCAGGTATCGCATAGGCTTGAGAGTAGAGATTGATCAATAGTCTGCGAAGATGTCGGCCACCTTCATTTTGAAGTCAGGCAAAACTTCCGAGCGTAGAGTTTCCGATGAGTCATAAAGTTTGACTGTGGTCGCCGAACCGGAGGACAAGCGAACGACTTCGACGGTTTCGGCTTGAGGGCTGATGACCCAGCATTCCTGAACGCCGATTTTGATGTAATCATCCAACTTCGCTTTCAGGACGCTCCGTCTGTCGCTTGGCGAGAGAATTTCGACTACCAAATCCGGAACGACATCCAGCACGACCATCTGGCGAAGTTCGCTGATTGTTTTGCCGCTGCGTTTGAAGCTGACAAAAAGCACGTCGGGTTGACGGGTTCTGAGCGGCGAGCGCCGGATCAATACGTCACAGGGAGCAGCGACAACTGCGCCCACTTTTTTCTTTTTGCAATGCGGGCGTAAAACGTCGAGGATGTTTTGAATGATCCACTGATGATCGAAAGTCGGCGCAGGACTCATAACCATCTCTCCGTCAATAATCTCGTAGCGCAGATTGATCTCCGGCATGGTCAGATACTCTTCGTAACTGATCTTTTTCTTGATTTCTCTTTCCGCGATGGCCATAGCAATGTCTCCGTTCAGTCGCTGAATATGCCGTCAATCTTCGCCGATTGCAGGCTGCGGCTCAACTCATTTCTCTTTCTTCGCCTCGTCTTTGGTTTCGCGTTTTACGTCCGGCGGATTCAGCGCCAGCGTTTGTCCGGCTTGCAGCCCTTCGGTGACGACTACTTGAATCATATCGCCTGCGCCAAGCTTTACTTTGACCTGCTCGAACTGGCCAGCGGCTTTGACGACATAAACGAAGTAATCGGAATCTTTCTTCACCACGGCGCTTCGCGGAACGACGATCACCGATTGCATGGATGTCGCGCTGATTTCGGCTTTCAGCTTGACGCCGGGCTTCATCAAGTTCACGTCGTTTTTATCCAGCGAAACGACCGTCTGGAAGTATTTGACCGGCGAATCACGATCAATCGGGCGAGCCAGATTGTCTATGCTTTTGACTTTGCCTGTGAAGCTGACTCCGGGGAAAGGATCGAGCGTGACGGTGACTGGCTGGTCTTTTTTCAATTCGCCCGCGTCTTTTTCCAACACGAAACATTTCGCTTCCATCTTGTCAGGGTTGACCAGATTGAAAAGCGTTTGTCCGATCCAAACCGTTCGTCCGGGTTGAATCGAAAACCCGCCGAAGAAGAAATCCGGGTTGGTGTAAACGATAATGCCCGAAGCGGGCGAAAGCAGTTTCAACGAAGTCAGCGCGCGTTCGACCTGGCCGATTTTGGAATTGGCCTGCTGGCGTTCCAGCAGCAGTATGGCTTCGTCCAGCGAGTAGACCTTGCCTTTCAAACTGAGCCGCGCGTCGGCGAAAACCAGTTTTTGTTCGGTGAATTCTTTGTCTAATTGGCCTTCGATGATCTGGCGGCGCGTGAAAATCTTTTCGTCTTTCGGCAAAAACTCGTTGATCTTTTGCAGTTCCAATTCGGCGATGCGTTTGTCTTTGCTGATGTCGGTTTTTTCGGTTCCCGAAGCCAGTTCGCCTTTGGCGATTTTCTGGTTGGCGGCTTCCAGGCTGGATCGGTGTTCCAGCATTTCCAAATCCAATTCGGTCGGATCGAATTCGACCAGCACGTCGCCTTTATTGACGTGGCGACCATCGGCGACGACTGAAGCGATTCGCAGCCGTTGAACAGGAACGAATGGAACGGCGATGGTCATGGATTCCGCCGATTGCAATTCGCCGTTGGCTGAAATCCGGATTGTGAAATCGCGCGGTTCGATGATCGTGGTCAATGGCAGAACTTCTGACGACGCCGTTGGCCACGCTCGCCGGGCGGCGTAAATGACCACCGAAATCAACGCCGTCAACAAAGCTGCGATCAAAGCAGTGCGAATGAATTTGGGTAATCGCTTCATAGTTTCGATTCACTCCGACCGAATAAAAGCTATTTGATGAATGGTTGTGGAGACAACGGAACAAACGGAAATAACTGAAAAAACGGAAAAGGGGTGAACTGGTTTTCGTCCATTCCGTTATTTCCGTGTGTTCCGTTATCTCTTTTTGACGTTCTGAACTGCTACTTTGCTTTGGCGAAATCGCTGGCAATTTTGTCACCCGCTTTCAAACCATCGGTGATGATGATGTCGGTTCCGTTCGAATCGCCCAGTTTGACGGCGCGTTCCACCCAGCCCTGCTCGGTTTTGATTTTGACGCGCGAACCTTCGGCAGTTGATCGAACAGCTTTTAGCGGAACGGCCAGACAGTTTTCGATTGCGCCGGTTTCGATTTTGGTTTTGTTGCTCATGCCCGGACGCATGACCGACACGTCCAATTGATCCAGCGCGATTTGAACTTCAATGATTTTGTTTTGAATGTCCCAGGCTTTGGGGCGAACCAGCGTGGCGATGTTTTTGACAGTGCCCGAATACGATTTTCCCTGAAAAGCGTCAATCGTGATTTCCGCTCGTTGGCCGATTTTGATTTTGCCCAGATCAACTTCGGGCACGAAGGCTTCGGCAATGATCGTCGTCAGGTTGGGAATTTCCAGAATTGATTGACCCGACCAGACGTTTTCGCCTACCTGGAATCGCTCGCCGTTCCATTTGGTTTTGTAAATCACCACGCCGTCACGGTCGGCTTTGGCCTGAAAGTTTTTCATGCCGTCGTTGATCTGCGCCACTTTGTTTTCGGCGCGGGACTTTTTGCTTTGAATGATCTGGTAAGTGGCTTCGCTGGATTTTCTGTGCCATTCGATTCGTTCTTTCAGCGCGGCGACTTCGCGTCGAGCCTGTTCAAACGCCAGCTTGTCTTCTTCGACTTTGTTGGGCACGTCGAATTTCGGATCGCTGGTTTGTTTCAGCCGCAGCTTTTCGTAATTGTTTTCCGCCGTCGCCAGCCGCGACATCAGTTCCTGCCGTTCCAGATCAATCTGGACTTTGGTTTTTTCCAGTTCCTTGTTGGCTTGATCCAGTTCGTTTTGAAACCGCTGCAAATCGTCGCGGACTTTTTGCGCGTCGAAACTGATCAACGCATCGCCGGTTTTTACCTGCTTGCCTTCGGGGATGAGATTGACGATCTGGAATTGCCAGTAATTGCCGAATTCCGGCGGAGCGCCGAAATCCTGAGTCGAAGTGGCTTTCAAAACTCCTGTCGCGTCCACGCTGAATTTCATCGTGCGCGGAGCGACTGTGACTTCTTCGCCTGTGGCTGTGACCTGAGGAAACAGTGATTGCCATTTCGATTGGCCGTTTGGCAAAAACAGAAAGTAGACAGCGGCGGCAAATGCGGCAGTGATGACAAGGCTGATTGCGATTCTGCGAGTTCGTTTCGGCATGGTCTACTTCAATCTTTCCGCCCACTAAGCAACACGAAGAAAACACGGAGGACAGAAAGAGTTGATTTGCTTTTTCTTCGTGAAACTTCGTGTGTCTTCGTGGGAGGTCTTAACGGTTCAAAATGCGGTCGCCTTCTTTCAGAGCGCCGTTGTCGGCAACGACATAATTTGCTGCATCGGCTGCCAGAATTGTCACAGCAACCAATCGTTGAGCGTTTTGCTGATTGCCGGATTCGATGCGAGTGACGTTGGCGGTTTCGCCTTCAAACCTTACTGCCGAACGCGGGATCAGCAGTTCCGGTTGTGATTCGCTGACGGTGACCGAAACCTGCGCCGACATGCCGGGTTTCATAATTTCAGTCACGGTTTTATCCAGCGAGATCGTCACTCGGAAGATTTTGGCTTTCGACATCCAACCGGCTTTGATCGCGGTTTGAGAAATTTCCTGGACCTGACCCGTGATGATCGTGTCCGGGTAACTGTCCAATCTGACTTCGCAGCGACTGCCGACCGAAAGCTTGGGGCCGTCAACTTCGTTGACCATCGCCAGCACTTCCATTTCGGTCAAGTCTGGCAAACGGACGATTGGCCAACCTCCCCAGACAACGTCGCCGACCTGCATTTTGCGGCGACCTTCCCAATGTTCGCCGTAAAGCACCATCCCATCAGCCGGAGCTTTGATTCGCATGCCGTCCAGATTTCCTTTGGCGCGGTCGAGCTGAACTTTCAATTTGTCGCGATCAATGGTTTTGACCTGAAGTTCTGCGGCGAACTCTTTTTTCTTCTGTTCGATTTTGGCCAGATGGTTGTCGTATTCGGTTTTGGCTTTTTCCAACGCCAGTTGAGCTTCCTGAAATTCGCGGCGAGCCAGGACTTCGGCGGGAACTTTGGCTTTCAGCTTGGCCTGTTCAAAAGCCAGCCAGAGCCTGCTCAGTTCGACTTCCAGATCGCGAAGCTGCGCTTCCTGTTGCGAACTGGTTCTGACGATTTCGTTTTCGGCGGCGACTATGCGGTCTTCTGTGTCTTTGATCTTGGTCAGTATTGTGCTGCTGTCCAATTCAACCACGCGTTCGCCCGCTTTGATGACAGTGCCTTCGGGCGGCATGTAAACGATCTTGGCGTCTTCTGACGTGTTGGAGTAAATCGTCCGCGACCGCACGGCGCGCAATTCGCCGTCCAGCAGCAGGATTTTCCTGATCGAACCGCGTTGGACTTCGGTCGTCTGGTCTTCGGCTGATGTTTTTGAATCAGAAGAAGACAGCGGGAAAGCGAATGTGTTTGTTCGGAAGCGCGAGATGAAGAACGGCGACAGAAGCGCCAGCAAAAGCAATGATCCAACGATCATTACTATAATTGGGCCAATTTTTTGGCGAAGACGCTCGCGCGGTTTGATAGCTGTGCCGGCCATAGGCTGTTCTCCTGTGGAAAATATGGAGCGCGAGCATCCCTGCTCGCCTGGTGTCGCGGGCATCCTGCCCGAATCAGCTAAGTATCTTCATTGGTCAACTGGTCGCTTGCGACTTGAACGACTTATTTCGTGTTGTCTTGCGGTCTGAAGTTTCTACCGGACTGATGGCTCAAACGTTGAGGAGAAAATAAAGTTTCAATTCATTAGTAGTTCGCTGGCGAAGAGAGAACGGTTGGGAATGGGAGGCTTGCAGATTTAAGAAAACAGGCACTACCGGAATTTGTGTGGGTTGTAGTTCCGTAGGAACGACCTGTTTATAGTTATAAGGG
>CAYRQB010000177.1:0-12335 GCA_964426025.1 uncultured Heliomicrobium sp.
GGTTAAGCAACGATATATCCATTTGATTTCAATCCTGAGTCATCTTGTAAATCCTGTCGAAAATTCTGGCTCTTCTGCAGATTCAGCAGCAGGCCTGGTTGCTGTTGACGAATCCCACCTCGTGCGATTCCAGTGGAGATTCAAAAACCTTGCCGGGATTCAAAATGCCTTTCGGATCCATCGCCTGTTTGATCTTCTTCATCAGTTCAATCGTCGGTTCGGTCAGCGCCAAATCCAGAAACGGAGCTTTGGCGTAACCGACGCCGTGTTCGCCTGAAATCGTCCCGCCCAATTCCACAGCTTTTTCAAAAACTTCCCGAACGGTCGCTGCTCCGCGTTTGCGTGTTTCTTCGTCGTTGGTTTGCAGCATGACATTGGTGTGCAGGTTGCCGTCGCCGGCGTGGCCGAAGGTCGGAATCAGAAAACCGGATCGCGCGCTCAGCGCTTCCAGAAATTCCAGCATTTCAGGAATGCGCGAACGCGGGACGACCACGTCGTGATTCAATTTGATGATGCCGGTTCGCGCCACCGCCGGAGACATCTTGCGGCGGACTTCCCATATGGCATCGGCTTCTGCGTCGTTGGCGGCCAAAGTGAATTTGATGGCGCGATGTTTGGCGCACATTTCGCGGACGATTTCGGCTTCGCGCCCGACGGCTTCTTTCAAACCGTCAACTTCAATGATCAGCAAAGCTCCGGCATTGCGCGGCAAACCGGAAGGTTCGAAATCTTCAATGGCGTTGATCGAAGTCCGATCCAGCAATTCCAGGGCGACGGGCAAAATGCCTGATGTGGTGAAATCGGCGACGCAATTGCAGGCGTCCTGCGCGCTTTCAAAAATCGCCAGCGCAGTTCGTCGCGCTTCCGGTTTTGGCAGCAGGCGCAAAATGCAGCGAGTGACGATGCCGAGCATGCCTTCGCTGCCGATCATCAGACTTTCCAGATGAAACCCCGTGGCGTTTTTCGGAGTGCGCGTTCCGGCTTTGATGATTTCGCCTGTCGGCGTGACGAAATCTAATCCCAGAACGAATTGTTTGGTGTTGCCGTATTTGACGCAACGCGGTCCGCCCGCGTTCAGCGCTATGTTTCCGCCGATAAAAGATTCGCGCCAGCTTGATGGATCGGGCGGATAAAACAAACCTTCGGCTTCGACAGCCTGTTGCAGATCGTAATTTGTGACCGCCGGTTCGACCACCGCCAGCAAATCGGCCTGGTTGATTTCCAATATGCGATTCATTCGATTGGTGGCCATCACCACGCCACCGCGAACCGGAACCGCGCTGCCGACGTAACCGACTCCGCCGCCGCGCACCGTGACAAAAAATTCGCGCTGGTTGGCCAATCGCATAATTGCGGCAATCTCTTCAGCCGTTCGCGGGAAGACAACTGCGTCGGCGCAATACACCTGTTTCAAAGCGTCCTGAGAATTTGCGACGACAATATCAGCTTCAGTTGTGACGTAATTTGCGCCGACTATGTTCGATAACTGTTCGATGATTTCTGCGGTAAACATTTTATCTCTCCGATTTACTGCGTATTATTTCCCCCTGGCTGTGGCAATTTTACCCAAGAACTCACATGCTTTGTTGAATCTTTGTTATGAAACAGAGGTTTACTTGGCGGCACGAGCATTGCACTAAAACCAATGGGAGGGCGTCGCAAAATTACGACGTAATGACAAATGAGAAACACGATGAAAATATTGATAGCCGTTGACGGTTCCAAGTTCGGTTTTGCAGCGATTGATGAAGCGGCTCGCATCCCCTGGCCGCCGGGCAGCAAAGTCAAAATCATCTCTGCAATCGAAGTGCCTACGCCGGTTGTCATCGGCACTCTGCCGATGCCTGACAATTATTATTCCGAATGGGAGAGGGCGCTGGAAGATCAGGCGGAAGCCAACACTGTGAATGCGCTTGCTCGTTTTCATGAAAAAGCAGGCGCGGGAATTGATGCGACGGCCAAAACCATCAAGGGCGATCCGAAAACTGCCATTATCGAAGAAGCCGAACATTGGGGCGCTGATTTGATCATCGTTGGAACGCATGGTTACAACGCCTTTGAACGGTTCTGGCTCGGATCGGTTTCGCGAGCCATCGCTTCACACGCGCACTGCTCGGTTCAGATCGTGCGCCAGTCAGGTGACGACGGTCAAGCCACAAAGGGCCTGAGGATATTGCTTGCGGTTGACGGATCGGCATGCGGCGATCTGGCAACTGCGGAAGTTGCCGAACGTCCGTGGCCCGACGGCAGCGAAGTTTGCGTTCTTTCGGCAATTCATTTGCCGATGACTCCGACGCCTGAAACCTGGGCTTTGCCGGACAGTTATTATGCTCACGCCGAAAAGATAGGGCGCGAACATGCTCAGGCGGTTGTCGAGAAATCAATCAGCGTTTTGACTGCTTCAAACAAAGACCGCGAAATCCCATTGGCGGTTATCGGTCAGGAAGTCGTCGGTCACGCCGAAGATGTGATTATCAGCACGGCCAAAGAATGGAAAGCCGACCTGATAGTTCTTGGGTCGCACGGTTATAAAGGGCTTCAGAGATTTCTGCTCGGCTCGGTTTCACAGGCTGTGGCATCGCACGCGTCGTGTTCGGTTCAAATCGTGCGCGAGCGCAAAGCTTGAAGATGAGCCGATGAATTTTTTGAGGCGCGGAAGCTCAGGTAAGGCAGGCGTGGCTGAGCTTCTCCGCGCCTCAATCGTTTTTGAAGGAGGGAGAAATTATGACTTTGGGTAAATTGTCGAAAGACGAAGCAATACGAATGTTGAAGGAAGGCAAGCTGGGCAGGCTCGGTTGCATTGCTGATGGCGAGCCGTACGTTGTGCCGATCAATTACATCTTCGACGGCGAAAATATTTACATACACTCGCTCGACGGAAAGAAGATCAAAGCTCTGCGAGAAAATCCGCGCGCCTGTTTGCAAATTGACGAAATCGAAGACGCCTACCATTGGCGCAGCGTCATTGCTTACGGCAATTATGAGGAGATCACCGACGAACATTTGCGCGAACGCACTTTGGCCGAAATTTTCCGGCGCATGCCTCACCTGACGCCGGTTGAATCCAAGATGTCCAAGGGAATGAGTCAGGCCATAGTTTTCCGTCTGAAAGTGGATTTGATCACCGGAGTCGGAGAAAGCTGGTGAACATTGTCAAGCCGTCGCGGCTCAAATTCCCTT
Organism: uncultured Heliomicrobium sp.; assembly: GCA_964426025.1. Classification (GTDB taxonomy): domain Bacteria; phylum Acidobacteriota; class Blastocatellia; order RBC074; family RBC074; genus RBC074. Next base: position 3,181 of record CAYRQB010000177.1, read on the forward strand.
CCTGCCAAACGTGACAAAATCGGCTCTGGCGGCTAAGATGTCGCCACTTTTGCGGTATTCCTCGGCAAAGCAATTACGATTAGCAAGTAACTCGATTTGATCTTAGGAGAATTCGACTTATGAAAACAGCTATTAGGCTGTTGCTATGCGTATTCTCGTTTGCCCTGTTGTCATTGACGATTTCGATAAACGCGCAAGCTCAGATCAATGCTGGCGCTTTCAAACATCAGGCAGACGAAGAATCTGCATTGCAGTTGCCCCCTGTGCCCCAAATTGTTTTAGGAGATTTCACTTCACTGGTCGTGCCGACGTTTCGCCCGACTTTTCTGCTGCCTCCGCTGGTTTTCACCAACGACACTTCGGCGCTGTTATATCAGGCGATCAACAAACGTTTGGGAATCCGTTACCGATTCTTCGGCACTGATGATCGCGGATACGACTGTTCGGGTTTCGTCTGGCGGGTTTTTCAGGATGCGGGGGCGGATTTCGAGCGAGTCGCAGCGCGAACGCTTTGGGCGGAATTGCCCGAAGCTACGCCGATGGAAACCAGACAATTCGGGACTCTGGTTTTCTTCAATGGCTTGAAGCACGTCGGCATCGTCCGCGACGCGTTTTCGTTTTACCATTCATCGCGGTCGCAGGGTGTGACGCTTTCCAGCTTCGCCGGTTACTGGGAATCCCGCATCACGGGTTTCCGCCGCGCGCCTGCGCCGATTGCCGAAGAACTGATAGAAATTGACGAATGAATCAACCTGAGTAATTTCTGTCAGGCATCTTTGGGAGGGTTTTCGGCAAACCACTGCGAGATCGAAGGCATGTGCATTTCGAAATCGCCCGGAATCGAAAAGTTCAAGACGCCCGCCCGGCTTGAACTGCGGTTTTCGAAGTCATGCGTCAAACCGCCGGGAGCCAGCACGAATGAGCCTTTCGGAGCGTCAATCCAGCGGTCGCCGATCAGAATGCTCATCGTTCCTTCGATCACGTAAAAAATGTCGTCTTCATCGTGGGAATGAGCGCCGGGTCCTTGAGTATGAGGCTCCAGCCACCATTCCGAGATTGAATATGCTTTTTGAGTTTCGTCTCCGTCAGCTTTGAAAACCGCGCTGATGCGTCCCATCGGATATGGGCGCCCCTCGCCGGGAAGCAGAAAAATACCTGCTCGTTTTGCTGAACTGTCTTGAGTGTTCATGCGGCCTCCTGAAATCTTTGCGTGACGTAGTTACTTTGATCGCTGCCAGAGAAAATAACCCGTGCTGCTGGTTGCTGTAACAGCCACAGCAATCGTCACGGCGTTGATTGTTTTTCCGAACAACAGCAATTGAATTCCAGTAGCGAGCAGGACTGCGCCGACAGCCACCGCAACGACAATCAACAATAAAGACCATGCAGGCTTTTGTACTTTTGTATTAACCATGGAGACTCCATTGCACGCGTCTTTTCTGCCCGGTATTGACCGGCAGATTACACATGCTGATCAAAGAGGATTGGATTGCCGTCCGGATCCATCAACATAAAACTTGCAGGACCAGTCGTACTCTCGTCTGCCTCGCTCATTAACTCAACGCCTTGCTGTTTTAACTGGCGTTGTAGTTCGCGCACATCTGTGAAGTTTTCCAGCTTCTGAGCGTTACTGTCCCAGCCTGGATTGAAGGTCATGGTATTCCTGTCAAACATACCTTGAAAAAGTCCGATTACGAGATCGCCGTTCTTCAGTATCAGCCAGTTCTGCGAAATATCTCCGTGGAAGGCTTTGAATCCCAGTTTCTCGTAAAAAGCTTTTGAAGCGTGGATATCCTTAACAGTCAAACTGATTGAAAATGCGCCGAGTTGCATAATTTTCTCCTTTTAGTGAGTAGTTGTTCCCAACCATTCTTGTTTGATCTACAACAGGCATGGCTTTACCGGCTTGAAAGAGCTTTGTCTTATGAACCGAATTGTCGTTGTTCGTATAAGCTGAAAAAAAGAATTGGCTCTGTAGCTTTATCTTTCAGACATCTTCGATATTCAGCAGCAGTTTTACTCTTTCCCAACGCATAATCAAATTCGCGGATTTTTTTCCGGTCGGTTCAAACCCGAAATTGAGCCATTCCGTAAACTCTGCGCTTTGAGGTTTCGTCTTCACTCGCAGCGAATCGAATTGGGGATTGTAATTGAACGCGCCCCATTGATGCGGTATGCGATTGAAGATCACCGTCCATTCATCTTCGGATGGGATTACGAAAAAGCTGTAGTTTCCAGCCGCCAGCCGTTGCCCTTCAACCAGCACATCGCGGCTGAAGCTAATCGTCGTTGCCTCATTTGCTCCTGCTCGCCAGACTCTGTTCCAGGGAACGAGCTTGCCCCAGATTTCGCGGCCTTTGACCTGTGGCTGCCCGAACGTGAGACAGGCTTCGGCCAAACCTATTTGCTGAGTAAGGCTGGCGCGCGGGCTGGGGCGAACAGCCAGCGCGCGTTCGCGTTTGATTTCGACAGGTTTGCCGGACAGAAATGCGGCAATCGCCGTATCCAAATCTTCCGGCGCATCTTCAGTCACAAATGTGCGCGAATTTTCAAACCTGCTGATGGTCAGCGGAATCGTCGGATAACGCAATTTCACTTCCGTCCATTGCGTTGTGTCGGGCGTGCCTTGAAAGACTGAACCGTCGTCGTGATCGGCTGTAATTGCCAACGTGGGGACAGACAGTTTGCCGAACTCTTCCGCCAGATCGGTCAGCGCCAATTCGTGAGTGTAACGCGATGCCTGCAGCGTGCTGCCAACCGCCGACATCAAAAACAATTCCTTGTTGCGCTCAGGGTGGCGGGTCAGGCCTGGAGAAAAGAAACGTGAAAATGCCTGCAACAATTTCTCACCGCCTTCGCGCGAAGCCAACCTCACAGGCGGCAGCAGATCGGTCACCATTGCCGAAACTCTCAGCGTGATTGATTGACGGCGTTCGGCCAATGTCATCGGGCGATCAGGGTCGGCTTCGGACGGCTGCGGCATGTGGGCAAGTCCGCAAATCATAATCGCGGCTCGAACTTTGCCCGGCTGATCCAATGCCAAACGCGCCGCCAGATATGCGCCGGATTGCAGACCGACAATCACCGGTTGGTCGAGCTTTTGGGCTTCGATCAATCTCATGACGCCCTGTTTGGCGCTGTCCCACCACGGCGTCGCCATCGGATCGAAAAATGCAGGATTGGGCGGCAATGGCGTATTGCCGCCGCCGGGAAGCGTTATGCCGTACATAATGTAACGTTCGGCATTGCGCTCCATGAAGGTTTGATAGATCGTCCAATCGAATCCGGCGGGCGCAATCAGAAGCATAGGAATCTTGCCTCGCCCGCGTCTTTCCACTTGTCCGAGTTTTCCCCAGGCTGTGACCGCCTGACCCAAGGGTTTCACCGGGCCGCTTGTAATGTAGTATCCAAAGATTCCAGCGCTGCTGCGAGCGTTGTTGTTCAATGAGTCAAGCGGCGGATTTTCTACGCCGTTCAATCGGTAAAGCAGGCGGTAAAGTTCCAGATAGGCTTGCAGACGGTCGCGCATTTCAACGCTCGGCGTTTCTATCTTCAATTCCAACTCGGCGAGTCGAGCTACATCCTGCGGAGTCGCTTTGTCGTCCAGTCTGTAAAAGCGCAACACTTCCGTTACGCGAGTTTTGATCTCAGCCGAATCGGGCTGATAAATCGCCTGAGCCAATCCGGATGAACAGATCATCAGAACGGCGATTATTGCTGGCCATGCTCTGCTGCCTGCTGAAAAGTATTTGTTGTTCATTCTTCCTCCCTCCTTCACGATTCCTGCTTAATGGGATTGCAACAGCAGCAGAATGATAAGAGCCGAACTGACGGCTGTTCCGATGGGCAGATACCACAGCGAACCAAGCGCGGCGATCAACATCGCCGTCCAGGCCCAGGGTTTTCCCATCGCGAAACAAATGATCAGTCTGAGCCAGACAAATCCGTAAATCATAAAAATCGCCCGCATCAACGCTGAACGCGGTTCGATTCCGGCTTTGGCAACCAGTTCCGCCCACGGGCCCAGTTGTCCGGCGCGCGCGCCTCTTGATGTCGTGATGTAATCTCCAACCAGCAAAGCGCGCGAGCCATCGAAGGCCATCCAGCCTGCTTCAGTTATAGCGAGTGCAATCGTCATCCAATGCAGCCAAAGCATATCGGTATCTCCGCTGAAGTGTTTTGCTTGAAACACTACCTTACTTGATTGGAGAGGGTGACGGTCACAGAAAGGCAACGAATGACGATGAGAAGATTACGAAGGCAGAGGATTTTGCAACGAGGAAGTCGGAATCAAGCCAGCCGCTCAAGCAATTGTTCCAATCGCCGCCGCTGATTGCTGCTGACTTTCAGTTCGGTTCCGTCTTTCAATTGCACCAGGCATTCGCCGTGAAACCAGTTTTTCAGACACTGGACGCGGTGCAGATTGATGATGGCCGAGCGCTGAATGCGCGCGAATTTTTTCGGGTCGAGTTGAGTTTCGAAGCTGCCCAGATTGCCGCGCAACAAATAGGTTTGTTTGCCGCAGTGCAATTTCGTGCAATACCCATCGGCTTCCAACCAATCCACTTCATCCACCGGGACGAAGTGAACCGCGCCGGCCTTTCGTATCGGAAAGCGTTGCAATGAGGCTGAGGCCGTTTCGCTTCCCGGTAGAGTGAAGGTTCCGTAACTGTCCAGCAGTTGCCGCAACTGTCCAACCTGTTCAAGTTGAAAACTCAAATCGCTGGATTGACGCTGGTGGTGTTGTGTTTTGGCGCGTGTCATCGCCTGTTGAAAGCGATCGTCGGTAAATGGTTTGAGCAAATAATCGAGCGCGTTGAAATCGAATGCTTTCAGCGCATATTGATCGTAAGCCGTCACGAAAATCAGCAAGGGCGCGATTGTCAGATCGAGCGCGGCCAGAACTTCAAAGCCATTCAGGTCGGGCATTTGAATGTCCAGCAAAACCAGGTCCGGTCGCAGCGCGGCAATTTCCTTCAAGGCCTGTTTGCCGTTGCTGCATTCGCCGACGATTTCGATTTCGTCATCTTTGGCCAGCAGCGTGCGCATGCCTTTGCGGGCGTGCAATTCGTCGTCAACAATGAGCGCTCTGATCTTTTCCATTGTTCTGCTTTTCAGGTCATGCAGCCGGGCGATATGGCAGCCGCAATCGGATGCTGGCGCCTTTACTCTCGTTCTGTGCGACGCTCAGTTCAGCGTTTGCGGCGTAAGCTCTGGCCAGACGCGCACGCGTATTTTCCAATCCAAGACCCGGTTGCCATTCTGCCGCGAATCCTTCGCCGTCGTCTTCAACCAGAATTTCCAAATCCGCAGCTTGCCGCCTTGCGCGAATGCGAACCAGACTGGCTGACGATGATTTGGCAATGCCGTGCCGGACGGCATTTTCCACCAACGGTTGCAGAATCAGATTCGGCACCGCCGCGTTCATCAGTTCATCCGGGACATTGAATTCCACGCGCAAACGATCAGGAAAACGAAATTGTTCGATGGCCAGATACCGCCGCGCGGTTTCCAGTTCCGTTGCCAGAGTGACTTCCTGTTCGGCCTGTTCGGTCAACGACCAGCGCAGCAATTCGCCCAAACCGGCGATCATTTGCACGGCCTGTTGAGTTTCGCCGTTGCGCACCAGCATTGAAATTGTATTGAGCGAATTGAATAGGAAATGCGGATGCAGTTGTTGTTTCAACGCCAGTAATTGCGCCTGTTGCAATTGCGCTTCCAACGCCTGCGCTTTCAGTTCGCGTTCGCGCGATTGCCGCAGTGCCTGGACGGCCACGGCTGCGCCTAATACCGCCCAATACAAAATCACTTCCACATACAACAGATATTGCGACAGGTTGAAAAACAAAACTGAAAATCTGTTGGGAGCGCCGTTACGCGCCGACTCGAACAGAATCACAATCGCCGACCAGAAGCCCAGATGCAGCAAGCCGAAAATAAACGCGAAGGCTAAATGCGCCAGCAAAGCCCGATTCAATTTTCCGCGCTGCAAAGGTATTCGCCGCCCCAACCAGAAAATCAACGGAGCAGCCGCAGCCCAAAATAACCAGATCGCCGCCGCCATACTCAAATTCAGCAGCAAGCCCGAATCTGAGCCGCTTTGTCTGCCCAGGAAGTACCATTGCCCGGTTGTAATCAGGGTCAGCATCAGCCAGCCGCCCAGAATGCCCAGCCAATACAACTGGCGCAGGCTGCGCCCGCCAACTGAATTTCCCGCCTCGCTCTTCACTTCACTTAAAGTTATACCTGACCTCATCGCAATGATCTTATTCCAAGTGTCATCTGCTTTTCGCTACGGACATATTCCGGCGGGAGTTTAACCGGACGCGCGGATTGCGCAACAATCAAAATGCAAAGAAGCTTGTCAAGCGCGCCATAAAGCATACCGTGTCTGCAACCGGCAGCAATGCAAGACGCAATAACTGATTCGGCGAATTTCGCCGATCAAGCTCGCTCGTCACCAGCGTTGTATTAGCGGCTCTCTTCAATCTCTAATTTTTTTGGTGACATTCTAATCGTTTGCCGCTAATATGCGCTCACCTCCTGCCCCTTTAATCAAAGCCCCTTTTACAACTCAATAGCTCTCCTTTGACGAAGCCCCTTTCCGTCGTTCGTTGCCAATAACCTCACCGGTCTAGCCGACCCCTTTCGACTTTCCGTTCAATTAAGGAGTTATCGAACTATGCGAAAAGCATATCGGCTAGTAGTGTGTCTTATGGCTCTTTGCACGACGCTGGTGTTTGTCGGTCAACGCGCGGAGGCTCAAAACCGCGAACAGAATTTCGGTTTTGATTCGCTTCGGGCGAAAGATTACGGCAAAGCATTCACGTCTGTAACAAAACTGCGCGCTCGACCGCGTCCGCCAAAAAGCGAGCGCGAGATCGAAGCAGAAATCGAAGTATTGCTGTACGACGCGATTATGGATCGTTTGGGCGCGCCTTATCGCTCGAACGGAACGGATGATCGCGGCTACGATTGTTCAGGATTCGTCTGGCGAGTTTTTCAAGAGACGGGATTTGATTTCACGCGGTCTTCGGCTCGCAAGCTTTGGGCTTCTTTGCCTGAAGCCAGCGAAGATGAGCAAACTCAATTCGGCACCCTGGTTTTCTTCAAAGGGTTGAACCATGTGGGCATTGTACGAGACGCGTATTCGTTTTATCACGCGTCAACTTCGCAGGGAGTCGTTCGATCTTTCTACTCAGGTTACTGGGGAGACAAGGTGATAGGCTTCCGGCGAGTGCCTTTGCCAGGAAATTGGGAGGTGGCTCGCAGATAAACGGAAAGCCGCAGGAGCAGCATGAATTTTGATTATTGCTTCTGCGGCTTTTTCAGCTATTTTGCTTTGGTCAGAAAGCCCGGAGATTGCGCTTTCTTTTCGCGCGAGTCCCAGACGACGAGGATCTTTTCGATATTGACGAAGCAGGTCATGTCATCTTTTTCCAGATGAAGAACATTGCCTTCGATCTTGACCACTTTGCCGCTGACCGTAGTGCCTTCGCATTGAACGTCTATTTCTTTGCCCAATCGGCCTTCCAGAAAATTCCGCACTGATTTACTCCTTCAAAAAGTGGAACAGACCATCAGTCTGTTCGGAGCGTAAACAGACAAAAGTCTGTTCTATAGAATTCAAGAAAATGTTTTTCCCGCGGATGACGCGAATTAACGCAGATACTTTGGAAAAGGCTATTCTACAACTTTAACCAGACCAACAAGATAGCTGATTCTCAAACCGGTAAAAATCCTTTTCATTCGCGTATTCAGCGTGATTCGCGGGAAGTTATTTTCTTAAAAGCTATACTTTCATTGTTTTCAGGTTGTCGCAACACGCCCTGAATCGCCAGAGGATTCTACTTCATCGCCGCGTTTGCACGAAACTTGATTCTGGTATAACCGCATACTGAGCCATTTTCGCAGGGAAGGGAAAACGTCTCTGCTATTCCAGTAATCCGGTTTTTCCCTTATCCTCTTAACGCGTTCCTCTCTGCGAAAACTTTCTGTAACCAATATTCATCCAATACCGACAAGGCAAGATATGGAATTCAAGGAAACGATCAAACTGGCTTTTGATGCCATCTGGGCTCACAAACTGCGGTCGGCGCTGACGCTGTTGGGAATGATCATCGGCGTGACGGCTGTGGTGATCGTCGTCTCGCTGATACAGGGATTCAATCGTTACGTGGACGAAAAGATAGCGGGCATCGGAGCCAAATCGTTCAGCGTCCGCCGCTTCAGCTTCGACGACTGGAAGAACACAGACAGCATTGCCGAAGCTCAGCGTCGCAACAAGGATTTGACCTTCGACGATTATGAATACCTGCGCGCTCGCGCGACGCAGATAGGTTTGCTCGGAGCAAAAGCACAGGGATCGCCCTCCACGATCAAATACGGCAATGAAAGCGCGGAAAGCGTTCAGGTTGACGGAGCGACTGCCAATTGCGTTGACATTGATAATCTGGAGTTGGCGGAAGGCCGTTACTTCACGCAGACCGAAGACAGTTCAACGCAGAATGTGGTCGTGCTCGGATACGATGTCGCCGACAAGCTTTTTCCCAACGGTTCGGCCATTGGCCACGAAGTTTCAATCAGGGGGTTGCCTTACCGCGTCGTCGGCGTGGCCGCTGCCAAAGGAACGGTTTTCGGCATGCCGCAGGATATTTTTGCGACGGTTCCGCTCAAGACTTATGTCAAAAACTTTGGCCCGGCTGTTCGCCAGCGCAGCTTTTATATGGTCGGCACGGCAAAGGACGACAACAGATTCAGCGAAGCCGTTGAAGAAGTCCGCGCCCTGCTTCGCACCCGCCGCCAATTGAGTTTCAACGAAAAAGACAATTTCGGCATCGGCACACCGGACGCGATCATGGGAATGCGCGATCGGATTCTCGGCCCGATCTTCATCGCGGCCATCGCTGTTCCGGGCATTGCTTTGGTGGTTGGCGGAATTGTCATCATGAACATCATGCTGGTCAGCGTCACCGAACGGACAAAAGAAATCGGCATTCGCAAAAGTCTGGGAGCGCGACAGAAAGACATACTGCGGCAATTCCTGATCGAAGCGATTACGCTGTCGGCGATCGGCGGTGCAGTCGGAGTTTTACTGGCTTGGACGGCTGGCAGAATTTTGACGGCGGTCTTTTTCCCGACTTATCTGTCAACCG
>CAYRQB010000178.1:0-12332 GCA_964426025.1 uncultured Heliomicrobium sp.
AACTCAGTTTTTCTTCTTCAAAAGTTCCAGCGGCACGCGCGCGCCGTAATCGGTCGAGCGCGCCAACCGCGCGAAGTAATCGTAAGCCAGGCGGGCGATTTTGGCGATGGCTTCGTCGGAGTTGGCATTTTCGCCGTTGTAGTTGGTCATCACCGCGATGGCGAAAGGACGACCGGGGACGTAAACGATTGCCCAATCGCAGGCGACGCCTTCTATGCCGCCGGGTTTGTTAGCGATGACGACATTGCCGGGAATCAACCGTGGGATGGGACTGCTTTTCCTGAGTTTGAGAACTGCCAGCACGTCGTCACTCAAATTCCGATTGACGACTTCGCCGCGATAGAGTTTTTCCATCAACTGCATTGCGGCAATCGGCGTGGCGATGTTTTCGTCTCCGCGCGCCGAAGCCGCCACGTCAATCATCTTTCTTCGCAATCGAATCGCTTTCAGTCCCAACTGATCCAGCGTTGCGTTGACGTTGGCCATTCCGGTCTGGTCAATCAGCATGTTCGTCGCCGTGTTGTCGCTCAGCACAATCATCAGCACGGCCAGGTCGCGCAAACTCAATTGCGAGGTGTGATCGCCGAAATTGTTGATCACTCCGCTGCCGCCGACTTTATCCGCGCGTTCCAGCCAGCGTTGATCCGTCAGTTTGTATTTGCCCGTCGAGGCTTGTTTGTGAAGTTCGATCAGCACCGGAATTTTGATCGAACTGCCGGTTGGAAAAGTCAGGTTTGAATTGATCAGAATTTCTTCGTCGGTGGTCAGGTCTTTGATCGCCACTCCCATTACGCCATCGAAGCTGGCGGCGATTTTTTCGATTTCAGCCGTGAGCTTTCCACGAAGTTGGGCACGATTGGCGTCCTGCGCCGAGCCTGAAACGAGGATTGTCCATGAGAGTGCGAGCGTTATGAGCAAGCGGCAGGTTTTCATTGGCGTCTTGGCTTATTGATTTCCGTTGTTGTGAATCTTGACCAGATCGCTGACCGTCTGGGTCAGTGTATTTACATTGGTGGTCAGAGCGTCAACGTTGGTTGTTAACTGAACTGTATGCCTGGTCAACTGGTTCAAGTGATCGGTTATCTGATCTTGCCGGTCGTTTATTTTTTTAACCTCAGCGGTCAGCGTCACTACGTCAGCAGTCAAAATAGACAGATGTTCATTTTGTTTTTGCTGCTGAGCGCTGAGCTGATCAAGCTGCACAGTAACCTGATCAAGCCGCACAGTAACCTGATCAAGCCGCACAGTGATCTGATCAAGCCGCACAGTGACTTGATCGAGCCTTTCAGTTGCTTGATCCAATCGCACAGTGATTTTTTCAAGCGTCACTTCAGTATGCGCTTGTTGATCGAGAATAAATTCAATTGTCTGTTCCAATTTATCTGGCGTCATAACTTCTTCTTCGGGGTGGCCAGTGACGCGGATTTTGCACTTGCTGTGTAAATCGTGCAACTCATTTACCGGTCATCAATTGACGCGGCGGTTGTGGCCCAGCCAGAAAGGTTCGCGCAACTCTTTCTTCAGAATCTTTCCGGTTCCGCTTTTTGGTAATTCGCCTTCGCGGATTTCGACGCGCTTGGGAACTTTGTAATCGGCAAGTTTTGCCGAGCAGAAATCAATCAGCTTTTGTTCGGTCAAACTTGCGCCTGGATTGATGGTGACGATGGCGGTGACGGCTTCGCCCCATTTGTCATCGGGGACGCCGATGACTGCGGCTTCGCGTACGGATGGATGCTGGTAAACGACGTTTTCGACTTCGGTCGAATAAACATTTTCGCCGCCGGAAATGATCATGTCTTTCTTGCGATCAACCAGATAGATGTAACCGTCTTCATCAACCGTCGCCATATCTCCAGTATGCAGCCAGCCGTCGCGCAAAGTCGAAGCGGTTTCTTCCGGGCGTTTCCAATATCCCATCATCACGTTTGGGCCGCGAGCAATGACTTCGCCGATTTCACCAGGTTGAGCCAATGTCCCGTCGTCTTTCAGAATTTCGACTTCGACTCCGGCGACCGGACGTCCACAAGAAGCCAGACGACGAATCAATCGTTCTTCGCCGTCGGTGATGTGATCTTCGTGCAGCAATGAGGTGAGCAGCGGGCTGGATTCGGTCTGGCCGTAACCTTGCCCGAATTCGACGTTGGGCAAAAGCTTCATCGCGCGTTTGAGCAGTTCGACTGGCATTGGCGCTGCGCCGTAAGTGATGCGCCGCAGACTGCTAAAATCGTGTTCGCTGAAGTCAGGATGGTTGATCAAAAAATTCAGCATCGTCGGAACCAGCACCGTGCTGGTGACGCGCGCGCTTTCGATCAGCACCATCATCGCTTTCAGGTCGAACCTTTGCAGTATCGTATGAGTCCCGCCGTTGACCGTGACGTTGATGACCGCCGGAAAAGTAGCCAGATGAAACATCGGCGCGGCGTGCAGAAAATTCTGGCCTGGTTCCGGCGCTCGAACAGCCAATGTGTGCAAGGCGTTCATCCACAGGTTGCGATGGCTGAGCATGACGCCTTTGGGCAGACCGGTGGTGCCGCTGGTGTAAAACAATCCGGCGAGTTTTTCGTCTGGTGAATCATCGTCGTTGGTCAGCGGGGAAGAATTACCGACGTGTTCGGCAATCATTGATTCGTAATCAATGAAGCCTTCGCCGCCGCCGATGGCGATGAAATGCCTGATGCCTTCAAGTCTGCTTTTGAATGTCACCGCAGTCGGCAGCAACAGATTGTCGGTGATGAAGGCCTTGCATTCGGCGTCGTTGATGATGAAGACCAGTTCATCGGCAGCCAGTCTGGTATTGAGGGGAACAATGACTGCGCCGATTTCAAAGCAGGCATAAACCGTTTCCAGAAACTGCGAACTGTTCAGCAAATAAACAGCAACGTGATCCCCGCGCCCGATGCCAAGTTCGCTCATCGAACGAGCGAGCGCCTTCACGCGGTGACCCAGTTCGCGATAACTTTGTCGCTGACCGTCAAAGATGGTTGCAATGTTGTTGGGAAAATATCGAACTGCTCGTCTCAGCGCTCGATTGAGAAGCATTGACAACCTCCAGGTAGTTGATAACTGCGGAGTAGCCAGAATTGGGATTGCTTACAGCCAGGGCAGGGTAGGAGATTGCAATTCGATTCGCAAGAGTCGAACCTACGCTTTTTGGGTAACCGGTTGGTCGCTGAAAGGCAGAAGCGATTTTGGCCAATTGCCTCACTGATTAGCGTTTCTGCCTTACGGGTTGAAAATCCATAACCAGGCATCAATCAGCTTTGCCGAAGACGACAAAACCCGCCCAGTGATAAGGATGACGATGGGCCAGATTTTTACCATTGATCAGGGAAAGGGCGGCATTTTGCAGAGCCTGCGCTTTTGTAAGACGTTTATTCCTCTGATTCAGATTTGTGTGCAATGCAACCATCAGGTCGGCAGTGCTTTCTGCTTTCACTTTCCACTGGCTGACGACGGTTGTTGGACAGCCTGCTGCAAACACTGCCCAGGGCAGACCAATGATTCCTTCACCATCGCGCACTTGCCCGCGACCGGTTTCGCAGGCCGACAGGATCACCAGTTCAGCGTTCAATTTATATTTGGCCAATTCTCGAGCTTCGAAAAATCCGTCTTCTTTCCCCTGCTTGTTGGTCTGAGAAAAGACTATGCTGGAGCGCATCGGGTCAAGGTCGTTGTAAAGCCCATGCGTGGCCAGGTGAAGAATCCTGTATTTCAAAAGCAGGGCTTTGAATTGTTCTTCGGTCGCTTCATCGCCGGTCAGCACCTTGCTGTTTTTCGAGTTGTAAAACCTGATGATCTCATTGACCAGCCTGGTTGCTGCCGGCAGATCGCCGAGGTTGTCGCTCATAAGACCTCCTGGAGGATCAACGGTTTCGGAGGCCAGGAGCGAAGGATTGCCAATGGCAAGCAGACTCTGCAACGGTGTGGTTGATTTGACTGCCAGCATTTGATTCATTCGGCGAAGCACGTTGAATGAGGGCGCGAAGGATACTGCATATTTCTTGACCAGGTATTCTCCATCAGTCATCTTCAAAGCCATAAACGGCAAATCCCAAAGCGGCCCGTCGGGAACGATTATCAGCTTTCGCCTGGTTTTTAATTGGTCTTCTGCTTTGCCAAGCAGGTTTCTATACAATTGGCTCGCCGTCGTATCCAGATCGCTGCTTATATCCTGATCTTTGATCAATTCATGCAGGCGAGTAATGTCACCCCTGAGCTGATGACGTTGAAAGCCAAGCGGGTAAACTCGCAAATCAATAGTTTGGCCAGTTCTTGTGACTGCAAAAAGAAACGCTTGCTCTTCGGCCATGGCGAATTGGAGCAGGGCCGTTTGCTCGTCTGGTAGCAAGCTTAGCAAGTCAGATTCTTTTAGTTCGTTTTCCCTGGACAGTTTGTCCGCCGCGGCTGCTGCATTCGACAGGCCTGTTTCCCGCAGATTCTTCAGATGGTCTTTATCCCTTAGAAATTGAGATCGAAGGCTGGCAGTTTTTGAAACGTCGTTTGAACCGGCGAACTCGTCTTTGGCAATTTGAATTTCAAGCTTGAATAATTCAGTCGCCAACTTGCTTCTTTCGTCCATGTTCAAGGCTTCCGCAAAAAACTCTATGCCACCACTGGGATTGTTGAGCATGTTGAAAAGAGAGCGGCTCTTGGAACGCTCGGAAAAATTCAACGCCTCCAAATTTTTATGCTGCGACGCCAGCAATGTAATCATCCAACCATAAGGAGCATATTTGTAACCGAGCGAAACCGGCCCGCTTTCCGTGCTGGCTGAAATTCCGACTCTCTGCTGTTCGACAAGGCCGATTGCCTTATTCATTGCTTCGTACGCCTGTTGTTGTCTCCCGGCTTTATAATTGACCATGCCTTCCGCCAGGTAAACACTCCTGACTGCGTTGATAGACTTCGAATTTTGAACGATTGCTTTGGCTTTCTCGATCGCTTCTATTGCCAGCGCGTGACTCCCGCTTGAGCTGTGAATAAATGCTTCACCACGAAGGGCGACCGCCAGCACAGAGCCTTTACTGGTTGCCAGGCTTTTCTGAGAAGCGGCCATTGCTTTTTCCGGGTCATTGTTGTGAAGGTAAGTCCACGAAAGTGCGTTCAGGGCAGACGAGAAGGAATAGGAATCTGAATGGCGTTGCGCCAGTTCCACAGCTTCTTCGAGATTGCTAATCGCGTCTTTGAAATTCCTGTTTGCGTAATGGTTATGCCCCGCTCGTCGTAAAACGTCAGTCATCAAGCCGATTAAGTTTCCGGTGGGAGGCACATCTTTAGTTGCTCGACAGAGTTCCAAACTTTTCTTGTACTGTTCACTTGCGAGATCGTATTGCTCCAACTCTTCAAGCGCTGTTCCCAGATTAAACCGAGCGAGAGCCACGTAATAATTCTCACCTGATTTGAGAGCCAAGGATAAATCTTCGGAAAAATGCTTGAAGGCCTGCGGGTAGTTTTGCAACTCGAAGTAGAGTCTCCCAAATAACCTGTGGGTTTGTGAAAGCCCTTTGTTATCGTCAAGATTTTTATAAATGTCGTAACTGTATTTGAAGCATTCCAGGGCAAGATCGTACTGAACCGTCTTTCGATAAATAACTCCCAGGTAATTGGTGGCAGCGGCAATGCCTTTGTCGTAACCGATTTTTTGCGATAAGCCAAGCGCCAGGTGATTTATTGATTCGCATTTATTTAGGTCGCTTGAGGTAGGCACGGGATTGGCCTTGCTGATCAGGGCTTCAATAAGTCCGGGTGAAATCAACTGCTGATTTTCAGCGATAATGATTTGCTGTTCGGAAACGGATTTTGCCGCAAAGAGCTTTTGAACCAGTTGCTCTATTTCAGGAGATTGCACGACGTTAGTTGAAGCGCTGTGAGTCATCAATTTCCTGGCAGACGTTTCGGCTGGCTGAATGAAAAGTCCACACAGAAGGTAAATGCACAGCGTGAATAACAGGCATCGGCTGAATGTAATCATATGAACCTCCAGGCTGAAGTTGTTCGTAACGATTTCAAATTGATTCTATCGGTTTGATATGGCGAAGGGAGTTTAGTTACCGTGCACTAAGTAGTCAATGATTAAGGCTAGTTTCGACGAGCTTTTTGCACTTCTTCAACGAATGTGGTTTCAATTTAGAAAATTTGTTTGCCGCAAAGTAATTTTCGACTTGAGCAGACAACTTCACTTGCAAAAGGGGACAATCATGAAAATCGAACAAGCCAGAGATATTCACGAAGGCAGGTTGATGGAATTGCCTAATGTGATTGGTGTGGGTATCGGCGAAAAAGACGGCCAACCTGTTATCAAAGTCTTCGTTACACAAAAAGTAGATGTTTCCTCACTCAACCCCGAAGAAGTCGTTCCGAAACGTTTAAGCGATTTTATCGTTGACGTTGAGGAAATAGGAAATGTGATGGCCGGTAACGAATAACAATCAAGACAATAAAACAAACAACTCTCAGCCTAAAATATAGGAGGAACGAGCATGAAGAACGATCTGAAAAAAATGGAATTGTCTGCTGCCGCTGCCAAAAGCCTGGAGAAGGCGCAGGAGGCCGCGATTGATGAAATTCTCCCGCGCGGCAATGTGTTAGGAGTCGCAGCAGGAGTCAAATGGAAGAGCGGAGAGGCGACAGGGGAACCGGCGTTACTGATTCTGGTTTCGCATAAGTTGCCGAAGGACGCGGTTTCAAAGAAAGACCTGATACCCGCGAAGTTTCAGGATCAACAGACGGACGTGCTGGCGATTGGGAATGTGTTCGCGGCTCCGGATGGAGGCGAGCCTGATCCGGATCCGCCGCCGCCGCGCGAACAACGTGGAGAAGCTCAGGTATTGACCGGGCGAGTCAGAGCTGCAAAAGGCGGTTACAGCGTCGGTCATAAAAACATAACCGCCGGAACAATCGCGACCTGCGTTTACAAAATCCTTCCGGGTGGTTCGACGAATCCGCCGACGCATGGAATCGGAGTTCCGAACAGATTTTATATTTTGAGCAACAACCACGTGCTGGCAAATAGCAACAACGCAGTGATTGGCGATGCCGTCTTGCAGCCCGGTCCGATTGACGGCGGAACCGATCCGGCAGACCGTATTGCCAGACTGAGCGAGTTCATACCGATCACATTCGCCCCTGCCGTTCCGCTGTCACAGCATCAGAACCTGGTTGACGCTGCGATAGCGGAAGGAAATTTCGCCGATCTTGATCGCGAAATTTATTGGTCGTGTTGTGTGAGAGCCTGGCGGCGCAGAGCCGACGTGACTGTTGGCACTTTGGTCAAAAAGACCGGTCGCACAACTAATTTTTCCACAGGTAGAATCACCGCCGTCAACGCAACAGTTGATGTGGGTTATGGCAGCGGGCGGACGGCACGATTCCGCGACCAGATCATCACCACGGCAATGTCGTCACCGGGGGACTCAGGTTCACTGATTACGACATTGGATAACGTAGCAATCGGTTTGCTCTACGCCGGTTCGGCGGCGGCTACCATTGCCAATCAGATTGAGAATGTGCGCAATTTGCTGAGAGTGGAAGTCGCTGAGCAAATTGCCTGAAGAATTGCGCCCTTGGCCTGGGTTTGCGTCCTCAGTCAAAAAGGATAGTGTCCTCAGTCAGTTTTATGAGAGCGTGATGTGGTCGGAAATGTTGCCATCATTTTTTCGGCCACATCCGCTCCTCCCCCATCATAAAAAATCATGTTGCCCCGTCACTTAATACTGACCGTCAGAGTGTTGGATGTTTTTCCGTCAATAATCAGGAAAACATTCACCGCCCCGCGTCCAACCAGATTTTGAGTCAAAGGCAAATTGACCTGATCAAGGCCAACAAAATCTCCCTGCATACCGGCGTAAAGCGGAGTTCCTGTAATTCCCCCGATATTGTAACTGCTGGCCGAAAGAGAACTGCGAAAACGAATCCCCGTTCCAAATAGAACCAGAAAAATCTGATCACCCGCGATGCTCAAATCAATCTGGATGGGAACGATCTGTCCTGATGTCTGATCGAATCTGGAGACAGGTTCGAATATTTGCGCGCCGTTCGGTTTGACTCTGAGAGCTACAGCCGCAGCCAGTCCCTGTCCCGTCCCGCTTGCCGAAAACAAACCGGGAGCGACTGATTCCAGAAGCAGTGAGCCATTCGAAACGGAGCTTTCGTTGTTGCCGACTTTGACCAGCACTGTGCCAAACAACAGTCCGGGCGTAATTTGAAAATTGATTTGAGTCGGTGAAACGAAAAATAGCGGCGCCAGCAATTCCTGCCCTGAATTGTCCCGCAATCGGACTGTCGTTCCGCCAAGCGTTGTCGGCAGAGGTTGGGCATTGGCTGATACGGTTGACGTCGCCAGATTCTGCCCGAAGACGGAAGCCAGAGATTCAGCAGCAACTTTAGCAGTGAAGTTGGCAGATGAAACTGTAGCCGCAGTTGCAGGCGCAATCTCCAAAGCGCCGGTCATGATTGTCCGTTGCTGCCCTGACGAGATGATGATGTTGCGCGAGCCAGTCGGCGCAGACGGGCTGACGGTGATTTCAGCCATGACGGCTGGCAAACCGTCAAAGCTGGTGAAGAAGGTTCGATTGATGGCGACGCCCGTTCCGCTGACGCTCAATGGAGAACCGGATTGCGGCAAACCGATTCCGCCGACGCCGATGGTGGCGTTGATCTGGCCTTGAACGGTTTGCGCGCCGAGGTTGAAAAAGAACGTGCTTTCGGGTCCTCGAACCAGATAACCATCAAGAGCCGGAGCGCCGCCGGTTACTGCAAAGTCCAGCGTCGTCGTTCCACCGGCTGAAACGTTTGCCTGAAAATCTTGCGTGGTGGAAAAGCTGACGTTGGCGGTTGCATAAAAGCCTTCCAGATTCGCGCGGCTGAAATATGCGCCCGTGATCGGATCGAGCGGTTCGGCGTAGACGGTGTAATTGCTCGGCGGCAATCCCTGGATTGAGTAATTGCCGTCGGGTTGTGAAAGCGCGCTTGCCGTCACGTTGCCATTTCCGTCAACTGCCACCACGTGCGCGCCGAAAACGTTTGTCCCTCCGCTGCTGACTCGTCCGCGAATCGTTCCGGTTGAAGCAAGAAAACCCGACGTAGGATAAGCGACTGAAGCTGCGATTGCGTCATCGGGTGCGAGCGTGCGAGCTTGTGTGCGTCCGGCTATTGTCAGGGGATACATCGTCGCTCCGCCGATTGGCGTATGAGCTAATCCGAGAATGTGGCCGATCTCGTGCGTGGCGACTTCCTGAACATCAACTGCGTCGCTGCGACCGTCAATCGCCCATTGATAACGAAAGCCGTTGAAGACAGTCGCGGCGTCTGTGATCTCGCCCGTCCTGGTTCCTGATGTGAAATAAGTTCGCCGCGTCAACGCCACCGCTCCGGCCAGATTCAAACCGTCGCCTGTGGATTCCGAGTTTTCCAGCCAGAAGAGTTGTAAGACGCCGTCGCCAGTCGTCGTCGTTGAAGTTGAATTCGCTCCGCGAGTGAAAGCGACGTTGCTGGTGGGAACGTCTTCCCACGACTGAAAAGACGCCGCGATTGCGCGCTCGATTTGCGAGAAGGATAAGTTGTCGCTTCCGGCAGGGTTGAGGCTGTAAGTGATTCGCCCACCGCTGACGATTGGCGTTCCAGGATTAGCCAGATTCCAGGCGATGGGCGAACCGTTGTTATTGCTGAGCGGCGTTCTGACATAAGAAGTCGTCGAACTGGTCATCAAGAAAAAGATTCCGCAGAAAATCAGTAGATGGAGCACATATTTCATAGGTCTTTGTTGGTCAGGAAATTTTGTTAATGAGCCGTCACCTCGCGCGAGCGATTCGCTGGCGCAATTCGTCCATTGTCAGTCGAGTTGTCAATGTCTTAACCGGTTGCAATGCCTTGCCGGATTTTGAGCGTTCGACCACTGTCAAACCGGAAAAGTCTCGAGTGACGCTTTCGCCTGAAACCCGCATCTTGCCTTGCTTCAAACCGACGACGGTCAGTACGTTGCCGCGCGTGCGAGTCGCGAATATCACAACCGATTCGCCGGTCGTGAATTCCGGACGCCCGTCGTAATCCAGCTTGACGCCGTCCTTTTCGCCGCCCATTTGAACGACGCTGATGGTATCGCCGCGCTTGGCGACGCCTTTGAAAGCTTCAAATACGCGGATTTGTGCGGTGGTGTAAATGCGTGTGCGTTCAGCATTCCAATCTGTTTTTGTTGAGACGATTTGTCCGTGAAAGACATCGGAAGATAGCCGCGTCAGTTCTTCGATTTCCAGCTTCTGCACAATCGTGGCTTGAGCCGACAAGGCCAGAAAGAGAGCGAATACGACGAGCAATAACAGTAAAAGCAGGCGCAAAGGTGTGAGGGAAGTTCTTTGTGAGAGCATGTTTTTTGTACTCCTGGTTTGATCGAAACTTTTTTGAGGGGTGATCTCAGAGGGGCAATCTTCTTGGATGGACAAAGCAATGTGATTGATCACTTGCCAAAGCAATATTGAAACTGAAACCTGGCTGAGAGGGACAAGGGCAATGGGACAAACGAGGCTAAATTTCAAATCGCGGCACCAGAGCAATTTGCTCCAGCTTTCAGTTCGCGATGAAACTTACTTGATTGGCCAGACTCAGTCAATAAAGTTTTAGTTAAATGTTTAATCAAAGTTTGCGATAGCGCTGTTTCGCCATAATTTTTCAACCGCTAGCTTGCAGCGCTGGATTGTTTCAAGACTTCCGTCCATGTGAGGTTCAAGAGAGATTGGGCCGGAATAGCCGCGTTTGCGCAATGCGACGAAATGGGGATGGTAATCAATCATTCCTTCACCCGGCACAACCCACTTCGGCAATCCGCTGCCGCAAGGCGCATCCAGTTGATCTTTGATGTGAACGTTGGCGATGAAAGGCGCGACAATATCGAATTCGTCTATCGGATCGCGACGCGTCATCCAGGCCACATTGCATGGATCGTAATTGACGCCGAGCGCAGACGAACCGGCAGCGCGAATCAGATTTACCGTTGCCGCTCCGGTGTCCGCCCAGCAAACCGGCTCGGCTTCGATCAGCAAACGCAAACCGGATTGTTCGGCTTTCCTCGCCGCTTCCGCCAATGAATCAATCACCCATTTCGGCGGATTGTCGCTGGAAATCAAATCGGCGTTCTCTTCATTCGCGCCGGGCTTGCAAAATCCGAAGATGATCAATGCCGACAGATTCCAGCGTTTGGCCAATTCGACTGATCGGGGAAAGACCTCGTCCATTTTGCGCCGAAACTTATCAATCGAATCAGTCCATTTGAACAAACCGGGCGACAGAGCGGTGATTTGCAATCCTTCGCCTTCGCAGATGCGTTCGATTTCCCGCAACTCTGCCTGATCGCACATTGGCGCGCGGCCTGATTTCAAGAATCGAATTTCATAGCGTTTTATTCCAGCTTCGATGCCAATGCGCGAAGCTTCGCGAAAATCACGGTTGATTTCGTCTGCGACAATTCCCAAGTTGAGCATAAACTCTGAATCAATCCTTTTGTCTAAACGTTCAATACTTCGGCTTTGACCAGTTCTGCCAGATTCCAATCGGCCAGCAATCGTTCCGCGATCAATTCAATCAAAACGCCTCCTGATTGGCGACAGGCCTGATGCCAGTTCTGCTGATGTCTGGTCAGCGCATCGCGGTAACGCGTGATCGCCGATTCATCAATGAAGATTTCGCGTTGCGCTTCGGTTTCGGAATCAATCAATCGCACGCGACCGCGTTCAGGTGGATTGATGTCGTCTTCGGCCAGCAATTGCACGACTACGACAGCGGCGGCGTTTTGTGAAAGCAGTTGAAGAATCTGCAACGGTTCGCCTAGCCACAACAGATCGCTGATGAAGATTCTCAATCCCTGTCGGCGCAATTTCGGCGGCATGCGGGAAAACGATTCGGCCAGGTTTTGCCGGAAATCAAAATCGAACTCGCCCCACGAAGACGGACGTCCCGAACCGTTTGCAATCGGGGCGCAACTTTCGCGCATCAGCCAGACCGCGTGCGAGAAGCCGGAGTTCCCAGCCGCGACAGCCAATGACGACGACAATGCCACGGCGGCTTTGGCTTTGGCCGACTGATCAACAGCCATCGAACGCGATCCGTCAACGATCAAATCCAGGTGAGGGCTGATTTCTTCGCGAAAGAGTTTGATCGTCAGTTTGTCCGATCGTGCGAAAGCATTCCAATCAATCCGCCGCAAATCATCGCCGGGTTGATAATCGCGATGGTCGCGGAATTCCAGCGAACTGCCCGCGCGTTGTCCCATTTGCAAACCGGACAAAGCCGCCGCTGTCGTGCGGGGAACATTCAACGAATAACGCATTCCCGCTCGCTCGCCT
>CAYRQB010000179.1:0-12285 GCA_964426025.1 uncultured Heliomicrobium sp.
GCATCGCGGGCTTTGAATCCCAACTATCCATCACATTATTCCAGTGCGTAGACATGAGTTTTGATCGTTTCTCCCAGGGTTTGCAGGTTGTATCCGCCTTCCAGGCAAGAAACCACTCTCCCTTTGCCCGCCGTCCCGGCAGCTTGTTTCAGACGCTCGGTCATCCGCGCATAACTTTCATCCGTCAGCATCAACTGCCCCAGCGGATCTGAAGCATGGGCGTCAAACCCGGCTGAGATAATGACCAGATCGGGAGCCATCTTTTTCATCGCCGCTTCCAACCCCTGTTCGAACATCATCAGGTAATCTTTCTCAGAAGTCATCGCGTGGACAGGAACGTTCAAGGTGTAACCTTCGCCTTCGCGCGTCCCGCGCTCATCGTCGCTGCCGGTTCCCGGATACCATGGGTACTGATGCAGACTGTAATAAAAGACCGTCGGATCGTCGTAAAAGATGTCCTGAGTGCCGTTGCCGTGATGAACGTCGAAATCAACGATCAACACTTTTTTGATTTGATCGGGGTAAACGGTTTGAGCGTATCTGGCTGCAACGGCTACGTTATTGAAGAGGCAAAACCCCATCGCCTGTCCGACGGTCGCGTGATGACCCGGAGGACGACAGGCGACGAAGACGCTTCCGGCCTCGCCTTTGACGACTGCATCCACTGCCAGACAAGCTCCGCCAGCGGCCAGCCGAGCGACAACATCGGATTGTTCAGAAACCACTGTGTCAGAATCCAGCGAGACATGCTCAAACAGCGCAGCCTGTTCGCAGGCCTGATGAACGCGGGCGATTGATCGCGCGGAATGGCAACGTTCCAATTCATCATCGGTTGCCGCGCGCGGAGCCAGCTTAATTAGGCTTTGCCACAAGTCTTGATCGGCCATCAGGCCTTTCAGCGTCGCGCTGTAACGTTCGCGGCGTTCCGGGTGCTGGCCTGTGTCGTGTTTCATATAATCGTCGGAATAGATGATCGCTGTAGCCATTGCCGGATGGTAAGCGCGAGTTTGGGAATAAGCAATCCGCCTTGCTTTCTTCTTCCGGCCAGATGCTATAATCCGCGCCTTCGCATAACGCGCGCTGCCTCTGACTCCCGGCAAGTTGCGCCTGATGAGCCATGAAAAAAAAGAATCAACTTTTGTGGTTGATACGCATCAAGCGTTTGCCGCAATCAGCGGCGCACTGGATTTCCACTCAATTTCGTCGCATACCGCAAAAAATCCGCTTTCTGCTTGTCGCAGCAGTTTTTGCCATTCTCACAGCGCTATTCGCTTCGCATTATCCGTTGACGGTTGTTCCGATGTATCAAGTGGGCGACATAGTCGAAACAGACGTCGTCGTGCCGGCTGATTTGATTGCCAGAGGCGAAGTGCGCGGCGCAGGCTTGCCGACTCAATTCAAACGAAATCCTGTGTTGCTCCATGCCGGTGAAGCAGTCACGCCCGAAAAGCGCCTGCTGATAGAAATCATCCGCAATTACCAAATCGCGCAACGCAATCCAAGTCGTATATTTGGTTTGTTGGCGATGGTCGGATTGATGTTCTTCGCGCTTTACAAATCGGCGATGAATTGCGACTCGTCGCGTTTGGGACAGCGCGCGGCCTTCTGGGTCGCCAGTTCGGCGTTGATGGTTCAAACAGGAATCGTCAGATTGGGAATGTTCGGCGCGGCGGTTTTGGGAACGCGACCGGAAACCATGGGATTCGGCAGCATCTTCGAATTCGGTTTTGCAATCCCATTTGCCGGTTGCGCGCTGGTATTGTCTTTGTTGGTCGGCAGCCAGTTGGCCTTGGTTGCCGGTTTGATGAGCGCGATTCTGGTGGGGATGATTGCGCCGAACGGCATGGCGTTTGTGGCTTTCGCGCTTGGCGGTTCGATCACGGCCATTTACAGCGTTCAACGTTACCGCACGCGAAACGCTGTGATCATTGCCAGCGCGGCTGTCGGCGGCATCAACGTTTTGATGGGCATCGCGGCCATGATGATTGCCGAACAGGATTGGACCGTGCAACGCATGCTCGGCGGAATATTGGCCAGTCTGGTCGGCGCGGTTCTGACCGCCGGAGCCGCCAGCTTCGCCATTCCTGTTTACGAATCGGGTTTCGACATTCTGACCGATTTGAAGCTGTTGGAATTGTCGAACGCCGACAATCCGCTGTTGCGACAGATGGCCATCATCACGCCGGGGACGAATCATCATTCATATATGGTGGCTGTGTTGGCCGAAGAAGCCGCCAAGGCAATCGGCGCTAACGCCTTGCTGGCCAGGACAGGATGTCTTTATCACGACATAGGTAAACTGGCTGCGCCGAATATGTATATCGAAAATCAAAAGGGCGGCCCGAATCCGCACGACACTCGACCGCCGATTTCCAGCGCCCGCATTATCACCAGCCACGTGCGGCGCGGAATTGACATGGCTCGCGAAGCCAATCTGCCGGCGCAGATCATTGATTTCATCCCGCAACATCATGGCACGCGCGTTCTGGCCTACTTCTACCACAAAGCCAAATCGCAGGCCGAAGCCAAAGGCGAAACCGTCAACATCGAAGACTTCCGTTATCCCGGCCCCAAACCGCAATCCAGAGAAGCGGTCATTCTGATGCTGGCCGACGGAGCCGAAGCTTCTGTTCGCTCGCTTGAGGAACAAACCCCGGAAAACATCCGCGCCATCGTCAAGAAGATCGTTGACAGCGTCATCGCCGATGGACAGTTGGATGAAAGCAACATCACCACGCGCGAGTTAACTACTATTCGCGAAAGCCTGATCAACACATTGATCAATGTTTACCACGAGCGCATCAGCTACCCCGGCTTCAATCCTCCCAGCGAAACTGAAAAAAGCGAAGCCGAAGCCGAAGCGAGCGACGTTGAAATCAGCAGCGCGGCAACCGGCAAATGAATCAGTCTTCTTCGATCACACTGGAAATTCCCGATCCATCGCTCGTCTTGCTGATCGGAGCTTCCGGATCCGGCAAATCCACTTTTGCCGCTCGTCACTTTCAGCCGACTGAAATCATTTCATCCGACCGCTGTCGGGCGATGATCTGCGACGACGAAAGCAATCAAAATCTGAACTCCGAAACTTTTGGATTGCTGCATCACATTGCGCGATTGCGACTGACCAATCGGCTGATGACGGTGATTGACGCAACCAATCTGCAATTTCATGCGCGGCGACCTTTACTGCGGATGGCTCGCGCTCATCGCTTTCCGGCAATCGCCATCGTGTTTGACGTCTCGCTGGAAACCTGCCTGAAGCAAAACCTCTTTCGCCAGCAACGATTCGTCAACGAAAAAGTCATTGAAGAACACAAACGACAATTGGACAGCGCGATGTCTGGATTGAATCAGGAAGGTTACGCGCGAATTTACCTGGTCAATGAAACCGATCTGAATTTTCTGAAGTTGAAAAGGCAGAGTAAGCGGGATGGCTACGAGAGCAGTGAGAATTAAGCAGAAATGGCGCGAAAAATTAAAATCATCGGCAGAAACGATTTTACTCATTAAATATTCGGAAGAACCGGCGAATTCAAACTGTTATCTGTGTGCCTAGCAAAGAATAGCTAGGGGCCAGGGCGGGCAATCGGTGGGCTACGGCACCAAGCTCGTTGATGGCCCGCTCCTTTCTATTTATCCCCGTTTTGCTTCATCGTATAGTTTTGAGCCTTTTGTCTTGCCGTTTTGCTGAATTGTTATTGGTTCGTTTTTGCCCCCGTAGCCCCGAATAAAGTTTTGAATTCTTCCGCTGCCTTTCGCAGTTCCAACCACTGATCGAAGATGTCGGGCGTCTGCAACCAGACCGTCATCCATTGCGCGATTTCCCTCATTTCAGCGCGCTCGTGTTCAGTGAGTTTGGGAGACTGCGAAAGCGCGGCGGTTTGTTTTTTGATCCGCAAGACCGCCTGACGCGCATACCGCAACCCCGCTTTATCATCTTCCTGAGAAAATTTCCTTTGCAGGGCGTCAATTTGTCGCAGCGTCTGTTCGGCCTCCGCCAGATTGCCGAACTTGTTCAAACGTCCAAACAGATCAACATATTTGTCCGTCGCCGATTGCATCCTGAAAATTTGATCGAAGCGAATCGGCAAATCCTCGTCATGCAGAATGCGGGCGATTTCCGCCGGAGCCATTGCGCCGCCTTCGCCATATTCAGCAATCAATCCCTGGTTGATGATTTCAATTTCCAGCGCGGTGATTTCGCCCATTGCCTCGCGGTCGTAAATTTCCAAAACCATTTCTCGTTTGCTCAGGCGACTCATGATGTTGGTCAGGCGGTTGCAGCCTGCGGCGATTTGGTTTCGTTCGTTGGCTTGACGCTTTCGATGAAGATTTCGTTCAGCGAAGGAGCGACCAGTTCAAAACGAGTGATGCGCGCTCCGCTGTCGAGCAGATGTTGCAGCAGAATTTGCGGGTCGTTTGAATCCAGCAAAGTGACTTCGATGTGATCGCGTCGGCGGGAGATATTTTTGACCGCCGGATGAGAATTGAGCGCAAGTTCCAGATTGTCTCCGTCAATCGCGATATAACGCCAGCCGAAACTTCTTTTAATTTCGCGAACCGATCCGCCCAGGATTTTCTGCCCGCGATTGATCAAACAGATTTCGTCGCATAACTCTTCGGCCTGCTCCATCAAATGAGTCGAAAAGATGATCGTTTTGTTTTCGCGGCGAAGCTCCTGGACGATTTCCTTCAGCAGACCGGCGCTGACCGGATCGAGTCCCGAAAACGGTTCGTCCAGAATGACCAGATCAGGCGAATGCAATATCGTCGAAACGAACTGAATCTTCTGCTGCATTCCCTTCGACAATTCTTCCCACTTCTTGTTTTTCCATTCGGTCATTTCTATGCGTTCCAGCCATCGGTCAATTCTCTTTTCGGCTTCGGCGCGCTGAACGCTTTTCAGTTCGGCGAAGAAAATCAGTTGATCGCCGACTTTCATCTTCTTGTACAAACCGCGGTCTTCGGGCAGATAACCGACTCGTTCCTGCAAACTGGCGCTCATCGGTTGACCGAACAAACGAATTTCTCCCGAATCGGGCATGGTGATGTTGACGATCATTCGGATCGTCGTGGATTTGCCTGCGCCGTTCGGCCCTAGCAATCCGAAGATGCTGCCTTGTTTGACTTCGATGGAAAGATTGTCAACGGCGACGAAATCGCCGTAGCTCTTGCTGACATTGACGACAGAGATAGCGTTGGACATAAGTTTGAGTTGAGTTGTTGTTTTGAAAGCTCGCGCATGCTACTTCAGGCGGATGCGCGGCTCAAGCATTGGAGTTTTGACTCGACGCTCATCGTCGCGCTCGGCTATAATCGTTTTCGTTTTGAAGCTTCCAAATTCCGTATCCCCAAAGATTTTCAGCGACGAACGCGAGAAAAAATCTGATGGCCAGTTTCCGAATCAGAACGCCAGCCGAATATTTGAAACTTCTGTGGCGAAGGCGCTATTTCGTCATCGTTCCATGTCTGATCGTTACCAGCGCGCTGGCATATTCGATCAACAAATTGCCGAACGTTTACGAATCGAAAACTTCCATCATCGTTGATCCCCCGAAGGTTTCAACCAACTACGTCCAGCCGGTCAATCAGATTGATTTGAACTCGCGCCTGAATTCGATCCAGAAACAGGTCACCAGCCGGACGGAGCTTCAACGTTTGATCAATCGTTACAATCTGTACCCGGAAATGATCGCGCGCAACACGCCGATTGAACTGGTGATTGACGAGATGAACCGGTTCATTTACGTCCAACCATACACTGCTTCGTCCGGCATTTACGCTTTTCAGATTTCCTATCGCGGCCCTGATCCGCGAACGGTTCGCGACGTGACGGCGGAACTGGCGGCGCGCTTCATTGATGCCAATTCGGACGAAACGCGCCGGCAGGTTTACACGACGATTGATTTGCTGGAAGGCCGCATCAGCGAAGTCAAAACCGAACTGGAAAAGATAGAATCCGCTCGCGCAGGTTTTCTGGTCAGCAATCCAGACGCCGTCAGCGGACAGGAACAGAACCTGCTCGGGCAAATGAACAGCCTGAGTCTGATTCGCCAATCGCAGCAAAACTCGATTGACGCTTTGCGAAACCAGATCGCCACCGGCGAACAATTGCTCGGCAGTTTGAAAACGCAGGAAAGCACGGAACCGGACGCCCCGCTGGCCGCCGGACAAACCGAAGGCCAGCTTCGCTCAAGACGCGCCGATTACGACGCTCAGTTGAAACAGCTTCTGACCGTTTACACTGACAAGCATCCCGACGTGATCAAGTTGCGCGTGCAGATCGAATCCATCAATCGCGAGATCGAAGACCTGAAAGCGAAAACCGAACAGGATCGTTTGGCCAAACGCGCCGCGCGAACCAGCAATCCGCAAATCGCGCAACTGGAAATCAAACTCGCTTCAGACCGTCGCGACCTGGTTCGCAAAGAGGCCGAACTGGAGCAGACCAATCGCCAGTTCGCCGAATTGCAAGGGCGTTTGCGCAACACGCCGATTCTGGCAACCGAAGCGACGAAGATCGAACGCGATTACAACACGCTCAGGCGTCGGTACGAAGATTTGCTTTCAATGCGCGACAACGCGCGGTTTGGCGCCAAGGTCGTCAACGATTTCAGCGGAGAAACTTTCCGCATGTCAGATCCGGCCAATCTGCCGGAAGCTCCGGTATCGCCGAAACGAAATCTGCTTTACCCCATGGCGCTGTTAGCCGGATTGCTGACCGGATTGATCGCTGCCGCCGCCGTCGTAGCTCGCACGTTGATGACCGTTCTCGATTCGCGCGACGTTGCGCATTACACCAAATTGCCCTTGCTGGTCGCCGTTCCGAAAATAGTCACCGAACAGGAAAACCGCTGGCGGCCAGTGATCCTGACGGCGAAATTCGTCGGCATCGCCGTCTTGATCCCATTGGCGGCAATGCTGCTTTATCAGGCAATCAAGATTTCTCGCCTGTTGAATATGGTGACGGGAAGTTATTGAATGCCGCTTCATCTTTACCCTGATGTATACGCATCCGGTTCCGTACCCGCCGACTGGTTGCTTGTCAGAGACGGAACGATCAAATACACAGTACTCAATCTAACAGTGCGTCGCTATTTGCAGGAGTTACTCCACGGAAAATGGCAGAAGGTGATAAAGCAAGGCAACATCGGTGAAGTACATTATTTCGAACACGAATCCGGCCAGGTTGCCGGGGTGAAATTCATGTCGAACCAAACTCTATGAGCAAAATCATCAAGCTAAAAAATGTTCTCTCGGAATCCAACGGCTCGCCTGAGCGCCAGTCGGCTCTATTTGCTTTGGTGAGTTTGGGAATCCTTGAATCGCTTTCGAATGGTCTGATGAGTGCAACCGATGCCGTAAGGCTCTTTTTCAATGCCGAGAATTGCCAGTTCGTCAAAAACATCCTGGGCGATAAAATTGCCGATCAAATCATGAGCCGCGGGGTTCAACTGCCGGATTTGTTTGATGCTCTTCCATCCGAAGAAGCACATAGAGAGTTCCAACATGAACTGGCAACAATGCGATCTTTATGCCTGAAGCTCATTGCAGAAGAGCAACTGGCAGCCTGACGATTTCTTATGTACCTGCAATTTTACGGTCTACGCGATATTCCATTCAGTCTGACGCCCGATCCGCGATTTCTGTACTTCACGGCCAGTCATCGCGAGGTGATGGCCAATCTGCATTACGGCATTCAGCACGGCAAAGGTTTGATCGTCGCCACCGGCGAAGTCGGAACCGGCAAAACGACCATGCTGCGGGCGATGATCTCGCGACTGGATCGAAGCGTTTTGACATCTTATATCTTCAATCCCGGTCTGAGCGTGCCGGAACTTTATCAGCATCTGGCCACGGATTTCGGCTTCGCGCCTTACACGTCGAAAGCCGATGCGCTGCAAAAATTCGGGCGGTTGTTGATGATGCGCCATTCGCGCGGATTGCGAACCGTGCTGATCGTTGATGAAGCGCAAGGGTTGTCACGCGAATTGCTGGAAGAGATTCGGTTGTTGCTGAATTTTGAAACTTACACCGAAAAACAGTTGCAGATAGTTCTGACCGGGCAGCCGGAATTGCGCGCGCTGTTGAACAGCGCGGATTTGCGGCAGTTGAAACAGCGCATCAGTTTGCGTTGTGAAATCAAACCGCTGAAGGCCGACGAAGTTTCGCCTTACATTCGCACGCGGTTGAAAGTCGCCGGAGCTTCGCGGCTGGATTTGTTCACGGCTGACGCCGTGGCGCTGATTTACCGCGCGTCTGAGGGCATTCCGCGATTGATCAACAACATCTGCGACAACGCCTTGCTGAACGGTTTCGCCGGCAATGCGAAGACAATCAAAGCCGAGATGATTTCCGAAGTCGCAGAATCGCTTGATCTGTTGCAGCCTATGATCGAAGACGATCCTCAATTGGTGATGTCTGGTTCGCTGCCGCCAATGCCCGTCATGCGCGAAGAAGCTGAGTTCGACTGGCAGCCCGAAACTGAAGCACAGGAATTCGACGATCCGCGCTTGAACGTGCATAAACCATCGCGTCGCCGTTCGCACGGCAATCAGCGGCGGCGAGCTTCGCAGCACGATGACGCCCGTCGTCCGGTTGAAGCCGCGCCGTTCAAAATCGTCTCTTCGCAACAGGAAGAAGAGGAAGAGAAATTCAAAACCGGCTGAACAATCTGATAAACAAATAACAGTGCTGTCATTCGGCGGAACAAGTTGGCAGCCTGGATCCACTCCAGTTTATGAGCAGAGTTTTCGAGGCGCTACAACGCCAACAACAACAAGATTCAGGCGAGGACACGGCGCGCGATCCGTTGGCGATTGAAACCGGCACGCCTGAAAACGTGGTTGAGAACAGTGATGATGGCGAAGCCCTTTTTGAACTGCCTTCGGTCATCGGCGCTCCGATTGGCCCGCGTTCAAACGAAGGCGCGCTCTTTTCCGCACCCAAAACTTCTTCTTTCAACGAAACGCCAAACGGCAACCGGACGACCAACGGCGAAGCGATTGCGACAACTCCGCCAGCGTCTCAATCGCCATTGAAGGCCAATGGAAAATCCGCCGTTGATCATCATCGCCAAACAACGACTGATAAAAACAGCGTCGCTGAAAAGCTGAAAACATCTCCCCCGGTCATTCGCCGGACACAGGCCGAATCGCTGGAAATTCATCATCTCGAATCCGAATCTCAGGCATCAACTGACGAATCCGCTGAAATCCGCGATCCCAAATCCGCAATCCGCAATCCGCAGCGTCGTCAACGCGAAGTCACAGTCGAACCAATTGTGAAATCGCGTCTGCATCCGCGGTTGATTTTGCTGACCGACCCGCAAGCGCCGGAATGCGAACAGTTCCGCACATTGCGAACACAGCTTTTTCATATCAACGAAAAGAAAACCGCTCAGGTTGTCGTCGTCACCAGCACGCTGGCGGGCGAAGGCAAAACTTCGACGATCATCAATCTGGCGCTTTCAATCGCGCAATCGAACGAGAAGCGGGTGTTGATCATTGACGGCGATTTGCGGCGGTCGAATATTTCGGCTTATCTGGGAGTCCGCCCCAAGACAGGTTTGGGCGAAGCGCTGGCGGGCGATGTCGAACCGCTCGATTCCCTGTTCACGCTGGAAGGTTACGAGCTTTACGTGCTGCCTGTGACGCGCGAAGCCGTCAATCCGACGGAATTGCTGTCCAGCGAACGTTTCGCCGAAATGATCCAGGAGATGCGATTGTATTTCGACTTCATTCTGGTTGACTCTCCTCCGGTCATACCTTTTGCCGACGCGCGTTTGTTGGCCAATCACGCGGACGCCGTGATGATGGTCGTTCGTTCGGGAATGCCAAATTATGAAACCGTCGAAAAGGCAATCGAAGCTTTGCCTGCCGCGAAAATGCTCGGCGTCGTGTTGAACGGCGCGGAGCACATGGAAGAGGCAGGTTATTACGATTACTACTACCATTACGCTCACCGCGAAGAACGCCGTCGCTCCGTTTGGAACAAACTCTTGCGCCCCATCCGAAATACACGTCTAGGAAGGAAGCTGAAGTTGTAAGTTACGGCAAAGCACGATTTTCACGCCGCCAAATTCTGCAACCAACTCAGCGCTGAAAATTCAAGTGGTACGTCGAGGCATCTGGCTCAAAACTCTCACGCTGGTTCTGGTCGAAGCCGGAATTGTATTTTCCATTGTCGTGATCGGTCTTTATCTGCGCTTCCCCGAACATTTCGATTCGATTTTTGTCGAACAACGCGGGGTTTACAAAATTGCGCTGACGACGGCGGTCTGCCAATTGATCTTTTACCTGTTCGATTTATACGACGTTTCCAAACCGCGTTTGCGGCGCGAATTGCTGACAGACATCTTCCAGGCTTCGGGCATAGTCATCGCGGTTCTGGGCGCAATCTTCATGCTCAGGCCGACGTTGTTGCTCGGTTATTTGCAGGAGGTGGAAGGCACGGGCGTGATTCGTTACGGAAACGGCGTGCCGGTCATCGCCATGATTCTGGCGCTGGCGATGATGATCTTCTGGCGATTGAGCATTCACTGGTTGATGCGTCACCCACGATTGGGCGAACGAATTTTGATCGTCGGCACGGACAATCTGGCGGTCGAAGTCGCGCGCGAAGCAATGCTGCGACGCGATCTTGGTTACAAAGTCGCCGGATTCGTCGCTGACGATCCTGAACTGGTCGGCAAGAGTTTGTTCAACCCTGAAGTCCTGGGCGTTGTCGGCGACCTGAACCGAATTGTCGAAGAACAAAAAATTGATCGCGTCGTCGTCGCTCTGCAAAACCGTCGCGGACGCATGCCCGTTGATCAGTTGCTGCAAATTCGGTTGAAGGGTCAGGCCGCCATCGAAGAAGGCACTTCGCTGTACGAAAAACTGACCGGCAAGATCAGCGTCGAGATGTTGCGGCCAAGCTGGATCATCTTTTCCGGCGGCAGCAAACGCAGCACGTTCTGGGGAATTGGCCGACGCTTGTTCAACATCGCCCTGTCAATCATCGCCATAATTTTATCGCTGCCGATTGCCGTCATCGCGGCAATCGCCGTCAAGCTGGATTCGTCTGGCCCGATTTTTTACACGCAGGAACGAGTCGGCAAAAACGGACGATTGTTCAAGATCATCAAGTTCCGCTCAATGAGCCAGGACGCAGAAAAAGACGGAACGGCCAAATGGGCTGTCAAAGGCGATTCGCGAATCACGCGCGTCGGCAACTTCATCCGCAAAACGCGGATTGACGAAATCCCGCAATTCATCAACATACTGCGCGGAGAAATGAGCTTCGTCGGTCCGCGCGCCGAACGGCCTGTCTTCGTCGAACAATTGACCGAACAGATTCCGTTTTACTCTCAGCGCCATCTGGTCGAACCGGGTTTGACGGGTTGGGCGCAGGTCAATTACGGTTACGGAGCGTCAGTCGAAGACGCGATCCAGAAATTGCAGTACGATCTTTATTACATCAAAAACGTCTCGCTGCTGTTCGACATCTGGATCATGTTCAAGACCATCAAGATCGTGCTGTTCGGGTATGGCAGGTAGAAAGACTTGATCGTTATTGAGAATGACTTTTCAATCACATCGGTTTCACCGCAGAGGCGCGGAGTGACGCAGAGGTTGCGCAGAGTAAAGTGAATAGTGGCAAGCCTCTCGCTCAAAAAGAAAAACGACAGGTCAAACCTGATAAGTTGAACGCAGAGTAATCCTGGGAGAGTCAACCATGAAGGTAAACGAATTGACCTGGCAGATCATTGGAGCAGCCATTGAGGTTCATAGAGTATTAGGACCCGGATTACTTGAGTCAGCTTACGAGGAATGTCTGTGCAGAGAATTAACACTGAAGGGAATCGGTTTCCGGCGACAGCACCCACTGCCACTTGAATACAAAGGCATAAAGCTTGATAAAGCTTATCAACCTGACTTGATTATTGAAGATACTGTCGTCGTTGAAATCAAATCTGTCGAAGTTCTGCATCCTATCTTCGAAGCCCAAACGCTGACTTACCTGCGCTTGGGCGGCTGGAAAATTGGGCTTATTCTCAATTTCAAAGTCGAAGTTATGAAAAATGGCATCCGCCGTCTTGTTTTGGGTTTGGAAGAAATGCAGACATGATTTCCACTCAACATCTCTGCGGTTTCTCCGCGCTCTCTGCGCCTCTGCGGTGAGTAAGCTTTTCTACCACATCTTTGGAGTTGCTGTGAGAATCCTGATTTTCTTGTTCTTAGCGCTATCAACCGGAGCTTTTGCTCAAAGCCCTCAATCCGATCTGGACAAAGCTCCGAAACC
>CAYRQB010000180.1:0-12271 GCA_964426025.1 uncultured Heliomicrobium sp.
TCCACCACGTGGCGTAAGTCGAGAACTTGTAGCCGCGCCGGTATTCGAACTTGTCCACGGCTTTCATCAGACCGATGTTGCCTTCCTGAATCAGATCGAGGAACTGCAAACCGCGATTGGTGTATTTCTTGGCGATTGAAACCACCAATCGAAGATTGGCTTCGACCAGTTCTTTCTTGGCCTGTTGAGCTTCGGCTTCGCCGCCGATGACCGTTTGCAACGAACGTTTGATGTCAATCGCGGGAAGCTTGTGCTGTTCTTCCAATTGCGTCAGGTGACGTTTGGTCGCGCGCAGCTTCTTTTCGATTTCCTTCTTTTCTTCTTCGTTGCGTTTGCGATCGTGCGTGCGTTGCAGCTTGTCAATTTCGCGCTCGGTCTCTTTGACTTCCATCGAAGCGCGGCGCATGGCGGCAACCAGTCGCTCCTGAACCTTCGGCGTGAATTCCAGCAAACGGAACAGATGCGAAAGTTCAATGCGTTGACGCGCCAGCTTGCGCTTCATTTTTACCAGCTTCGTCGAACGTTTCGGTTCGGCCAGCACTTTTTCATAATGCTGATTGGTTTTTCTGAAGACCTTGTTGATTTCCCCGATCGTTTCCAGAGTGTAGTTGTGGTACTCCAGAATTTTCTCTTCGGTAATGCCTTCCTGTTCGGTGAAGGTCACGACTTCGCGAATGGAAAGGTATTCTTCGCCGAGTTCCTTGCCGATTTGAATCAATTCGGCAACGGCAATCGGCGAACGGGAAATGGCTTTTTGGGCGCGAATCTTGCCTCGTTCAATGCGTTTGGCGATGGCGACTTCGCCTTCGCGCGTCAGCAAGGGAACGACGCCCATTTCGCGCAGGTATAAACGAACCGGATCGTTGGTCTTTTCCAGATTGCCCGGCGAAAGATCAAGTTCGATCTCTTCTTCCGGGACATCGTCCATCTTTTTGTCCAGGTTGGCTGCGGCAGCAGTTTCCAGAAACTTTTCTTCGGAATCGCTGATGGTGATGCCTTCCGCTCCAAGCGTGGCAAAAATATCTTCGATGTCGTCCGGCGAGACCAATCCCTCCGGCAGCTCCTGGTTGATGTCGTCATAGGTCAGGAACGCTTTGTCCTTGCCCATATCCAGAAGCTTCTGAACATCGTCAGTATATTTTTCTTCCAATTTGGTCACTCCTTTCGTCGCGACTGCAAAATTGCCGCGACTTCAGACTTTCACTCCTTCGTGTCTTACTTCTTTTACTTACTTGCTACGAGCCTCGCAGGTTGGTGGTTTTGGCGTCTTTGTTTTGATTATTCAATCGGCATTCCATCTCAATTGCCGTTCCATCGCGCCAGTTCACGTTCCTGTTTGGCCAGGTCAAATTTGAGCATCGTTAACTCGCTTAAACGCTCGGCATTGTTGTTCCGTTGCGCCTGATTTATTTCTGCTTGTAATGCTGATTGTTTTTCAGCCAATTTTTCGCAGCGCAAACTGTGTAAACTTGCCTCAGCCTCGCGTTCAGCCTTGTTCAAAACATCCTGATCCGGCGATTCCAGATCAATCTCGCTGATCATTAATTGCGGCAGCAAATCACGAGCCAATTCCTCGTCGTCCAGCGATTGACTTACAACCGGATAAGAAAATTCCGCCTGTTGACGCTCAAAATCAAAGATCAATCGGAAAAGTTTTTCGGTTCTGAGACCGAAATAATCTTCCTCAATCATTTTCAAGCTCATTTGCCGCCTGACGGACGGGCAAGCGAGCAATATTTCAAGCAACTTTCGCTCCGACATTTTCACCGCAACCGATGCCGCGACGGCACGCTCGCTGACTTTATCCTGTCGGGTTTCGACAGCTTTTTTGAATTCCTGTCGAATCAGTTTGCTGTCAATTTTCAACCGATCGGCGATACGCGCGAAATGTTCGGCGCGTTCGATGCGATCTTTTACCAATTTTAAGTACGGCAGAATTGCATTAATCGTTTCGACTTTGCCGGTGGGACGGGTTTGGTCATTTGCGCCGACAGCCTGTTCAACTATGTAATCGAGGAAGGCCTGGGAGTTCTTGAGCAATCTCAAATAGCTGTCTGCGCCGCGCTCTCTGATGAACTCATCCGGATCCAAGTTGTCCGGCAGGGTCAACACGTTGACCTTGAACCCTTCGCCCAACAGCAATTCCAGACTGCGTTTGGTCGCCGCCACTCCAGCCGAATCAGGATCGAAATTGACGATGATCTTTCGCGTATATCGTCCCAGCAACCTGACCTGATTTTCAGTCAGCGCAGTTCCCAGACTCGCCACCAGATTGCGGACGCCTTCCTGAAACGGAATCAGAAAATCCAGATAACCTTCGACCAGAATCGCGAAATCCCGGTTGCGGATCGAATCGCGCGAATAATTCAGTCCGAACAGATGTTGCCCTTTGGTGTAAAGAGCGGTTTCGGGCGAATTCAGATATTTCGGCTCGCCTTCGCCGATGATGCGTCCACCGAAGGCGACAATACGGCTTTGAGTGTCACAAATCGGAAACATCAACCGTCCCCGAAACCGGTCGTAAAAACCGCCCGACTCTTTCAGTGTCACCAGACCGCTGCGTTCAATTTGAGTCAGCGAAGCTCCGCGCGATTTCAGAAAACCGCTCATCGAATCCCAACTATTCGGCGCATAACCCAGCCGAAACTGCTGGCGAGTCGCTTCGGTAATCCCACGCTGGTCAAGATACGCCAACGCCCGTCGCCCTTCGGCGGTTTCTGTCAGATTTTGTTCAAAGAACTCAGTCGCCCAGGCATTCAACTGTTGCAAATCGGCTCGTTGCCGGTCGCGCTCTTCGTAATCCTGCCGGTCATCGGCCACCACCGGAACCGTAATGCCACATTTGTCGGCGACGGTTTTGACTGCTTCGGGAAACGGAGCGCCTTCGATTTCCATGACGAAGGTGATCGCGTCGCCGCCTTTGCCGCAGCCGAAGCATTTGAAAAGACCTTTCGACGGATTGACGCTGAAACTCGGCGTCTTCTCATTATGAAATGGACAACAAGCCCAGTAATTATTCCCCTTCTTTTTCAGCGAGACGTAATCTCCTATGACACGCAGAATGTCTGCCTGATTACGTAACTCCTCGCTGAAACCGCGCGGGATTTTCATAACAACTAAACCAAAACGATACGTCCTCCACACGGACTATTTTTTCTGTTGAGATAAAACTACCTGCTTCAAATCTTCAAAACGTTTTTCCATCTGCTCAAAGCGCTTCTCCATCTGAGAAAAACGCTCGTCAAATCTTTTTTCAAGACCCCCTGTTGCCCAGTACATAGAGCCAAGTAACGAGCCAACAATCGCAACCACGAAAACAATAAATTGCCAGTTGGTCATTCGGTTGCCACTGGCAATTGACCTGTTCATCTGCTCGACTGCGCCTTCGTTTTTAGAAAGGCGGTTGAGGGCATCGCTGAGCTTGGCTTCTAGCTCGGCAACGCGAGCGTTGACGTTGATGTCTGTGTTCATGCAAATCCTCCAATCCACCAATGACTCTGGCAACCATTACTTCTTCAACTCAACTATTGTAGCCCCATTGCCGCCTTCGCTCTGTTCCGCCGGATAAAACTTCTCCACGTGCGGATGCCCTGACAGCAGATCGGCAATTGCACGTTTGAGCGCTCCCATTCCGACGCCGTGAACGATGCGGACGCGGTCGTGATTGTCCAGATAAGCCGCGTCCAGAAACTTGTCCGCTTCGTAAGTCGCTTCGTTTGCCGTCTTGCCGATGACATTTATCTCCGATCCGACTGCTTTCTGTTCCTTCAGCGAAACCGAAACGCCTTTCGGCAAACCGGCGGCGGCTTTGGCGGCTTTCTGTGTCGCCGTCTTGCGTTCGACAA
Source organism: uncultured Heliomicrobium sp. (assembly GCA_964426025.1). Classification (GTDB taxonomy): domain Bacteria; phylum Acidobacteriota; class Blastocatellia; order RBC074; family RBC074; genus RBC074. The sequence continues at coordinate 3,846 of CAYRQB010000180.1, forward strand.
AACGCAGATTGTCGCTCTGTTCGCGAAAACGCAAGGCTCCGATTTGAACGACGATTTCTTCGTCCTTGATTGCCTCTATGACGCCTTCCTGATTCAAAGACAGCACGCGAACGCGGTCGCCAACCTGAAAATCTGTGATTTCGGGAGCGGCTTCTTCCACAACTTCGACCTGAGCCTGTTCGCCTGCGGTCGTGATGCCGTGTTTTTGCCGCAACTCGCGAGCCGACGTGCTGGCAGCGCCTTTCAATTCTACAGTGCGACGTTCGATCTCCTTGCGGACTTTGCGGGCGCTGGCCGCATCTTCGATGGTGGCGGCAAACTTTTCGGCTTTCGTTGCGAAATCATCAACAACTTTTTGCAATTCGGCGCGGAACTCTTTTTCGCGTTCCTTTTCCCGTCTGATGAATTCCAGCTCCAGCTTGGCGTATTTTTCGGCGACGATGGCGCGTTCTTCTTCAAGAGCCGCGACGGTTTGCTGATGATGATCGAATTGATCTTTCAATCGGCGCAGGTATTCGGTGGCTTCGGCGCTGGCGGTTTTGACTTTGTCCGCCGCGCGTTCGGTGATCGCTTTCGGCAAACCGAAGCGGCGCGCGATCTCTATGCCTGAAGACGAACCGGCCAGGCCGACAATCAATTGATAAGTCGGTTTCAAAGTCCGTTCGTCGAATTCCACGCTGGCGTTGATAACGCCCGGAGTATTCGTGGCGTAAATTTTCAAACCGCTGTAATGAGTCGTGACAATGACGTGCGCTCCGCGTTCGCGGAAATAATCCACCATCGCCACGCCCAATGCCGAGCCTTCTTCGGGATCGGTTCCGGTTCCGACTTCGTCGAGCAAAATCAGCGCGGGCGGTTCAAGCTGCTCGCTGATGTCGCGGATGTTCTGGATGTGCGCGGTGAAGGTCGAAAGGTTCGCCGCGATTGATTGGTGATCGCCGATGTCCGCCAGCACCTGATGAAAGATCGGCAAGTCAGCGATTTTTGCCGGAACGTGCAACCCGGCCTGCGCCATCAGGCAAAGCAACCCGGCAGTTTTCAACACGACGGTTTTGCCTCCGGCGTTCGGACCGCTGACGACCATCACGCGATGATCGGCATCAAGCTCAATCGAAATCGGGACAATCGGAAGACGCTGAGCTTTCAAATGAGCTTCGAGCAAAGGATGCCGCGCGTCATTCAAATGCAACCGGCCAATTTCATTGATCGCCGGTTCGATGGCGTCGTGAGCGATGGCCAGGCGGGCTTTGGCGGCGATGAAATCAATCTGACCGATGGCTTCGGCCATCAACCATAACGATTCGCGCTCGTCGCGCAATTCTTCGGTGATGGCGAAAAGGACTTTGGTGATTTCCACCTGCTCGAGTTCGCGCAAACGAACGAGTTCGTTGTTTTGATTGATCGTTTCCAGCGGTTCGACGAAAGCGGTCTGACCGGAAGAAGACATGCCGTGAACCACGCCCTGAACCGCTCCGCGATTGTCGTTGCGAATCGGTATGACGTAACGGTCGTTGCGTATGGTGACGTAATCGTCGCGCAAGGCGTGGTCTTCTTCGGCGCGTTTGAGAATGCCTTCCAACGTGCGCTGAAGCTGCGAACGCAATTTCGAAATTTGAAAACGGACTTCGCGCAATTCGGGACTGGCGAAATCTTCGACTTCGCCGTTGGGCGAAATTCTGCCGCGCAATCGCTGATACAACGAACGCAGATTCGGAATCGGGTCGGTGATTTCGCGAATGATCGGATATTTCTCGCGCTCTTCGTGGAAGGTTTCGCGAATCCCCATAGCCACGGAAATCAACCGCAGCAAATCCAGAATTTCAATCGGTTCCAGGTTGATGTCGCCGATGCCGAGTTTGCCAAGCGGTTGTCGCGGGTCTGGCAGATCGTTGATGTCCAGCGCGGTTCCTTCGCGCAGGTAAAGCACACCTTCGCCGGTGAGCCGCAAATCGCGCCTGATCTGCTCTGCATTTGTTGAGATTTGCAACTCTTCAACCAGCGACGCGCCGAGCGGCGTGCGGATTTGTTGCAGCAGAGTATCCTTGAGTCTGTCGAACTCAAGCGTTGTAATCGCCTGGCTTGGCATTGTTTTACTTATCGTGAGAGGGGAACAGTTTCCGGCAACGACCTCGAAACCGCGAGATTGTATTGATCGCTCCGGACAGAGTCAAACCTGACGGAAGCCGTCATCAAATGTCCAGGTTCTTCACGTCCAGCGCGTTGTTTTCGATAAACCGTCGGCGCGGTTCAACCTGATCACCCATCAAAACAGTGAAGATTTGATCGGTTTCAACAGCGTCGTCCACTTTGACTTGCAACAGCGTGCGTTTTTCCGGGTCCATTGTCGTTTCCCACAATTGTTCCGGGTTCATTTCGCCCAGCCCCTTGTAACGCTGAATGTGCAAATCCTTCTTGGCCGCCGTCAGAATGTGATTGAGCAAATCATCGCGCGTTTCGACTTCAGTTTCGGAATCGCCTTCGACAATGACGAAAGGCGGCTGGCTGAGTTGAACAAATGATTTGTACAATTCAGCAGCGCGTTGAAATTCGACGTGTGTGGCCAATTCCCAATCAATCATCACGCTGGAACCGTTCGCCAATTTGATTTCAACCTCCGACAAACCGTGTTCTTCGTCCGAGATCAAATCCGTTTTGTAACCGGCTTCGGCCAATGCGGCTTCGACTTTGCCGAGCAGTTTTTCATCGGCAAACACGTCGTGAAGTTTGCGACCTTCTTTTTGCAAAACGCCTTTATGCCCGCTCAAAGCCTCCAGCATGGCCTCGACTATTTTTCGATCACTGCCCAAACGACGTTCCAGTTTCGCGTAGTAACCATTGAATTCCACCAGCCGTTCCAGCAATCCCGTCAGGTCTTTGCCCTGAATGATTTCGCCGGTTTTTTTGATTTTTATCGAAACGTCTTCCGTCGCCTTCTTCATCAGGTAACGGTTCATCTCGCGTTCGTCTTTGATGTAACGCTCGGTTTTGCCTTTTTTGATTTTGTAGAGCGGCGGTTGAGCGATGTAAACGTAACTGCGAATTTCGGTTTCGACCACGCCGTTTTCGGTCGCCCGCTCGACTTTGTGTTCCAGCAATTGCGGCATCTGGCGATAAAAGAAAGTCAGCAGCAGGGTTCGGATATGACTGCCGTCCACATCCGCGTCGGTCATCAGAATGATTTTGTGATACCGCAGTTTTTCAATGTCGAAATCGTCTTTGCCGATGCCCGTGCCCATTGCCGTGATCAGAGCTTTGATTTCGTTGTGACCGAGCATCTTGTCGAAGCGAGCTTTTTCTACGTTCAGGATTTTGCCCTTCAAGGGCAGAATCGCCTGAGTGCGACGATCTCTTCCTTGCTTGGCTGAACCGCCTGCCGAATCTCCTTCGACGATATACAGTTCGCAAAGCGCCGGGTCTTTTTCCGAACAATCAGCAAGTTTGCCTGGCAGGTTCATCGAATTCAGCGCGCCTTTGCGAACGATCTCGCGCGCTTTGCGGGCGGCTTCGCGAGCGCGCGCGGCTTCGACTGCTTTGCCGACGATGGTTTTGGCAACCGAAGGATGCTCTTCAAAATAAGAAGTCAGTTTTTCATAAAGGAACGAATCCACTGCGCCTTTGACGTCTGAATTCAATTTGCCTTTGGTTTGGCCTTCAAACTGCGGCTGCGGGATTTTGACGGAGATGACGGCAATCAAACCTTCGCGAACGTCATCGCCGGACAAACTGCCTTTGAAATCCTTCAGCAGATTGGCGGTGGTGGCGTAACGACTGATCGCCTTCGACAGCGCCGAGCGGAATCCGGACAAATGCGTTCCGCCGTCCACCGTGTTGATGTTGTTGGCGAAAGCAAAGACTTTTTCGTCGTAACCGTCGTTGTATTGAATGGCGACTTCGACGTTCAAATCGTCGCCGTCAACGCCGGTTGCGATTTTCTCGAAATACATCGGCTTCGGATGAAGCGTGTTTTTGTTCTTGTTCAGATGTTTGACGAATTCGGCAATGCCGCCTTCGTAAAAAAACTCGTGCTTCTTTTCTTCATCCGTGCGTTCGTCGGTGATGGTGATCCTGATGCCTTTGTTGAGGAAGGCTTTTTCGCGCAAACGCTCGGACAGCTTGTCAAAGCTGTATTCCGTCGTCGTGAAGATTTCCGAATCGGGTTTGAAAGTGATTTTGGTTCCGCGCCGTTTTGATGTGCCGGTCTTCTTTAAATCTGTGGATTTGATCCCCTGCCGGAATTCCATCTCGTAAACACCGCCATCGCGGCGGATTTCCATGCGCATCCATTCCGACAGAAAGTTGACGCATGATGCGCCGACTCCGTGCAAACCGCCGGAGACTTTATACGCATTGCTGTCGAATTTGCCGCCCGCGTGCAAAATGGTCATAACGACTTCCGCCGCCGGACGTTTTTCCGTTTTGTGCATGTCAACTGGAATTCCGCGCCCGTTGTCTTCGACGGTGATGGAGTTGTCCAGGTGAATTGTGACTTCGATTTTGTCGCAGAAACCGGCCAGAGCTTCGTCAACGGAATTGTCCACGATCTCGTAAACCAGATGGTGCAATCCCATCTCGCCGTTCGATCCGATGTACATTGCCGGACGTTTGCGGACGGCGTCCCGGCCTTCCAGAACGGTGATCTGTTCTGCTCCGTATTTATCTTTGTTGTGTCCGTTTGATTCTGCGTCGGTGGCTTTATTTTGCTTCTCTTTGGCTTTCATAAATTATGTGCTTTGGATGCTTCTTCTATCACGCGTCCGGATTCAACCATCAAAGTCGCGGCACGATGGCGATAACGGTCGGCTATGAAACGTTTGGAGGTCGAAACGATGGTCTGCGCTTTACCATCCAGGTAATCGAGCAAAATCTCGATCCGCGTGCGGTCAAGTTCGGCATCAAGGTCATCTATCAGGAAAATTGGGTATTCTTCAAACGCCTGATAATACACGGTCATCTGTGCCAGATCAAGAATCAGCAGGGCGCTTCTTTGCTGCCCTGAACTGCCAAATCTGGCTATCTCGTATCCGTCAGAAAGTATTTCCAGATCGTCGCGGTGAGTACCAACCAAACTGTAACCGATGGCTATCTCGTTCTTCAGCCGTAAAGCCAATCGTTCCCGCAAAAGCGCGGCGTAATCGTTCAAATCGCCCTTGCCTTCCAGCGAAGATTTGTAGCGAATTCTGATTTCCTCGGCTTGAAACAGCGACGGATTGAGCGCGGCTCGCAGTTTGGCGACGTAATCCGTCCTCGCCCGGTGAATTTCGCTGCCGAGCGCGATGATTTGATCGTTCCAGGTTTCGATCAACGGTTGGAATTTCAGCGGGTCTTCGGCGTCGGAAGCTTCGCGCAGCAAAGCGTTTTTCTGTTTCAGCACGCGGTTGTATTCGTTCAGAGTTCCAAGATAAGACGGCAGAGTCCCGAACACTCCGCGATCCAGAAATCGCCGCCTGGCTTCGGGCGCTCCGCGAACGATTTCCATTTCATCCGCCGTAAAAGCAATCGCGTCCAGATTGCCCAGATACCTGACAACGGCTTCGCGTTTGCCGTTGACGAAAGTCTGTTTGGCCGTCGCCGTCAGCAACAATTGAAGCTCTTTGGTCAAATTGCCGCGGGCAATTGTTCCGCGAATGATAGCCTCTGATTCATTGTGCCGGATCGCTTCGCGCGGATGCGAAGTTCTGAAGGATTTGGTCGTCGCCAACAGATACGCCGATTCCAGCCAACTGCTTTTGCCGTGAGCGTTCTGGCCGTAAATGACATTCAAACCGGGCGAAAATTCCATTGAGCCGGAAAGGTTACGAAAGTTGATCGCTTCGATGCGCTCCAGGTGCATAGCGGCATTCTACTCCACCGTCACCAACGGCACATCCCAGTGAGCGATTAAAATCTCGAACCGTCGCTGCTCCTCACGTTTGAAAGTCGCTTGATCCGGGTAAAGCTGTTTGATGATCGCTTCTTCGCCGCTCGGTTCGTGAAAAGCCGCCGCGCTTTTGAATGCAATCGTGACGCGAAAATCCCAGCGTCCGTCTTCGGTCGAATGGTAGCGTGGCTTTTCGATCTTGACGTTCAGGATTCGCCCCGACTCAATCTGTTTTTTCAGCACAGGCAGATGATTCTTTTTGAACAACTGCATGAATTCGTCGGCGTAGCCCCATTTCGCCTTGTAGTAATACTCGACGACATAAGCTTCATCTGCGCTGGCAGCCAGAATCGCCGGGCAAAGGTTCAACAGCAGACAGGCGATCAAAAACAACCTGATGGTTTTCTTCATGACTTTCTCCTCGTCGGTAAGGGTGTGAAGCATTGCGTCCGTGCGCGAATGAAGGTAAAAGAACGCTCGACGAAAAGCCAGCATTGGAGGAAAAGAACGGCAATGAAAAAATGGTTTGTGGCTCTGATGGCCTGTCTGATAGCGGTTGCTGCGTTCGCCAACAACGAAGTTCCCAAAGTCGGCCCGGCCAAAGGCTCGCTGGTAGTTGTCGGCGGAGGCAAAATCCCGCCTTCGATTTCCGACCGCTTTATCGAACTGGCTGGTGGACGCGATGCCAAATTCGTTTACATCCCGACGGCTTCGGACGACCAGGGATTGCAACGGCAAACCGGCGACGAATCGCCAAAACTTTTCGGGTTGAAGAACGTCACCGTTTTGCACACTCGCGACCGCAAGTTGGCCGACACAGAAAGTTTCGCCGCTCCATTGCGCGAAGCCACAGGCGTCTGGTTCGGAGGCGGCAGGCAATGGCGGTTGGTGGATTCATACGCCGACACTTTGACGCTGAAGGAAATTTGGAAAGTGTTGGAACGCGGCGGGGTCATCGGCGGTTCTTCCGCCGGAGCCAGCATTCAGGCGTCTTATCTGGTTCGCGGCGCGCGCGAAGGCAACGAAATCATGATGGCCAAAGGTTACGAAACCGGCTTCGGTTTTCTGCGCGGAGTAGCCGTTGACCAACACATCAACTCTCGCCGCCGCGAAAAACATCTGACCGAAGTCATCGCCGCTCATCCCGAACTGCTCGGCATAGGCATTGACGAATCCACTGCCATCGTCGTTCAAGGCGACAGGTTTGAAGTCATCGGCGCAGGCCAGGTCGCCATCACCGACGGCAAAGACCACAACGGCAAAAGCCACTACTTCCTCTCTCCCGGCGAAAGATTTGACCTGCTGAAACGAACACGGCTGGCTGGATTTTAGAAACGGTCGGTGAGCTTTTTGAACTGTCCGAAGGTTTGCTCCCTCAGAAACTAAAAGACAATCGGTAACTCTCTCCACCGATTCGGTTATGGATGCTGATTCGGATCGTCGGTCAACAATCCTTCCGCCTGAGCGGCTTGATTTAATTCCACATCCGCCGAAATCAACGTCAGCGGACCGATGCCTTTGGCTGTCATTCCTGCTTCGACCAGCAAGGCTGTTGCCAATTGGATTGCATCATATCCGCGCAATCCGTGCAGTTCGGCCACGTCCATGGCTTCTTCAATCAGAGTAGTGGAAAGAGCAACGATTTCGAAGCGTGACTGAAGGTCGTTTCGGAAAGCGCTAATGGCCTGAGCCGCATCAACAGCGCTGGTCGCCCCCGCGCGCAAGCGCCGCGTTATCGCGGCAATAATTTCAACGCCAGTCACTTGAGCTATGAGAATTTCATTGGGCGGCTTAGCGTCAATAAGGCCACGAGTCCAGACAGTGCCGGTTTCCTTGATGTAGCATTTGAGCAACGCACTGCTATCGAAAAAGAAGGCTGCCATCAGCGCCGCTCCTCAATCAGAATTTCAGATGCTGGCTTCCCGCTCACCTCAATCGGTTTGAACGACGTGCGTGCTTCCGGTGGAGCAGGCTTTTTAGGCAGCAGAATCCCTTCTGCTCGCATTTGCTCGAAAACAGCGGCACGCCGGTTAGCCTCCGATTCTTCCAACAATTGCTCGGCGACTTCGGCGATGGATAAGCCTTTGGCTTCGGCCTGCCGCCGCAACTGTTCATAAGTTTCCTGAGATAGCTCGACAGTGACCTGCATGATTTTTCCTTTTTGAGGTGAAGCCGCGCCACTCGTCGCTCAGCGCTACCAAGCGGCGCGGCTTCGGTTGATTTTTGGAAGCGGTCACCCGCTTCGCCGGACGACGCACTGGACTCTTCATGCACGCTCCCGGCAATCCCTTGCCGGAATTCTGGCCGCGAAGAGTACTCGAAGACAACACAACACGAACACCGTTATTGATGTTGCGGTTGCCGGGTTCGTTCCTATTACGATTGGCCGAGCGGGCGTTCCTTGAATTGTTGTTCCACGAACCCCCGCGCAGCGCCCGGGAGTGGCGTCCCCCGATTCCGCCGCCTTGCCGAAACAAGAGCGATGAAATGCCGAATGGATCATCTGGATCCAAATTTCAAAAAAATCCTTTTGCAAATTTCTTGGTGATTTGATTGCGGCTCTGCCGCC
>CAYRQB010000181.1:0-12112 GCA_964426025.1 uncultured Heliomicrobium sp.
GAATTCTTGATTTTACGCCTGAATTATCAATTTTTTCGACTTTTGAGATCACCTCCCTTCGTTCAAATTCGGAGTTATGGGTACACGCCGAATCAACGTGATAAGTCCATGCACTAAGTCCATAGTATATCCCACCCCCGCTCTAGAAATTTCAATGCTTAAGCGCGCGGCAAAGATAGCTTTATCGCTCTCAGATAATTTGTCGAAAATTACCTTATGTTCGGGTGAGAGGGTGATAGCTGATTGCAATATGACATATCGGTCCAGATTCTTTGGCCGAGCTATTAGCACGTGTATTTTATTATCAAGCTCAGCAACAAACGCGAACAGCCATTGCGGGTCTTCAACTTTCTTTGTGCCAATTTGAAAAGCATCAAGCCAGTTCCTGATATTCGTCTCGATGTTTGCAGTTGTAACTTCTGGTGATCGCGCGGGAATCCTCTTAACCAGAACAAGCGATGCAAGAATGACCGCTACAATTCCTGCGCCAATCAGCCCCCAAAGTACGGGAGTAAACCATACAGGAAATGCTACTTTTAGAATTCCTAGCACAACACCTCCAATTACGATGAGGAGTGCGTAGATAGCATTGCCGAGTATTCCGTGCCAGATATTACGCCAATCAATGTGCATAGGTATTGCTGAATCTATTCTTATAGCCGTTTACAAGTGCGCGCGACTTTTTAAGTTGGTGAGTTAGGTTCAGAACCTATCCCTACTCTAAATATAATTCCGTTCTTAGGTCACAACCAATGACCGCGCGCCTTTCTCAGTCACGCGTCCGATGATGGCAGCGTCGGCGTATGTTTCTCTCAACCGAGCCAGCAATGCATCGGCTTTGTCGGCGACGATGGAAATCAGCATGCCTCCGGCGGTTTGCGGATCGAAAAGCAGGCTGGCCATTTCCTTGCCAATCTCCGCGTCAATGGAAACATCATCGCCAACGTATTCGCGATTGACCCGGTCGCCGCGGGTCAACATCTTCCGCCGAGCCATTTCCATTGCGCCGTTAATCAGCGGAACATCCGCAGCCTTGATTTCAATTGTCACGCCGCTGCCTTTGGCCAATTCCCAGGCGTGGCCGATCAGGCCGAAACCTGTGATGTCCGTCGCGCCGCGCACGCCGAATTCGCGCATGGCTTCGGCGGCTTTTCGCCCTGAAGTGAGCATTGCCTTGAGCGAAGCGGCGGCTGTTTGCTCATCGGCTTTGCCGAACTTGATGCCGGTTGAAATGACTCCCGTGCCGATGGGTTTGGTCAGAATCAGCCTGTCGCCCGGTTTGGCCCCGGCGTTGGCGGCTACTTCGTTGGGATGAATCAAACCCGTCACCGAATAACCGAACATGATTTGATCGTTGTCCACGCTGTGGCCGCCGACCAACGTCACGCCGTTTTCGTTCAGCACTGTCAAACCGCCGCGCATGATTTCGCCGAGAATGGCGAAGTCCACACCTTTTTTCGGAAAGCAGGTGATGGCCATCGCCGTGATCGGCGTGCCGCCCATCGCCCAAACGTCGTTGATTGAATTGAGCGCAGCGATTCGTCCGTAATCGAACGGGTCGTCAACAATGGGAGTGAAAAAGTCCAGCGTTTGAACAATCGCCAGATCGTCGCGCAGTTTATACACTGCGGCGTCATCGGCGGTGTCAAAGCCTACTATCAGATTCGGATTGTGCGGTTGTTGTGGTAACCCGCTCAGAACCTGAGCGAGCGCGCCGGGCGCCAGCTTCGACGCTCAACCGGCGCAATCAACCATTTGTGTCAATCGTTTTGCCATAACTTGAAAATAAAAATAGACAGGATTTACACGATTAAGCGGGATGTAACCAATCCTGAAAAATCTTGTGAATCCTGTCTATTGGTTTTGTTTACTCGTCAGATTTGCCACCGCCGCGTTTGACCGAAGCAGAAGCCGGAGCCGCTGCCGCCGCTTTATCCGCCGGAGCGGAAGCAGCCGCTGCCGCCGCAGGTTGCAGCTTGGCGATGCCAAGCGCGACGCGCACTTCGTGTTCGATCTTCGCGCAAAGCTCCTTGTTTTCCTTGAGCAGGTTTTTGGCGTTCTCGCGGCCTTGCCCCAGACGTTCGCCCTTGTAAGAAAACCATGCGCCGGATTTATCAACGATCTTGTTTTCGACGCCTATGTCAACAATCTCGCCGTATTTCGAAATGCCTTCGCCGTACATAATGTCGAACTCGGTGTCTTTGAACGGCGGAGCGACTTTGTTCTTGACGATTTTGACTTTGGTGCGGCTGCCGACGACGGAATCGCCGTCCTTGATCTGCGTGATGCGACGAATGTCAACGCGAACGGAAGAGTAAAACTTCAGCGCGCGTCCGCCGGTTGTCGTTTCCGGCGAACCGAACATGACGCCGATCTTTTCGCGCATCTGATTGATGAAGATCAGACAGGTGTTGGATTTGCTGACGACGGCGGTCAATTTGCGCAGCGCCTGAGACATCAATCGCGCCTGCAAACCCGGCAGGCTGTCGCCCATTTCGCCTTCCAGTTCGGCGCGCGGAGTCAAAGCCGCGACCGAATCCACCACCAACACATCAACTGCGTTCGAGCGAACCAGCGATTCGGTGATTTCCAATGCCTGTTCGCCTGAATCGGGTTGCGAGACGAACAGGTTGTTGATGTCCACGCCAAGCTTTCGCGCGTAAACTGCGTCCAGTGCGTGTTCAGCATCCACATAAGCGGCGATGCCGCCGGCTTTCTGCGCTTCGGCAACGACGTGCAGCGCCAGCGTCGTTTTGCCAGAGCTTTCAGGGCCGAAGATTTCGACGATTCTTCCGCGCGGGAATCCGCCAACGCCTGTGGCCGCGTCAATGCCTATGCTGGAAGTGGAAATAACCGGGATGTCTTCCTGGACGTTATCGCCCAGACGCATCACGGTTCCTTTGCCAAACTGTTTTTCCAGATTGACCAGCGCCGCTTCGACGGCTTTCAGCTTGTCACTTTTTTCGGTTGCCATAATTTTGTCACCCTCTCTTGGTTGAACGACCGCCGACTCGAACTCCGATCATCATCTGAATTCAAGATGCAGCGATTCGGTTTACGCCATACCCGCAAAATTATTACCCACCTGATTTTTCTGCCAACATCGCCTGCCCGGGCTTGTTTGGCAACTGACCACTTGAACCGACTTCAGCTTGACGGCTGAGCGGCGCAGATTATAACACGCAAACTGCCCAAGCCCGCCAGCCGATACCAACCGAAAGAATTTTTGATTGAGTTTGAAACCTTCGCTCTAAGTTCGCCACTCACCCGTCGAAACCAACTTACTGATCACAGAAAATCTCGAAAGGAACGGTAAACAAAAATGAAAAAACTTTCTCTACGTTTGATGTCGCTATCTGTTTTAATCGTACTGATCGGCGCAACGGCGATGGCGCAGCACTTCCAACGCAGCTACAACCTGGGCGCGGGCGGCAGCGTCAACGTTCGCAATATCTCCGGCAACGTCGTCGTCACGGGCTATGACGGCCAGGAAATCATCGTCACCGCTTTCAAGGAAGGTCGCGATCTGGACAAGGTCAACATAGAAGACCGCAGCGCGGGCAACAACATTGACGTGCGAGTTGATTACCCAGACCGCTGCGAAGATTGCCGCGTCAACGTGCGGTTTGAAGTCAAAGTCCCGCGTAACACCAGCTATCGCTTCAATGCGTTTTCCAGCGTCAGCGGCGATGTCACAGTCACAGGAGTAACAGGTGAATTGAACGCCAAATCGGTCAGCGGCGATGTCACAGTCAATAACGTCAACGGTTCGGTCAACGCCAATTCGGTCAGCGGCGATGTACAGGTCGGCAAAGTCGAAGGAACAGCCAGCGCCAAATCAACCAGCGGCGATGTACATGTCGAGGTTCTTTCTATTGAAGGCGTCGGTTCAATGGAATTCAATTCGGTCAGCGGCGATGTCATCGTCAAAGTTCCGGGCAATCTGGATGCTGAAGTGAAACTGTCAACCATGAGCGGCGGTTTGAAAACGGATTTCCCATTGACCATCGAAGAATCGAAATACGGAACCGGTCGCAAAGCAAATGGCCGTTTGGGCGGCGGTTCGCGAAACCTGAAAATTTCCACGATTTCAGGTGATGTCAGTTTGCTGAGGATGTAACCGGCAAAATCAAATGACGAAAATCAAAAGGCAAAAGCGAAAGATTCAAGTCTCTCGCTTTTGCCTTTTGATTTTTATCCTTTGTCTTTCGGATTCTTTACCTGGGATCGTCGCTGACTTTTCCCTTCTTGCCTTTTCTGACCGGTTCTTCCTGTTTCGCCGCCGGTTTCGATTCAACGGGCGGGCGAAGGATTTTCGGATTCGAGTCCGTGGATCGAACTGCCGGATCGCGAGGCACTTCACGAGGCCGCTCATTCACAGGCGACGAAGGTTGGTTGACGAAAGGCTCAGGTTTGGGATGATTGGGATCGCTGTCACTCAACGGATCAAGATCAGGTTCCATTTCACCCGGCAAAATATCTCCGTCGCGCGCGGCTATTCGGGCAAGTTCGGCGGCGTGTTCTCTGGCGCGCATTGCCTGAATCGGACGCAATTCGTCAGGCACGTTTGGAATGGGCGGGAACTTCCCTTTCGGTTTGTCTTTCAGGTAATCGCGCATGAAATCAACCCAGAAAGGCAATGCGGCAGACGAACCGGATTCCCCTTTGCCGAGCGGTTTCTTGCGGTCGCTGTAACCGATCCACACTCCGCAAGCAACCGATGGCGTGTAACCGATAAACCAGGCGTCGGTGAAATCATTTACCGTGCCGGTCTTGCCTGCCACCGGATGCCCCAGGCCTCCGGCTGCGGTTGCCGTGCCGAATTGGACGGCGCCGCGCATCATGTCAACCATTTGCGCCGCAACATAATCGCTCAGAACTTTGTATTTCCTGGGTTCGACTTGCTCCAGAATGTTGCCGTCGCGATCAACGATTTTGCGTATGCGAATCGGCTCCACCTTGACGCCGCCATTCGGAAAAACTCCGTAAGCCGAGACCATATCCAGCAAAGGCTCTTCGGTTGCGCCCAACGCCGAAGGCAGAAACGGAGCCATGCGATTCGGCAAACGCATCCGTTTGACCAGATCAGCCGCATTGCTGATTCCGATTTCATCCAGAATTCTGACCGCAGGAATGTTGCGCGACAAAGCGATGGCTTTGCGAATAGGCATCGCACCCAAAAAAGTGTTGTCGTAATTGTGCGGCTCCCAATTGCCGCGAACGAACGGCGAATCATCAACTATATCGTCCGGCTTCAATCCCTGCTCCAATGCCGCCGCGTATATGAACGGTTTGAAAGCCGAGCCGGTCTGACGATTTGCCTGAGTCGCATGGTTGAATTTGCTGGTGGCGAAATTGTATCCGCCGACCATGGCTTTGATTTCTCCGCTTGCCGGTTCCAACAACACCAGCGCAGCCTGCACGTCAGGTTCGGGATCGTGTTTGACGTTGAGAATTTTCCTTGCCCTGTCTATTTCTTCGATTTTGAATTGCGTCAGATCGCCGGGTTTGAAAAGTTTTGACGGCGGTCGTCCCAGAATCTGAGTGTCTTCGGCGGTGATCGTGGCGGAAAAAGCTCCGAATGAAACTTTAGTGCCTTTGTCGCTGACTTCTTTAATCAGACCGGTGACGATGTCGCCTTTTTCCGGCACGGCAATCCACGACGGATGCTGGTACTCATTCAAATCCACGTTTTCTTTTTCAAGGACGTTGTCGAATTTGACCCGCCATCCGTGACGGCGTTCGTACATACGCGCGCCTTTGCGAACGGCTTCAACGGCCAGTTCCTGGGCTTCGGCGTCAATAGTGGTGTAAACGCTCAAACCCGCGCGATAAACATCCATCGCATCCTGCGAGTGTTTTTCGACCAGAATCTTTTGCAGTTCCTGCCGGACTTCTTCGACAAAGTAAGCGAACGGAGAGCGATCGGTTTTGCCGCGCTGATCGTCAACGCTCAACCCAAGTGGTTTGGCCTTGTATGCATCGGCCTCGTCTTCAGAGATGTATCCGGCATCGGCCATTGACTGCAACACCAGGTCGCGACGTTCTTTGGCATTTTTCGGACGCGAAATCGGCGAATATTGCGAATGAGATTTCGGCAAAGCCGCCAGCAAGGCATATTGATCCAGCGTCAATTCGTTCAGGTGTTTGCTGAAGTAATAATTGGCCGCCGCCTCAAATCCGTAAGCGCCGCCGCCAAGAAAAATCTGATTGCAATACATGGTCAGAATCTGCTCTTTGGTGTAAACGCGCTCGATCTGCAAAGCGTAAATGGCTTCCTTGATCTTTCGTGTGTAGCTGAGTTCGCGATTGAGAAACAGAATGCGGGAAAGTTGCTGTGTCAGAGTCGAAGCTCCCTGCGGGCGGCGTCCGCTCAGGGAATTTCTCATGGCGGCCCCGGCAATGCGAACCGGATCAACGCCGATGTGTTCGTAAAAACGCGTGTCTTCGATGGCCAGCAAAGCCTGCTTCATCCGTTCGGGAATCTGGTTGTATTCCAGCGGTATGCGTCGCTCCAACGACAGTTCTCCGATTACCGTTTTGCCGTCGTCGGCAATGACTTTGGTGACTTCGGGCGGACGGTAATCCGACAGCGAATCCACGTCGTCTGCAAAACTGCTGATGCTGGTCTGGCAGGCGAAAGCCGCGCCGGTCATCAATCCGGCGACAATCGCCAACACGACCAGCGAACCCAGAGTCGTTGAGCGCAGGAAATCTTCGACACGAAATCTGAAGTCTGTTAGCTTATCCTGCCAGGTTATACCTGCTGATTTACGACGCGAGCCGTTCGGCTCATCGTCAGGCGACAGAAAGAAGTTGTCTGACATAGCGGCGTAATTATACCAGCGAGAGGTAGCCGAAGCTCAAGACCGCGCGAGATTCCCAAAAATCGAGGAAGAAAAGATGAAAAATAAAATACAACTGCTTTTTGCCGGATTTTGCCTGACGCTTTTTTGTCTGGCGATGACATTGACCGTCGCGGCGTCGGCGAATGCCAAGACCGACGAACAATCCAGCAAGTTCAAATCCGCAAAAACCAAAGCCACAGGAAACGCCGAAGCAGACATTCGCGCCGTGCTCGACGTTCAGGTCGCTGCCTGGAACGCCGGCAAACTGGAAGAATTTATGGACGGTTATTGGCGCTCGCCGAATCTGACTTTCTATTCCGGCGGACGCAAATTGTCCGGCTGGGACGCGACCATCGAACGTTACCGCAAAACTTATCAGGCCGAAGGCCGGGAGATGGGCAAGCTGCTATTTTCCGAATTGGATATTCAATTGATGGGAAATTCTGCCGCCGTAGTTCGCGGACGCTGGGAATTGACGATGTCCGACGGCAAAAAGCCCGGCGGTTTGTACACGCTGATATTCCGCAAATTCAAAGACGGCTGGAAGATCATCCACGATCACACTTCGTCAAATCAGTGAGAGGCTCGGAAAGGAGAAGGAAGTCATGTTGTCAAATCGTTTTTCACTCAAACCCGCGCATCTGACCATAGGCATTCTGCTGTTGGCGCTTTTCGCCATTCCAACGCAAACCGCCGAGACAAGTCAGGATCAAACTTTTCGTCTGTCGAATATTGAACGGCGGCTGGATCAGTTGCAGATTCGGGTTGATTACATCGAACGTTCGCAACAGACGCAATCGCTCAGCGCGGCAAGCTCGGGCGCCAGCCAACAAACCGTTCTGGAGTTGCAGCGTCAGCAACTCAGCCTGGCCGAACAGGTCGTGACCATGCAAAGGCAGATGCTGGAAATGAAAAAGGAAATTGACCGATTGTCGGAAAAAAACGGTGGACAGGAAAAGAAGTTGGAAGAAAAACCAAAACCCAAATCACTCTCAGGCAAACCATAAGCAGCTTAATCCACAATCACTGATCTTCCGTTTTCGATCTTAAATTTTACCCCTTTGATATTTGCCGCGGGTGGAGCAAAAAATAAATACTCTTGACCTTCTGTCAGAGCCGCAGGTGCAGAACCATCTTGGGGAACTTTTTGAATAAAACCATCTGGTACTACACCATATTTAATCTCTGGGTATGGGTAAGTTACCACCTTTTTTTTATCTGGTTCAATTTGCCATATACCAGCCTCATTCGGATATATCTCGCTTTCCGGGGCCGGAGATTTAACGATTCGAACAAAATACAAGCTACCATTGGTTTTGACTTTGAAGGCGGGTGGAATCTCCCCATTAATCGAAATTTTATATGGATGTTCCTCACATCCAATAAAAGTAAATGAAGCTATCAAATATCCAATTAAGCCAATGCCAGACACGATTTTCTTCATCAATCACCTCCTTCTAGAAAAGACTTCAAAGTCTGTTAGCTAAACCAGTCGCTCCAATAACCTATGAGAAGCCTCACGGAAAATTTCAGGCGATGGCAACAAACTGAGCGCCAGAAAAGCTTCGCGCGGAAAGTCGAAAAAATATCCCGGATGAGTCAGCACGTTTTCTTCAGCCAATAATCGCAAGACCCATTCTTCTTCGTTGAAGTGACGCGGAATTTCCAGCGTCGCATACCATCCGCCTTCGACCGTCAGCAACCTGACCGATGATGCTTCGACCTGATGCGCCAGCCAATCGTGATTGCCGCGAACTCGATCGAGTATTTGCCGCTGCAAATCGCCGCGAAGCCTGAACCATTCGGGCGCGGCGTGCTGAACCGGCGCTCCAACTGAAAGAAAAGTGTCGGCGATCAAATCCAGCCGCTCGATTGCCTCGTCGCGCAAACCCTGCGGGCCGCTGGTCGCAATCCAACCCAGCTTCATTTGTGGCAGAGCCAGAATCTTGGAAAAACCGCTCATCACGAATGTCAGAGCGTCAGAGTTTTCGACCAGCGACGACACTCGGTTTTCGTCTTTGCCAAAACCGTAATCGCCGAAGACTTCATCAACGATCAGAGCAAGATTGTGACTGGCGCAGAATTTGTTCAGCCGCCGCAATTCATTCTGCTTGATGAACGAGCCGGTCGGATTGTTCGGATTGACCAAAATGATGGCGCGAGTTTTTGGCGTGATCGCCCTCTCAATCGAATCGAAATCAATTCTCCAACCTTGCGGATGCAGGTATTCCAGTTCGTAAGGTCGCAACTCAACGCCTTCCAGCGAAGCCAGAAAATCAAACAGCGGATAACTCGGTTGAGGAACCAGGACGTTGTCGCCTTGATCGGCCAGCAGTTTGAAAAGGTAGGAATAAGCTTCGCTGGTGCTGGCCGTCAGATGAAGCCGATCGGGATCAACTGCAAAACCGCGTTCGGCGTAATATTCCGCGACCGCTTCACGCGCGATGAGCAAACCTTTCGGCTGAGGTTCGTAAACCATCGCCGCGCCGTTGGCCAGCGCTGGCAAAATTTCTTCGACCGGAAAATCGAACCCGATGCGCGTCGGATTCGATTCGGTCAAATCAAAAATGCGAATTCCGCCTTCGCGCTTTTCAGCGATCAATTGCGCCAGCCGATTCGATTCCAGATTCCACTTGAAGCGAGAAGAAAACATCGGAAACCAAAAGGCAAAGGTCAAAATCAAAAGTGCGAAAATCGCCTTTCAATTTTTGCCTTTTGCCTTTTGCCTTTTGATTTACTTGCCAGCAGCTTTCGCGAAATCGCCAGCCTTGAAATAACTGATCCTGGCCGGATCAATATGCCTGCGCAATGCGGCGGCGATTTGTTCGGAGGTCAGAGCCTCGACCTTCTTTTCAAACTCTGCGTCCCAGGCCAGCGTGCGTTCAATAAAAGTGTAGCTGCGCAAGCGGCTGGCCAGTTCATTGTCCTGAGCGCGGCTGACTTGACGGGATTGCAGCCAGCCTTTTTTGGCGTCGGCAATCTCTTCTGCGGTGAAGCCGTCCTTCAAAACGCGAGCGATCTCTTCCTTGAACGCCGTCTCCAATTTGTCTCGATTCTGCGGAGCGTAAATGGCGAAAGCCAAAAATGAGCCGCTTCTGTCCAGCGAACCGGCGGAAAGCTGCGAACCGACGCCGTAACTCAAACCTTCTTTCTGGCGAATGCGAACCGCCAGACGCGAATTCAAAAATCCTCCGCCGATCATGAAATTGCCCAACACCAACGCGGGATAATCCGCATCGTCGTCGCGAAGATTCAAATTTTGTCCGGCGATGAAAAAGGCATTTGCTTTGTCCGGGGTTTCCAGATTCACGTTGACCGATGGAACATCCTTGAACGTGCTGGGGACTCTGGTAAACGGCATTTTGTTCTTCCATCCGCCGAAAAGATCGCCGGCCAGTTTGGCAAATTCCTTTTCGTCGAAATCGCCGACCACGGACAATTCGCCGCGCTGAGCGCCGTAAAAATCGGCGTAAAACTTCTTCACGTCGTCCAGAGTCACCGATTTCAAATTGGCGATCATTTCTTCGATGGTCGGGTTGTAATTGACGTGACCTTTCGGATACGGCTGCAAGTGACGCTGCGCGGCGTTGATTGCCGCAAAATTCGGCTCGCTGCGTTGCTGTTCGATTCCGGCCAGTTCTTCCTGTTTGAGCTGCTCGAACTCATCGGCTGGGAATGACGGTTCGCGCAAAACTTCTGCGACCAGTTTCATCACCGCCGAAAGATTTTCGCGAGTGGTTTCGATGCTGACGCTGGCCGAAGTTACTCCGCCCCCGATTCCGATGTTCGCTTTCAAACGGTCGAATTCGTCCTTGATCTGTTGCCGAGTGTGTTTGGACGTTCCGCGCATCAGCATTGAACCGGCCAGGTCGCCGGCTGAGTCGCGATTCATCAAACTTTTTTCGTCGCCGAAATGAAGAGCCATGTTGACGACAACCGTGTCGCCGCGCGTCTGTTTAGGCACGAAGACATAATTGATCCCGCCGACTGAAGCCCGGATGGTTCGCGATTCGATGTTGGACGGCGTCGGATCAAAAGCCTCGCCCTCGGCAATCTTCGCATCGCCCTTGTAATCCTTGACCAGAGCCAGCACGTCTGGATTGGCGGGAACTTCGGCGCGGTCGGGTTTCGCCGTCGGTATGAATTCGCCCAAAGTCCGGTTCGATTGTTTCAGGTAATTGACGGCTACGCGTTGAACATCTTCTGTCGTCAGATTGCGTATCCGGTCGCGATTGATGAACAGCAATCGCCAGTCTCCGTAACCGATCCATTCGCTCATCTCCAATCCAACGTCTTCCACCGAGTTGAGCCTCAATTCAATATCTTTCAGCAAGTTGGTGCGGGCGCGATCAACCTCTTCTTTGGTGACGGGAGCTTTGCCAACTTCTTCGACGACTTTCAACAGGATGTCGCGAGCCTCGCTGAGCGATTGTTCCTGTCTGAGTTGAGCGCCGACCAGAAACAGACTCGGTTCGCCGAAAATGTAAGGAAAGGCAAAAACCGCGGCGGCTTTTTTGGTTTCGACCAAAGCCTTGTGCAATCGGCCTCCGGGTTGTTCGCTCATGATCTGCAACAACGCGCTGACCGCTGCCGTGTCTGGATGCGAACTGCCGGGAACGTGATAAGCGGCCATCAACAATTGCACGTCGCCGACTCGACGCACGACCACCGATCGTTCGCCGTCCTGAGTCGGTTCATCGGTGTAAACCTTCTGAAGCACGCGATCGGGTTTGGGAATCCTGCCGAAATAATCTGCGACCATCGCCAGGGTTTTGGCTTCATCAATCTTTCCGGCGACCAGCAGCACCGCGTTGTCCGGCTGGTAATACTTTTTGTAAAAAGCCTGCAAACGATCAATCGGCACGTTTTCAATGTCTGCGCGCGCGCCGATGGTGGATTTGCCGTAGTTGTGCCACAGATAGGCCGTCGAATAAATACGATCGGATAAAACACCGAAAGGATCGTTTTCACCCATTTCGAATTCATTGCGAACGACGGTCATTTCGCTGTCCAAATCTTTTTTGGCGATGAACGAATTGACCATCCGATCCGATTCCAGGTCGAGCGCCCATTTCAGATTCTCTTCGGTGGCGGCAAACGTCTCGAAATAATTTGTGCGGTCGTACCAGGTCGAACCGTTCGGGCGAGTCCCGTGTTCGGTCAACTCTTTCGGGATGTCGGGGTGTTTGGGCGTGCCTTTGAACACCAAATGTTCCAACAGGTGAGCCATCCCCGTCTCGCCGTAATTTTCATGCTTCGATCCG
>CAYRQB010000182.1:0-12093 GCA_964426025.1 uncultured Heliomicrobium sp.
AAAAAACATCTGCGCTTCGATTTCGCCGGTTTGGATATTTTTGATCGGCATCATTCCGGTCGTCACGGTGTATTTCAGCGTTTTGCCGCCCAATTGAACTTCGTGTTTGGTGGTGATGGGCGGCTCTTCGCGCACAGGCGTCGGAGTCGGCGTCGGAGAGGTCGCCGGTGTTTGAGCCGGCGGCGGAGTTTGCTGACGCTGCTGTTGAGCCATCAACGACGAATGAAAAGCCAGAAGTAAAGCAAGCAAAAGCAGAGATCGTTGGAACACGGTGATTCCTCCTGTTCAAAAATTCCCGTGGGTAATAGAGGAATTAACCACTAACCATTAGCCATTATCGGTCAGGGTAAAAAACCTTCCCCCTGCCTATCAATGGTTAATGGCTGATGGGTAATGGCTAATTGCGATATTGTCGTTCTTCTTTCATCAGGCTGTTTGCCTATTGAATTACCAGTGACGCCACGAAGTATAGTTTTCAAGAAAATGTCTTCCCACGAAGCCACACCAAGAATACACGAAGAAAATGACGGAGTTTGCTCTTCGCTAGAATGCCTGGCTTCAGCAAGCAGACACTTGTGCCAGTTATGGCGAGTAGGGTTAAGGTTTCCCACGAAAAAACTTGAAGGAACACGAAGAAAATTTACCGTTTTGCCTCCCTTCGTGCTTCTTCGTGCGGCTTCGTGGGCGGAAAATTTTTTCTTGAGGTCTATAGTTAT
This sequence comes from uncultured Heliomicrobium sp., assembly GCA_964426025.1. Taxonomy (GTDB): domain Bacteria; phylum Acidobacteriota; class Blastocatellia; order RBC074; family RBC074; genus RBC074. The sequence goes on from CAYRQB010000182.1 coordinate 717, forward strand.
GACAAATACAGCCAGCTTCCGGCGATCAAACCGGCGATGCAGACGGCGACTTTGAAGATGATCGTTTGTCGTGTGATTTCTTCGACGCGCATGCCTACGTAGTTCGCTATCCAGACGTTTTGCGTGTTGGTCGGGTCACAAACGTTTTGAACCTGTACGACGCTCATGACTGCGGCCAGCAATGCCAGAGGCGGCAACAAATTCAAATCGCGAATCAACAGATAAACTCCAATGCCAATTCCATACGGATTGAGCGGCCCGCGATACAAAGCCAGAGGCGAAAGCAATCCGAAGAACGCCACGTAAACCAGCGGCGATTGAAAATTGAAATTGCTGACCAGCGGGCTGAGCGAAGCTTTGACCGCAGGCAGCGTTGTCGCGTTCAAAAGCATGCCGATGCCGATCATCAGAATCACCGCCGGAGCCACATCTTCCAGACCTTTGACAGCCGCGCTGGAAAGCTGGCGAACGACTTCCTTCGGACGAGTTACCAGAACTCCCAACACCGCGCCGATCAGAAAAGCGGCGATGACAGGAACTCCCAACCAGGCGTGCAAAACCAGCGGAAGAATCGGAACCAGCAAAGCAAACAGAGAAACTTCGCTTTTGGCTTTCGCCGCTTCGCCCGAAGCGTCTTCGACCGCGACAGCCCACGCGCCGTAACTGTTCATTCGCCGCGCGGCGATGATCAGGAAAACGACGATGGCCAAGGCGTCAATCGCCGCCAGAATCACCGCGAAGCGTTTGATCGCCTGCGGGTCAATATTGAAAGTTCCCTGATAAAACCCCCACATCGCGATGTTGAAAACGAAACCCAGCGCGAAGGCCAGCAGAAACAAAATGCCAGCCAGTTTTCGCGGCACGCCTATGCTCATCATAATCGGCAGAGCCAATCCGCCAACCATGATGATCGCGCCCAAACCGGTCAGCGTGGTGAACAGCCAGGCCACAGCAATCATCAAGGTCACAGCCAGAGTCAGCGGACGGTCTCCGCCAAATTCCGCAGCGCGTTTGATCATGCTTTCGGCGATGCCGGTTTGCATCACCACGCGACCAAGCATGGCTCCGGCAAAAACCATCAGATACTGGCTGGCCAGTTTGATCGAGCCGTTGGCGACGACATTTTCCAGAATAACTTTGACCGGAGTGCGGGCGACTGCGGCGACGCAAACGGCCATCGCCGGAACCGCCAGAATGGCAGGCATGCGCTTGGTAATCATCAGCGCGGCAAAGATGATGAAGATGAGAATGATCAGTGAGGCAGTCATCAGTTGGCGGTGTAATCGAGTTTCAGTTCAATCACGCATTCGAAAGTGCGCGACCAGGGCAGATAAACTTTCAGGTCTTTCAGGCCGTTGACGGTGATGGTCTTTTCGACGCCTTTGTAAATCGCCAGCCGATGCGTTCGGCCTTTGAAATATTCGGCGAAGAATTTTTCGATTTCGGCTGAAAGCTTCTGGCCGACTTCGCGATTTATCTGCTCGTATTTTTGCGGATTCATTTCGTAAGTCACTTCGTTGTCTTTCGCTTCGCGGCGCAGGCGGTCGTTGATGTCCAGCCGAACTATGTCGTGATACAGGTAGTCTCCGGCAAAACGGTTGAGCAGGAATTCCAGATGCGCGGCTTCAGTGCGAGCGGCGCGGTCGGCGCGATCATTCAGCTTCGAGCGGAAAAAGACTCGCATATTGGCGTGAGGAATCGCCGTTCCCAGCGTGTTGCCAGCCGTGTTCCAGGCGGCGTATCCGGCGAAACGGTCTAAAAGGTTTTCGCGTTTCAAGGCGGCGATGATTCGTTCGTCGGCTCCGCTGAAATGCGGTTTCGGAAACAACACGTCGGCCAGCGCAATGTGGCGATTCTCTTTCAATTCCTTCAGAAGCTTTTTCAGAAACAGGTCGAACTCTTCGTCGTCAGTTCCCGGAGCGTTGACGAACAAACGGTAATCCGATTGATCGAATTCGCTGACCGGAATTCCACCGGCGGCGCGAATCTGATTTTCGACGGTGAACTGCAATGGATGATCTTCGTAAGGAGCGATCACCTCGCGGCTTTTTTCCGACGAATAGACGACGGCGACTTTCAGTTTGTATAGGAACTTGTCCAGCACCGCGCGACTGACCAGCGACGACGAACCTTCGTCAGTGCCGTTGTAAATCGGCGCTTTCGATTCCAAACCGAGTTCTTTCAATCTGGCTTTCAGCACGGCCTGATCCTGACGATGTAGCCCGAATTGCCGCGCGTCGTCTTGCAGCAAAATCAGTTCATTGACGGTTCCTGCTTTGACCAGATCGAGCATTGCCAGATTGATCTGCAAATCGCGCTTGCGCGCGGCCAGATAATCTTCGATGACGGCGGGCGACAGGTCTCCGGTCAATTGCTCAAGCTCTGCATCAAGCTTCTTGTCTTTGGTTTTCGGCGCGCGGTCTTTCAACTCAGCCCAGCGAGCCAGTTTGTCGTGAACGCCTTGAGTCGCGGCTGTCGCCGTCGGAGCCACGCGCATAATCACGCTGAAGGCGTAAACCGGAACTCGCGGATACTTCGATTTGAACCAGCGGAAAAACTCCAATCGCTTTCTGGCTTCGTCGAATGAAACTTTGTGCGTGCGCGAAGCGACCAGCCCGCCGTAAGCCAGCATATCCACAGAAACAACCAGCGCGTCGGTTTTGGAATAATCCTGAGATTTCAACCATTGTTCGATGCGCGCAGTGTCGCCGGAACGGGTGAATCGTCCGAGCATTTCCATCGGCGGCATCGTCACTTTGTGATCGGCGACGGCTCCGATCATCTGAGCGAACTGACCGACCGCCGGGCGATCATCAATCGGCAACAAAGTGATGTAACCGGCTGATCCAAGCGGCCCCGGATTCATCGGCACTGGTTTGAAACGCGGGTCTTGTTGTTTGGATTGTTGAGCAATAACCGAATGACCGATCACAGCAATCGAAACAGCGAGCAAACCGGCTATGGCAAATTTACGGATAAGCCTCATTTACAACTCCGGGAAAAGTAGAACAGATTTAGTCTGTTCGGGACATGAACAGACTAAATCTGTTCTACCGGGGAAAAATTGAAAGGAATTAGTCACAAATTTCGTCAGGGGAAAAACGGGCGGAGTTTAACATTTCCGGCTGGTTTTCACGCGTTCGATTTCATCTGACATCAATGAAAAATCTTTTCAGCGTTGCCGGATGAATGCCCAGCCAGAACCCAAAGCGCAGCAAATACATCAACAGGACAGTCCGCCAGACGCCGTAACGCAGCCAGCGACGTGGAGAGATTTCCACGCGATGATCGAGGACGATGACCTGTCCGCGCTTTTTCAAATCGTTGAACAGGGCGATGTCTTCCATCAACGGATAGGTTTTGTAACCGCCGATCCGGTCGAAAGCCTCTCGTCGAACAAAGATCGCCTGATCGCCGGTCGCAGTTTTGAAAAGTCGAGTACGAAGATTGATTCCCCACGCCACCAATCGCAAAGAGAGAGGAACATCAGCCGGAAATCGAATTTGAAAACATCCGCCGGACACGCGGTCGTCGGCCATTGCTTTTCCGACCGACTCAATCGCGCTTTGCGGCAATTTCACATCCGCGTGAAGGAAAAACAGAATTTCGCCATTGGCAATCTTTGCGCCACTGTTCATCTGCAACCCCCGATTGGCCTGCCGGCAGACGACGCTTTTGGCGAAATCGAATTTTTCGATGATTGCCAGAGTCCGGTCGCTGCTGCCGCCGTCCGCGACGATGATTTCGACTTCCGGGCGGCGCGCGATTGGCTTAAGTTCGCCGAGCGTGGCGGCGATTCCGGATTCTTCATTCAACACGGGAACGATGATGCTGATCAAAAGTGAAGCGTCTGATGATGACATTGGTCGTTAAGAAGTTCTCGAAACTAATGGGCAGTTGATTGCTACCTGCTGCTGTCGCCGAATATAATCCCGGCGTTGCGAAATTACGAATCATCAAAAAGTCGTCAGAGCTTTACCTTTCAAGTCCTCAACGGTCTAAACAACAAAATTCTGTTCAGGAGCTAAGCTGGATGAAAAACTACGTCATCACGCGCTTCAAACAAAGACGCGCGTCACAAGCACAACCGCGCCAGCGCACTCACTGGTTGAAAACCCTGTCAGCATTTTTTCAAACCGCGCTGATTGAGCCTCGTCAGGTTGAGGTAACTCATCAACGAATCGTTCTGCCCAAATTGCCGCGCGCATTTCACGGCTTTCGTATCGTCCAACTTTCCGACATCCATCACAGCCCGTTTCTCAGTAAATGGGAAATTGCCCAGGCTGTCCGTCACGCCAACACTTTGCAGGCTGATCTGGCCGTCCTGACCGGCGATTACATTTCGCATTCGCGCGATTACATTCCCGGATGCGCTGAGGCTTTGGGGATGCTGCGAGCGCCGCAGGGAGTTTTTGCCATTATGGGTAATCACGACCATTGGACTGACGGCGAAGCGATGGAAACTTCGTTGATCGAACAAGGCATTCGCGTGCTGAACAACGAAAACCTTCGAATTGAACGCGGCGGCGAATACATTCAATTGCTAGGCGTTGACGACGTGCTGGTCGGACGCGACGACTTGCCAACCGCCATCATCGGCACTGACGCCAGCGAAACACGCATTTTGCTTTCACACAATCCGGCAATCATTCGCGAAGCGGCTCGCGCCGGAATTGATCTGGTGCTTTCCGGCCACACGCACGGAGGACAGATCAACTGGCGATTGCTGATCGGTCGCGAAGATCGCAAAACCTACAAATGGCTGCGCCGCCGAAGCAGAAGACTGACTCGCGGTCACGCGCAACTTGGCGCGACACAGCTTTACGTCAACCGTGGACTTGGGACGGTCGTCCTTCCGCTCAGGTACGGCTGCCCGCCTGAAATCACTTTGCTGGAACTGGTCGCTGAGTAACCCGACAACTCCAACTTCCAAATATTGAATGTCCGAATGGAAAGGCAAAAATGTTCTGATCACAGGCGCATCCTATGGCATAGGCGAAGCCTTTGCCCGACGGCTGGCCGCCGATGGAGCGAATCTGGTTTTGACCGCGCGTTCGGTTGATCGTCTGCAATCAATCGCCGATGATTTAAGCGCTCGTCACGGCGTCAGCGTCAAAGTGATTGAAGCTGATCTGGCCGATGCCAAAACTCCCCACACAATTTTCGATCAAACCGAAGGCGGCGGCTTGCAGGTTGATCTGCTGATCAACAACGCAGGGTTCGGCGCGGTTGGCGATTTCGCCGACCTTCCGCTCGACCGGCAATTGGAAATGATTCAGGTCAACGTCACGGCGATGGTTGCGCTGACTCATTGTTTTCTGCAACCGATGCTCAAACGTCGCGATGGCGCGATCATCCAACTGGCTTCGACCGCTTCTTTTCAAGGCGTGCCTTATTCGACGATTTATGCGGCGACTAAATCCTTTGCGCTGATTTTCGCCGAGGGTTTGTGGGCTGAATGTCGCGATCAAGGCGTGCGAGTGATGGCGCTTTGCCCTGGACCGACAGCCACGCATTTTCAAACCGTCGCCGGAACTTCGCATTTGCGCGATCCGAAAAAGATGCAGACGCCCGATGAAGTCGTGGACGAAGGATTGAAAGCTCTGGCAGCCGAACGCAGCTTCGTCATTTCCGGCTTCGGCAATCGCGCGATGGTTTTCGCGGAAAGATTTGCGCCGAGAAGTTTGGTCACCCGCATAGCCAGCAAACTTTACAAGCCTTTTTCGACTCGTCTTGGTCGAAACTGAGTTTCTTGATTGTTGGCGAGCAAGATGCTTGCGCTCCCAGCGGGAATGCTCGCGCCTAAACTAACAGAGGATTTATTTATGTTCAGACAAAAGTTGGCACTGTCATTTTTGATCGTTTCATTGATCGTGGGACAAATGGCTTGCGGCGGCGGTTCGATGGAAGCTCCGCCAGGTTCGAAATCGCAGCCGAAATTCAAACCCGGCCTGAACCTTTTCAGCGCCAAACAGGATATTGAACTGGGCAGGCAATCGGCGGAGCAGATAATCAGCGAAACGCCAATGCTGGATGACGCGCAAATTGGCAATTACGTCAGCCAGCTTGGTCAAAAGCTTGCCGCCAAAGCAGCCGGTGAAAGATTCCCGTATCAGTTTCGTGTTGTCGCTACGCGCGAGATCAACGCCTTCGCATTGCCCGGCGGATTCCTGTTCGTCAATGCCGGAGCCATCGCCGCCGCTCGCAACGAAGGCGAACTGGCCGGAGTCATGGCTCACGAAATCGCTCATGCCGCTTTGCGACACGGAACCAATCAAGCGTCGAAACAAAGGTTGGCGCAGGTCGGACTTGGAATTCTGGGCACGATTGCCGCCAGCGGCGAAAACCCGAATCTGGGGCAAGCCGTCGGAGCAATAGGCGGGCTTGGCGCGAATCTGGCATTTCTGAAATTTGGTCGCACAGCCGAAAAGGAAGCCGATCTGGAAGGCGCTCGCATACTGGCCGAAGCCGGTTACGATCCGCGTGATATGGCAAGTTTCTTCAAGACGCTTCAGGCCGAAGGCGGCCAGCGGACTCCTGAAATGCTCAGCGATCATCCAGACCCGGGCAATCGCATTCAATACATCCTGGCTGAAATTCCGAAATTGCCTGTCAACGCCAACCCTGTTCAAACAACCCCGGAATTCGAGCAGGTCAAAGCCAGATTGACAGGCCGCGCGCCACAATTGAGCGCGACCAGCCAGCTCCGACGCATAGGCACAGACCCGACAAATCTGGAACTTGGCGCTCGTCCGCCGCGTCCTTCAGGCCAGTTCAAAGGCTTCCAGGCCGAAGACGGTTCGTTCGCACTGCAAGCGCCCGCAAACTGGGACACGCTTCGCGCCAATCAGTCAAATTACATCTTCGCTCCAAAAGGAGCTTACGGAAAAATGCCCGAACAAAGCGACGATTCGATGATGGTCACTCATGGAATTTTCGTCGGCGTAATGCCAGTTCAACAGGGCGACCTGCAATCCGCCACTCAGGCCTTCATTCAACGACAATTGGAAACCAACGCCGATTTTCAAACCGTAGGTCAGATGAGGCAAACGACGCTCGCCGGTCGGCAGGCAATCGCCGCCGCAGTTGCAGGCCCGTCTGCCATCAACGGAGTCGCGGAAATTGACATTACCTACACGACCGTGACTTCGGACGGTCGGATGTTTTACATCATCACCATTGCGCCCGAAGACGAAGCCGAAGCTTATAAAGCAACGTTTCAGCAAATTCTTCGCAGCCTGCGACTGGCTGAGTGATTTCCATAGCTGAGGTCAGGCTGTGAATATTTCAACAGAATCCTGCACAACTCTGTCATACGAAGTGACACAAGCCTGGCTTCAAGATGAATTTTTTTCTTGGTTACTGAGAAAATTTTCCATAGTAGCTAGACAAAATTGTCGATGAGTTTATAATGCAAACACCTCTCCCCCATTGCAGTTCTGGTTCAAGAAGTTAGAACTACAAGAAGTTCTTATCGAAGTTAAGTTTTATGCCAAAAAATTTGGAGGGTGTGCCCCGATGCGTTGTCAACACTGTAGTTACCAGATTTTTGCGTATTCTCGTTGCTGCCCGAACTGTGGAAAAACAGTTCAGACCCAGATTGTGACTCAAGCTGAAATCAAGGTGCCCCAAACTCGCTTTGACTTTTGGGTTGCGGGGTTGCGCAGACAACTTAACCTCTCACCTGCCCGCCGTACGGCGGCTTAAACAGTTTTCTCCTTTGGTTCGCATAGCAAAACGCCTCGTCGCTGATGAGTTCAACAATCAAAAGCGGCGAGGCGTTTTTTTGCCTTTCAATTCAAGAGGACAATCCAGATGCCGCCTAAGATCGCTTTTCTGCTCTGCTGCGCAGTTTTTGGAGGCGCGCTTTTCCTTCATTCAAACGCCCGACAGGCAAACGCCCCGCAGTTCGCCGTCGCACAAAACAATACGCGAATCGTTCGCGTAGCAACGGCCAGCGGGCCAATTGGCGGTATGGTCGGCGTTCCCATCGAACTGGTTTCGCAGGGCGATGAAAACGCCATTGGCTTCAGCTTGACCTTCGACCCCGCCGTGCTGAGCAACCCGGTTGCAGCCCTGGGCACAGATGCAACCGGCGCCGGATTTAACGTAAACACAAACCAGGCCGGGCAAGGACGAATCGGTTTAGCGCTGGCGCTGCCAGCAAATCAAAAATTTTCAGTCGGAGTTCGCCAGCTTGTCGTCGTTACTTTCAACATTTCGCCAAATGCGAACTTCGGAACCACAGCGATCAATTTCGGCGATCAGCCCGTTTCCCGCGAAATATCAGATGTCAACGCCAACGCATTGACTGCGACATACACTTCAGGTCAGGCGACAATCACTAAGGGCTTTGAAGCCGACGTTACTCCGCGTCCCGATGGAGACGGCAATGGCGCAGTCACAATCACCGATTGGGTTCAGCTTGGCCGTTTCGTGGCCGGTTTGGAGACAGCCAGTCCGGGCAATGAATTCCAGCGAGCCGATTGCGCTCCGCGCGAAACGCTTGGCGACGGAAGAATCTCAATCACCGATTGGACTCAGGCAGGGCGTTATGCCGCCGCGCTCGATCCGATTGTCGCAGCGGGCGGCCCTACAAATCCGAGCCAGGGATCACTAACAACTCAAGCATCACTGAAAAGCCTTCAAACATCCTCTCTCAATCAATCAAAAGCTCTCGTCCACGGACGATTGCTTCCTTCAATCAATGGGCGACGAATGACGATTGAGATTGAAGCTCAGGGTTTTGAAAATGCCATAGGATTCAGCTTGCAGTTCAACGCTTCCCAATGGCGAATGGCCAAAGCCGTACTCGGCAAAAACGCGCAACAAGCGGCGCTGCACATCAACACAGCCAAAGCTGAGCGTGGACGAATCGGATTCGTCCTGGCTTTACCTGCGGGCAAATCGTTTCAAGCTGGCGGGCAGGAATTGCTGATCTGTCAGTTCGAGCCGATCTCAATAAATAAATCCCGGCCTTTGGCGATTAGCTTTTCCGATCAACCCGTGCGGCGTGAACTTTCCGATCATCAGGCCAACGTCATCAATGCCGATTTCGTGTTGGAAGGCGCAGACGTTGGCGTTGTGTCCACTGTTTCGGCTGCAAGTTTCGAAGGCGAGGATTTCGCGCCCGAACAAATCGTTTCCGCATTCGGTGACAATCTGGTGGAAACAACCCTGAGCGCTACTGCTTTGCCGTTGCCAACTTCCCTTTCGATGACCTCTCTGAAAATCACAGACAGTCGCGGCGTTGAACATACCGCTCCGCTCTTTTTCGTGTCGCCGTCACAAATCAATTTTTTGATTCCAGCCGACACAGCCGAAGGATTGGCAACCGTCACAGTTTGCAATGGCAATGAGATTATCTCGATCGGAAGCATTCACATCTCGTCTGTTTCGCCAGGCCTGTTCACAGCCAACGCCGATGGACAAGGCGTCGCCGCGGCAATCGCTTTGCGCGTCGAAGCAGATGGCTCGCAGCAATTCGAGCCAACCTCGCAATTCGATTCGGCGCAAGAGAGATTCGTCGCTCGACCGTTGAAGCTGGCGTCGAAGAACCAACAGCTATATTTGATTTTGTTCGGCACCGGCTGGCAGTCCATTGATGCCCGCTCGATTCAGGTGAAACTCGGCGAAGAAGAGATTCCGGCAATCTTTGCCGGACGACAGGGCCAGATGTCAGGACTTGATCAAATCAATTTGCTTATGCCGCACAGCCTTCGCGGGCGCGGAGAGTTAAAACTTGAAGTAATCGTTGACGGCAAAAAAGCCAATCCCGTCTGGCTGAACGTCTCGAATCGCTGACCGAATCAATACAGAAAACCTTTGGACAGGATTTGCAGGATTCAACAGGATGAAAATAGCAATTGAGCTGATATACCGCCAATCCTGTCGAATCTTGTCAATCTTGTCTATTTCCTGATTGTCTCAATGTCGCGTGCTCTGATCTAGACACTTCACTTGCCCGGCAAGCGGTCAAGATAATCCAGCAACACGTTCGACATGACTTTCACGCCGATGACCAGGCTTTCTTCGTCAACGTCAAATTCCGGCGTGTGAATCATTGCCGTGATGCCTTTCGATTTGTTGCCAACGCCGAGGAAGTAGAAAAAGCCCGGAATGATTTTCTGGTAAGCGGAAAAGTCTTCGGCTCCCATCTGCGGGCGAGGAACGATCAGATTCTTTTCGCCGATGATTCTTTTCATCGTCGGCAAAGTCGCTTCGACCAGCGCCGGATCGTTATAAGTGACGGGATTGTTGCCGCCGAATTCTATCTCGTAACTTGCGCCATAAGCCGAAGTAACTCCGGCCAAAGTCTGTTTCATCATTTGAATGGCGCCAGTTCGCACGTCTTCGTTCAGAGTTCGCATTGTGCCTTCAAGCTTCACTTCGTCGGCGATGATGTTGAAACGATTGCCGCCGTGAATGCTGCCGATGGTGATGACCAGCGGTTCCTGTGTGTTGATGCGGCGGCTGCGAATGCTTTGCAGAGCGGTGACGCATTCGGCGGCGACGACGACAGTGTCAATTCCGTCGTGCGGATAAGCGCCGTGAACCTTCTTGCCGCGAACGGTAATTGAAAACCGATCCGATGAAGCCATTGCCGGGCCTGAGTTGTAACCGATCTGGCCGACTTCTATGTTAGGCATGACGTGCAAACCGAAGATCGCCGACGGGCGCGGATTTTCCAGACAGCCTTCTTCGATCATCAACGTCGCGCCTCCGCGTTCGCCTGCCGGAGCGCCTTCTTCGGCGGGTTGAAAGATAAATTTAATCGAGCCGCGAATCCGATCTCGCATCCTGCTCAAAACTTCCGCCACGCCAAGTTCGACAGTCATGTGAACGTCGTGACCGCAGGCGTGTTTGACGCCGTCGTTTTTGGATTTGTAAGGAACGTCTATCGTTTCCTGAATCGGCAACGCGTCCATATCGGCGCGGACGGCCACGACGCCGCCGGGCAATTTGCCTTTCAGCACGGCAACGACGCCGTGTTTGCCGACTCCGGTTTTGACTTCATCCAATCCCATCGCGCGAAGCTTTTCCGCAATCACCTGCGCCGTGCGCGCTTCGCGGTTCGACAGTTCCGGATGCATATGAAAATCGCGCCGCTGTTCGACCAGCTTCTGCCGCAGCGATTCCGCCGCCTGAGCAATCGCCTGTTCGTGATTTTCAGCAGCCAGACTTTCACTCGCTGAAAAATTGAAAGTCAAACCGGTCAACGACAAAACAGCTATGACGACAAGAGCCAAAGCAAGAATGCTTTTCGTCTTCATTGAATGCCTCCGAATTTACGGCGCTACAGGAAATTCAATAGGTAAAAGCTTGTAACTGCTCAGGCCATCGAATAAGCCTGCAATGAAAAGCTGGAAAATGACGG
>CAYRQB010000183.1:0-12088 GCA_964426025.1 uncultured Heliomicrobium sp.
TGGCGATCAGCGCGCCTTCGACCGCGCGGTCGAGTTCGATGTCAGAGAAAACCAGTACAGGCCCGTTGCCGCCGAGTTCCAGCGACAAAGGTTTGACAGAGTGCGCGGCTCCTGCAATCAACAAACGTCCGACTTCGGTTGAGCCTGTGAATGTGACTTTGCGGCAAAGCGGATTTTCCAGAAACTCCTTGCCGATTTCCGGCGCATCGCCAAGCACGACCTGGAAAACTCCTTTAGGCAAACCGGCGGCGGCCACGCATTCGGCAAAGGCGATTGCGGCCAGCGGTGTTTGCTCCGCCGGTTTCAAAACCAAGGTATTTCCGGCGGCCAATGCCGGCGCGGCTTTGCGCACGGCCAACACCAACGGGAAGTTCCAAGGCGTGATCGCGCCAACAACTCCCATCGGCGATTTGATGACCAGATTGCGTTTGCCGTCGGCCTGATGAGGAACTATGCGGCCATAAGCGCGGCGGGCTTCTTCGGCAAACCAGCGCAGGTGATCAACGGTCATCGCCACTTCGCCGAAGCTTTGCGCCAGAGGCTTGCCGTTTTCCAAAGTGATCGTCCGGGCGATGTCCTGTTTGCGATTTTCCAGTTCGTCGGCAATCGCCAGCAGAAAATCTGCGCGAGCCTTGCCGGTCAGCTTGCGCCAGGACTTGAAAGCTTCGTGAGCGTCGCTGATGGCCAGCGCTACGCGAGCGCGATCAACGGTTGAAACCTGCCCCAGCGATTCGCCGTTGGCCGGATTGATAACCTGCACGAAAGGAGAAGAAACGAACCAGTCGCCGTTCAGATAAAGAGGATAAGTTTTCATAATCGGATTCTAGAGGTGCCGTAAAAACGAATTCGGGTTGTTCAAAAATGCCTTCGTCAACGAAACGTGTTCGACATCTTCATAAGCGATTTCGCCGACCGGATGCGAGTCGAAATTGAAAATCGCCGCTTCTGGAAAAGCCATCAGGATCGGCGAATGCGTGGCGATGATGAATTGCGCGTCTTGTTCGATCATCTGTTTGATCATCGCCAGCAGCGCCAGTTGGCGTTGCGGAGACAACGGGGCTTCTGGTTCGTCCAGCAAATATAAACCGCCGGGCACAAAACGCGATTGAAAAAGTTTGAGGAAGCTTTCGCCGTGCGAATTGGCGTCCAGGTTTTCGCCGTATCGCTCGATCAACGCCTGACGCTGGCCCAGCGCTGCTCCTTTGGCCAATCCCAAAGCGTAGCCGGTGTACTCGCCCTCGAAATCATCGGCCATCTGTTGCAACTCAGCTTGCATCGCCTGCAAGCGGCGCGCGAAATTGAAGAAGTCTTCGGCGCGAAGAAAAAATCCGCGATGTGTTTTGCTTCGCCATGAGAATTTCAATTGCCTGCCCAATGCTCTGGCCGGTTTCAGCGTTGAATCGCGCGCGATGTCTTCGCCGCCAACCGCTGCCAGATTCAATCCGGCGGCGATGGCTTCGATCAATGTGGATTTGCCTGATCCGTTTTCGCCGACGAAAAATACCACCGGCGAAGCCAGTTCAATCTCGCCGAAGTTCCGGATCAACGGCAAACTGAAAGGATAGCCGGATTGTTTTTTCGCCGACGGTTTCAAGCCGATGGATTGCAGATGAATCATATCTTCGCCTGCCTAAAAGTTATTTGCCTTTGCCAGTATCCGTTGCTACTCTCGCGCACTATTTTCACGCGAACAATAACAAATCAGGAAGGAAAAAGGTCAAGACGATTTCTGTCAGCCCCCGATGTGAATGAAAATAAGCTTCTCACCAGCAACGCTCAGGCTGCGCTCATCTTATGACTGGCTGGCGGCAAAACTTTCGCGAGTCACATCAGGCGGCGATCTGATTCCGGAAGTTGACGGTTTGCGGTTCATCGCCATCGCCATCGTGGTTTTTCATCACCTGGTTTCCATCTACCTGCCTGTCAGCCATCGCGTCGAAAGCATTCGCACAAAGGCCGACTGGTTCGCCGCCGCCGATCAATCGTGGCTGATACCGCTGGCTTATTGCGGACATTTCGGCGTCAACCTGTTTTTTGTCATCAGCGGATTCATTCTGGCGTTGCCGTTTGCCAAACGAGCTTTCAACGATCTGCCAGCGCCCGATTTGAAATCATATTATCTGCGGCGCGTAACACGCATCGAACCGCCTTACGTCATCTGTCTGCTGCTTCTTTTCTATTTTCATTGGCTGGACACCGGCAACGCCACAACCTGGATTCCGAACTTGCTCGCCAGCATTTTTTACGTTCACGGCCTGGTTTATGGGCACGAAAGCGTGGTCAACGGCGTTGCCTGGTCGCTGGAAATCGAGATTCAGTTTTACCTGATGGTTCCTTTGCTGGTGCGAATCTTCATGATTCGCAACGCTCACAGACGACGCGCGATCATGCTGGCGACAATGGTTGTCATGGGTCTGCTGTCTCAGTGGGTGATTTATCCATATGCTCCGGCGCAACTGCGTATGTCGCTCGTCAACTTCCTGCATTATTTTCTGGCCGGATTTGTGCTGGCCGATCTTTACCTTAGCCCAGCCGGACGTGAAGCCGCGAAGAATTGGAAATGGGACGTGGTGACCGTCGTTTCGGCATTGTCAATCGCTGGAACGCTTCTGCGCTTCGGGCATTTTTACTTTCTGCTGCCGGTGATGATCGCTGCCATGTACGCCGGTTGTTATCTGGGGCGATGGTCGAATGCTTTCGTGCGTTTGCGTTGGATAGTGATCATCGGCGGGATGTGTTACACGATCTATCTTTACCACGTCACCATCATTGCGCGGACTTTCATCAGCACGGCGTCACTGGGTTCGCTGGCCAGACCGTTCAGTCTGGATTTCATGATTCAATGCTTGCTGGCTGTTCCACCTTTGCTGGTTGTTTGTGGATGGCTGTTTGTCTTCACTGAAAAACCGTTTATGCGATGGAGTCTGTCCACTCGCCGACCTGTTCCAATGACTGAAGCGCTCAAGGCGGATTGACCTGAAGCTCACAGCCGCAGAAATTGATCGCGCAAAATGCGAGCCTGAAGCCGGCTGACATTCAACTGTTGTTTGTTATGCAATGTGACGATGTAAGTTCCGCCAGGCAGAGGGCTGATGCGATTTATCTGGTTGATGTTGGCGAGCGTTCCACGCGAAAGCCTGACGAATTTCGACGGGTCCAGGCGCGATTCCAAATCTTTCAGCCGATAAGAAAACGAATAACGTTGATTGTCCGCCGTCGTCACAATAAGCAATTCGCCGTCAGCGACAATTGACGCCACATTATCCACCGGCAAAAGAATGATCTCTTCTCGCAGGCGAACAGGTATTCGCTCCAGAAAGCCCGGATGTGTGGCGAATTCATATTCGGCGGCTGCGGCTTTGACATGCTCGGCTTCGCTTTCGCGTAGGTCGGATCGTTCCAAACGCTCCTGAGCGCGATTGATCGTGTCGCGCAAACGCGCGCGCTCAACCGGTTTGAGCAGGTAATCAACCGCGTTCAACTCAAAAGCTCTGACCGCATATTCATCGTAAGCCGTGACGAAAGCGATCAAAGGCAGCCGGTCTTTGCGGATCAACCGCACAACTCCCAGCCCGTCAACTTCCGGCATTTGCAAATCCAACAGCGCCAGGTCAGGTCTCTTTTTCTCGATTAACTCGACGGCTTCCGATCCATTTGTGGCCTCGCCAACCACATCAACATCCGGAAAAGCCTTGAGCAATTCCGCCAAAAAAGCTCTGGCCGGACGTTCGTCGTCCGCAATCACAATTCGTAATTTTGTATCCATGATTCACCCGCAGATAAGATTCACCCGCAGATAATCATGGCACGAAGCGGACGTTGCCGAAAACCGGTCAGGCACGATTGCCATCCTCCAAAAACAGATGTGGGATGGAAAGCGTTTGCTTCCCATCCCACATCTGAAATCGGTTCAGCCGCTTGTTCGGCTCAAACTTTAGAATGACGGCACTGAAATCGTGTAAGACGACAGCAGGCTCAAAGCGTGCAGGTTTTGTCCGCCAACGAAAACCGGTCCTTTGCCGAGCGTCGAACCGAGAATCGGTCGCCCGGTTGAGGTCATCCTGAGCCAGCCCGTTCGTCCGACCGGAACGTGACGGTTGATGCCGCCCCCGCGATTGAACAACGAGACGAAGGATTCGTACCGGTAGCAGTTGATGGTGAAGCTGCTGGAAATAGCGATTTCTGCGTCGTTATACAAAAGCGTGAAAACGCTGACGGTGGACACTGCGCCGACGATCAAATTGCTCGACGGAGTGTAAATAACCAGCGTGTTCGAATCGGTCGTTTGGCTGTTGAAATTTGAAACCGCCAAAGACATCGGAAGCTGCTCATAATCCACGCCGTTGAAATTCAGGTTAGCGGTTCCGAAAGCATCCGGTTCGACATCGCCCGCCGAACGTTTGGCGACAGCGACAGCTTGCAGATAAGCGGTCCGGCCATCGGTTTCGCGAATGAACAACGTGCCGACCAGATTATTGTTTTGCGTCGGTCCCGCTCCGCCGCCGCCAGTGGCCACGGCAACGATGTATCCCTGAATGCCGGGGTCGAAATCGCTGACCAGAAAACTAGCTGTTTGATTCGGCGTCAAACCAATAAACGAATCCGCGATTGTGCAGGAACTGCCGTCAACCAGAAAGAGGTGAACGGAAGCGCCCTGGCTTTGGCTGACATTTGTAATGTTAATTTGCGTATCGCCCATCTGAGGATTGCTGGGATTGCTCGAGTAGCGATTATAAAAGAGCACACTGCCCGGTTTCATATCGCTGATGTGGCTTGTGCCAGCCGGATACCCCTGTGCGAGAGCTGTAGCGCTCATTAAAGCAAGCGTCCCAATGACAATAGCTGAATTGATGAGACGACGAAAAGTGTGCTGGGTCATAAATCCCTCCGAAGATTCCTAAACAATAGAAATTGCTGCGTTGACAAGTTAAAGCCACTGCTGATAAGCGAGAGGATCGTCATCCCGATAAACGGCTTTCAGCAATGATTTTCTTCAGTCAGACAAAAATACGGATCAAATACTTTTTGAACATCAGACTGACTGTTTGATTGACACTTATTCAATTTGTTCGGACTCCGACCACTACCAGAGTCAGATGCTGGGGCGTGATTACATCTGTACAATTTCAGATAAGATCAGAATCGGATTCTGCTTGGTGGTGACAAATCAACTTAAAGTGTGAATGTGAGGAGTTGATCATTTGGCTGACCAACTTCATTAATGCCACGATTACGATGCCGGTCGGTTGTGACTCGTGAATCTTACACAATGGGACAACCCACTGGCAACGGTTTTAATACGGTTTAAGTTAATTGTTGTTGCCGTGGTCTTTGTTGCTCAAGATCGGCTTTGGGGTTGTTTACTTTTTATGGCTGGAGAAAAAACTCTGGTACGCGGTCTTGGTTAAGCTTTCCGGCTGGTTTCAATACTCAACCGGCGTCGGTAACTGATGGCTGATCTTCTGATCGCGGCTTGTAAAGCCAATACATTCGCTGGAAACGCGGCCCTCCCCAATGCTTCCAGTTGAACCGGAGTAGCCAGCCCTTCAGTTTGAAACTCTGTGACCATAACAGTTCGTAACCTGAATCCTGAAAATCTTCCGCTCGAATCTTGTACCATTTCGGACCCGTCTCTTCGTCCCATAAGACCAGGGTTCCGGCGGGAGATTTTCGGATCAAATCCAGATTGAACTCTCGATCTGCGGAAAAAGAAGGCTTCTCCCACGGATCGCGATCAAGCAGAATTCGAGTGTAAGCCTGGCTGGAAATCAGCCGTGTTGTCCGATCAATAATCCGAGGATTATTCGTTTGCAGCCAGGCGTGCATACGATCAACGGCCTGAGCGTCGCGCGTGTAGCGAATGCTGTCCACATAAATCAGACAAAAAATCGCTGCCAGCGAAATCGCCGAAACCGCGACAGTCAGTTTGGCCGGGTTGAAAAACTTGGACTGACGTTCCGCCAATTCGTTCCATCCAGCCAGAATTATCAAGGCAATCACCGGCGAAACACAGACAAAATATCGAGCATAGCCGGCAGATCCGAACCAACCTCGCGAAAACATCAGCGAATGCAACACGAACAAGGTCAGAAATGATGAAGTTGCAAAAACGAGTTCACGCGTTTTCAGCGACCACCACAAACCAATCGCGAACGGAACCAGCAACGGCAATCCGGCAATCAATGGCAATTGCGCCGCATACCACCAAACAGGTCCAGTGCCATTCGCCTGTCCCCTGATTTCCCAATCCGGCGGCCAGTTATGCGCTATCCACAATTTGTCGCCCGTCAGCCAATAAGCCCCCAACCACCAGATGAACATTCCTGATGCCAGCAACAGCCATTGCGGATTGCGAATTGCGGATTGCGGAAATCGCAGTAGCTTTCGTAACAAAACCATGATCGGCCATTTACCGAAACCGTCGGCATCGCCAATCCGCATTCCGCGATCCGCTATCCACAATACCCAGATTCCCCACAACAAGCCGATGAAAAAGCCTTCGGGTCTGACCAGAATCAGCAGCGAAGCCGCAACCATTCCGGATTTGATTCTGCCTGCCACGTGCAATCGCAGAGCAATGACAAACAGAAGCGCAAACAGGGTTTCGGTCATCACCACCGAACTGAGAGCAAAAAAAGCCGGTTGCAGAAAAAGAAATGGAACGGCAAGTTCGGCTCGTTGAAGTTTGACCTGCTCGGCCAATCGAAAAGTCTGCCAGGCCGTCGCCAGACTGATGGTGACCGTAAATAGTTTTGCCGCCGGATAACCCAGCAGCGAAGGCGGGAAATAAAGCAGAGTGAACAGCGGACGCGCCCAGACGCTGACGAAAAAGACCGGATGCTGCCACGCCCATCGCGCAAACAGAAAATGATAAGCCGAATCCTGCTGTTCGGCGTCGCGATAAAGCAATACCAGCAAAACGCCCGTCAAGCCGAAAGCCGACAACCACAGACTTGCGCGCAAGGTTTGAGAGGTGAAAGAAGCTTTAGGGAGTCGGGGCATTGTGGGTGCGGAGTTTCGTTGACTGAACAGAACAAAAGGCAAAGATCAAAACCAGCTTTCGATCTTTGCCTTTTGCCTTCGCTTTTTGATTACAGCCTAAGCGTAAGAATGCAGGCCGGGGAGAATGTAGCTAACTCCCAGATAAGTGAAGATCACCAGCAGGAACCCAACCAGCGCAAAGTAAACGCTACGCCGCCCGGTCCAGCCATGCGACATTCGCGAATGCAGATAGCCTCCGTAAGCAAACCACGCGACCAGCGCGCCGGTTTCCTTGGCGTCCCATCCCCAGTAACGTCCCCACGATTCGTTCGCCCAAACCGCGCCAGTCACCAGCAGAATTGCCAAACCGGCGAATGCCACGCCGACCAGTTTGTAAATCAGACTGTCAATGCGTTCCAGCGACGGCAGGCTTTCGCGAATCTTTTCAGTGCGGAAGCTGAAAAGCGCTATGAAGCAAGTGACTACCAGCAAGCTGATCATCGCCGCAATCTCGACCGGATTGGCTTTGACGCTCAGAACCAGCGAATCGGCATTCGCAGCCATGAAGTTCGAGCCGACTGTGACAAGTTCATCAACGGATTTTCCGGCTGCGTCTTTGCCAAACAAATGCTTTCCGATCGAATAGTATTGATCGCTGCCGACCAGCGAACCGACCACGCCCATCGTCTTGATCCGATAAAAGATCATGCCGATGGTTACGGCTTGCGTCACAATCGAAGCACGCATCAGCCAGTGGCCGTAACCGCGAGCCGATTCGTTCTTCCGGTAAAGATAGAGCGCAAAACAAACTGCCGAAGCAAAGAAAAGCAGTAGCGAAAGCGTCGCCCAAAGACCCACGCCGGGCAAGGCGACGCGCGCTCCGCTGTTGCTGAAACCGTTCGTGTGCGCAACGCCCGGATTGAGCCGGAAGCTGAGCGAAAACGGATCGAGGCCTTTGACGCCGCCCATCAACCAGACGAAGACATAAGCGACGACCACGAAAGCTGCGACGGTCAAAGCCATCGCTTCCATTTTCACGCCGTCTTTGACCAGATACATCACCGCCATTGCAAAACTGACCAACGCCACGCCGTAGCTTATCGAAGCCACTCCGACGTGAATCGGTCGCCAGTAACTGTCAAGCACCGGAGGGAGATTGATGAATTCGCTGCCGATGAAAACCGCCAGCAGCAGAATCAGCGAAATCAGCGGAGTCGAAACCGCGCCGATGAAGCGCGAATTTTCGCGCTGGCTGACCAGCAAAGTGGCAAAGCCCGCCCCGAAGGCAAAGGCTACCGACAGGTCGTACAGGTTGGCGTAAGGGATGTAACTGAAAAACCACCAGAAATGATATTCGCCGGTGATCTGATTGGTCATACGAATCCATTCTTCGCGGTCGCCCGCCGCTACCCAGCGAACAAGCCAGCCCGAAAAGTTGAAGAAGAATCCGAGCGACAAGGTCCACAATCCCAGGCGCTGCAAAAATCTGATTGGCGCCCAAAAGTTGGTCAGCAAGGACGCCGCCGAAATCAGATAACAAAGCACGGCCAACACGACCAATGCGCCATCATTGGGAACCGCCGAAGCGCCAAATTTGATGCGCGCGACCAGCACCAGAAACGCGCCAATCAGCGGCAACAAAGCCGGCAGGTAATTGACGATTGAACTCTGTCGCGACTCTTTACCCGCAGCCGCAGTCATCGAAGCATTGATTGATTTAATTGCTTCTGCCATAGCTAACCTCCAAGAGGAAGAAAGAAAACGAAACTAAAGAATCCTGGCCGAGCCGTCTCAGCCAAATGGTTTATGCGTTTTTCGGTTCGCGGATCAGCGCCATCAATTTTTTGGCGCGGTCTTCAAAACCAAGCCGGTTTCGATTGGCGTCCCCGCCTGCGTAAACGTTGCCGTCTTCAACGACGATCCACAGGCGTTGATGAGAAAAGAAGAAAACCAGCACCAACATCACGCATAGAATCGTGAATCCCAGATAAACGATCTTCGCGCCGGGATCGTACTGAACCGACAAATGATGAGCGAGCGGAACTTTTTCAAAATCGGTCAGGACAACCGAAAACGGAACCGGATCAATAAAGCGTTGTTTCAGAAACGGCGCGCTGCTGATCTGGCCGATCATAGCTTCGTTGAAAGCCCATGCCTGCCCTTGTTTGCCGTCGGGCGTGACATAAAGCAGTTCAGCGGCGGGGTTTTCGTAAGTCGTCGCTCCCATGTCAACCCGTCCGTCCTGCGTGAATTGAGCAGCCGGATTGAACTGCCGGTATTTCAAGCGCGTGCCGTCGGGCAATTTGGCTTCGCCGTTGCGTTTGATCGTCACTTCCTGCGGAGTTCCATTCAACGGAGTGACGCGCAATTTGATTTCGCGCGCGCTGCCCAATGGGTTGAACGAAGCCTGGAAGAATCTGTAACCGCGATAATCAAACGGGCTGTTCATATGAATCAGCGCGTCGGTCTGTTTGCCGGTTTCGTGATCCTTGATCCGCACGCGAGTCAGCCAATCCAGCGTGTTGCCCGCGTCCAGCGAGCCTTCTTTTTTAATCAGCTTCTGCTGAATATCAACGCCTTCGACTGTGAACGGAAGCTGTAACTCCTGCGATCCTATGCTGTGCTGTCCGGTAGCGTCGTCAATGTTGAATGTCTGCTTCACCATTCGATCGGTGGATTGATCGGGCGAGATCGGCATCATTCCGGTAAAGCCTCGACTGGTCATGAAACCGCCGAAGAAAATGGTCAACAAGCCGATGTGAACAACATAAGCTCCCAAACGATTCCAGACGCCGCGTTCGGCGAAAACCGTCGTGCGCGTCTCTTCTTCCGTCACGCGGACTTTGAATTTCATCGCCTTGGCGGCGGCAATCGCGCGATCAGTCAATCGCTTGCGATCAACGTTCGGCAGTTCGGCTTTCTCTTTGAATCTCTGCGTCATCGCGAAGGTCGGCGAAGCCTTCAACTTCTTTTTGGCGATGAAGCTCCACGCCGCCGGAAAATGATCAATCGAAGCCAGGATGATGTTCAGGCTCAACAGCAACAGCAGCAGATTGAAATACCAGACGTGGTAAATGTCGAAAAAGCCCAACCATCCGTAAACGGTTTTCTCCGCCGGAGTCAGTTCGGCGTAATAAGCCGGAAACGTCTCCAATTCCAGTTGCTGAATCAACATGCCGATCATGCAGGCCGTGATCAGCAGAATCAGTAAAACAATTCCGAACGGAATGGAGCTGAGCAGATTCAGAAAACCGTCAATGGCCGAAGCTACTCCGCCGGTTTTTGCCCGCCCGGACGATTTGGATTTCTCCTGCTCTGCCGGCGCCATCGAATCGTCAATTGCCGCAGAACTTGCGATTGAATTGGTTAATTCCTGACCATCGGTCAGGCTAGAAGTAGAAGAAGCCGATGATTGCACAGATGCCATTTTTATATCCTGAAAACTCCCAGATAAATTAGACGTTCAACCAATCGAGTCTGATTTTGATTTGGTTCGTAACAAATCAGATTGCCTGTCAAAACAACCTATTTCGATATTTGCTGGCGGATCGAACGTCAGTGTAACAGTTGGATTCTACACGCGCAACAACCGCTACCCACTGATGACAATGAGGAAATTACATTGAATCGGGCGAAAAATTTCCGGCAAAAAATCTTCAGAACTTTGCGACAAAACCGAGCCGGTCATCGCCGTGACAGGCCGCAACCGCTCGGCTACAATCGCCGCTCTTGTCTTCCAAACAAGCTCAGGCAAACAAGCTCAGGCAAACAAGCTCAGGCAAACAAGCTCAGGCATGTTCAATCAAGGAGTTCGCAGTGTATAGCGAAGAAAACGATTCACCAGAACAACATCCATTCAGAGTTTGCGAAAGTTGCGGTCAACTGACGCCGAGGAATCAACCTCAATGCGCATATTGCGGCGCGGTTTCATTGCAGGCGGTTGCCGAAGCTCAACAGCACGAGGAACGGCGTTTTTTTCGCGCGCTCTTTTCCCGCGCTTCGCCCGTCAGTTACGCGCTGATCGGCATCAACGTCATCTATTACGTAATCACCTACTCGTACGGACTGGAAGCCGCGACGTTCATCGCTTTCGGCGCGAAAACGAATGCGTTGCTACGGGAAGGCGATTGGTTTCGACTGGTCACGCCAATCTTCATTCACGGCGGATTGCTGCATCTTGGTTTCAACTCATACGCCCTTTATCTGAATGGTCCGCTGGTTGAAAAGCTCTACGGTTCGGCGCGCTTTCTTTTGATTTACCTTTTATCCGGCATCGGAGGCGTCGCTGGCAGCTACATCTGGCAGGAAGCGACGAATCATCCAGACGTGCCTTCGGTTGGAGCCTCCGGCGCGATTTTCGGACTGTTCGGCCTGTTGGCAGTCTTCGGTTACAAATACAAAGAGGAAGTGCCGGAAAACCTTGGCAATGCTCTCAGGTCAGGCGTGCTGCCGATCATCGCCGTCAATTTGATCATTGGCTTTTCCCTGCCCTTCATTGACAACGGAGCGCACATCGGCGGATTGCTTGTCGGCGCTTTGCTGGCGCTCTTGATTCCTTTTCTACCACTGAGCCACAAACGAATTTCGACAACCGGCTTGTTGATTATCGTCGCGTGCCTTGTGGTGATTGCGCTCAGTTTCTGGGGAGCGCTTCGGCAAACTCCGGCTCATCTTGGTTGGCGTGTTGAAAAAATCAACAGCTATCTGGACAACATCGAAGCGGCAAGGAAGAATTTTGCCTCTATCGAAGCCTCGCTCCAATCGGACGATGCAACCAAAGAGATTCAGGCTAAGCTGAATGACGCCATCTCAGCCCTGGGCAAAGCCGAAGCGCCGGATCAACTCTCGACTTCGATCAGCGTAGAATTGCTCTCGGCGGCTCGCAAACAACAGGAGTTGCTGCAATCAGGGGCAAAAAACGATCTGTTGGAAAAAAATTTCGGACAGGTAATCGCGGCTTACGAAAAGTATGAGAGTTGGTACAACAACGATCTCAAGAAACAAGCGGCACGACACGGTTTGAAGTTCGGGCCTGAAAAGCCGAACACTTCGGAAAAATAATCAGATTGAATCATCAAACATCATCCGGGAGGTTTTAATGGCAATT
>CAYRQB010000184.1:0-12039 GCA_964426025.1 uncultured Heliomicrobium sp.
ACTGAGCTATGTGGGCTTAAACTCATCCTATCGACTAGATTGAACGATATTGAGAATGTTAGAGCGGGCGACGGGACTCGAACCCGCAACACCTAGCTTGGAAGGCTAGTGCGCTACCATTGCGCTACGCCCGCTTCTAAAGATTCAAATTTCAATTTGAATCTTTAAGTATGATGCAGGGGGTAGGATTCGAACCTACGTACGGCGTTAGCCGGCCGGGTTTACAGCCCGGTGCCATTAACCACTCGACCACCCCTGCAAATTCAAAAAACTATGATGACAAAGCCAGAGCCGGTGAAGGGACTCGAACCCCCGACCCTCTGATTACAAATCAGATGCTCTACCAACTGAGCTACACCGGCTTATTATTATATCTGCATTCAAGTATAGGAGTTTGAAATAGCCTAGCCATCAAAACCGGCATACTAGCAATGGCCTTAAGTTTTTGCAAGCGAAGGTTCCAGGTTAACGGTTAAGTATGCGAATTTTTGTTTCCAGTCTAACGGCACGCCTTATTTTCGGAGCCTGATCAGTCCTTTCAACTCATTCATGAACTCCGAAACATCCTGAAACTCAAGGTAAACAGAGGCAAAGCGCACATAAGCAACCTTATCCAGTTCCTTCAGTCGCCGCATGATCATTTCACCAATCTTTGACGTTTGACGCTCACGTTCAGGGGAAGCCTGCACATATGATTCCACGGCGTTAACAATGGTCTCGAGCTTTGCAGTTGAGACGGGTCGTTTCTCACATGCTCTAAGCAGACCAGCCATTACTTTGTCACGGTTGAAAGGTTCTCGACGGCCATCCTTTTTGACCACCATATAAGGGATTTCATCAATTCTTTCGTAGCTGGTAAAACGCCTTTCGCACTTCAGGCATTCGCGGCGGCGGCGGATTGAATCTCCTTCACGCGATTCACGTGAATCAACAACTCTGTCCTCCAGGTGACCACAAAATGGGCATTTCATAAGCCTGTCCTCCGAAACTTTCTAACTTGGGATATCTGCTTTCTCCCTGGGCGAACTGTGTGATTTTTCCTCTGTGGCAATTATCTCGCGAAGTTGTCCGAAGCTGATGTCATGACTTATCAGGTAATAAAGTCCCAGAAGGAAAGGAGGTCCAAAGGCTATCAAGTGATAAATTATTGCGATACTCGCAGCCAAATTAGATTCAACTCCCAAGAACTCAAGAGATTTTGCGGCTGCCGTGTGGAAAGCTCCCGCCGAACCGCCAGGAGTGGGAACAACCGACCCGACAAGCCCAAACCCCAGAATGAAAAATATCTGTTTGGCTGAAATACTCAGGCCAAAAGCATAGAGCGTAAGCCAGGTTGCAGACGAGACAAGCCCCCAAACCCCGATTGTATAAAAGATGGTAACAGCCAGTGCATTGAGGTTAAGTAGTATGGAAAGACCGTCTGATAGATGATTGACAAAATTGAGAATAGGACGAATCAGTCTTTTCGGTAGTCGCACCGACTGACGTTCCAGCCAGTAAATAATTGACGAAGCCTTTAGTCTGAGAAATACCAGAATCACCACACCTGCTAAAACCCCAAAAAGCAGTAGAAAACCCAATGAGCGGGCGTTGCCGGTTTTTTGCCAATCAACAGCCTTATCTGACGAAGTCTCAAAAAACAGCAAGCTGATGGAGAATAGTATTGTGACCGCAACGGTGTCGAAAATCCTCTCTATCAGGATTGTTGCGAAAGTCGCACTGGGTTGTAACCGTTCACGTAAGCTTAAAACGGTCGGCCTGATGATTTCAGCAGCTCGACCAATTACAAACAAACCGCCGAAACCGATTGCCGTTGCCGCAAACAAATTGTTAAGTTTGACTTTGGCAATCGGGGCAAGAAATGCCTGCCAACGAAAACTGCGGACGAGAATAGTGAGATTTATAGAAATTGCCGCCAGAAGCAGTGGCCAAAACCGAATGTTACGCAAGTGCGTTCCCACGGTCGCCCAGTTCAGACCACTGACAAACCAGTACAATAACCCCAGCCCGATAACCAAGATCAAAATTGATTTGAATTGCTTTGTCACAAATAAACTGCACCACAAGATATAGTAGAGAAATCTCAACCTACAACAAACAAGTCGATTCCGCAAGATATAAGACAAGATATAAGATCGGTTTCGTTTCGGTTTCCTTAATGTTTGCGATTAAAACCTTTGGTGTAGCTGAGCCTGACGTTCAATGACAAAATTGACAAATAGCGCAAATAGATTGATTATCATCGTGAAAAGCAAAACGTGAATAAATCGCATTAAAGAATGTGTTCTGTTTACCCACGTAAAATCACAAGCAAATTCAGTAAATCATATTCAGGCAGGTGAAAAGATGGGCGCTGGAGAGCCTCGCACGATTAACGAGCTATTCAGTCAAGCAGTCGAACGCCGCGCAAAAAGCGTGGTGATGAGTTTCAAGCGGGACAAGAAATGGCATGACATCACGGGTCGGCAACTCGGCGAAAGAGTGCGGAACGTAACGCTTGGTTTGCGCAAACTGGGTGTTCGCGCAGGCGATCGTATTGCGCTGTTGGCCGAAAGCTGTCCTGAATGGAGCATCGCCGATTACGCAATCCTCGCTAATGCCGCAGTTAATGTTCCGATCTATCCCACGCAAACAGTTGATCAGGTTGCATTCATTCTTCGTAACAGTGGATCCAGGGTCTTGTTCGTCGGAAGCGATAAGCTGTTGCGACGAATCAAGCCTGCCCTTGAATCGCTTAAAAGGCAGGAACGCCCGCAACTGATTCTTTTTGAACAATCAAAAGATCAAAAAAATGAAAATCAGATGACGCTTGAGAATTTGGAGAAGAGCGGAATTGACGAGCTGTCACGCGAGCCAAAACTCTTTGAAGAACTTGCCTCTCAAGCCAGGCCTGAAGAACTGGCCACGATTATCTACACATCCGGAACTACGGGCGAGCCGAAAGGCGTAATGCTAACCCATCAAAATCTGGTTTCGAATACCTTGCATTCCGGCAGCGTGTTTGATTTGCACGACGACGATATTTCGCTGAGTTTTCTGCCTCTTTCTCACGTCTTTGAACGTACAGTGCTGTACATCTACATGTATTTCGGCGTGCAAATCTGCTTCGCGCGCGGGGTTGAAACTGTGGCCGAAGACATCAAAGAAGTGCGTCCGACGATTGTCACTGCCGTGCCCAGATTGTTTGAGCGCATTTATTCGACGATTAATAAGCGTGCGGCTGATGCTTCGCCGATGAAGCAGAAAATCTTCCATCGCGCGGTTGAGGTCGGACGCGAAGTTGCTATGCTCAAAGATCAGGGAAAACGCGTGCCTTTGCGTTTGGCAATGGAATTGAAAGCGTTGGACAAGTTGGTCTTCACCAAATGGCGTGAAGCCGTCGGAGGAAGAATTCGTTTCTTTGTCGCTGGCGGAGCCGCTCTCTCGCCGGAGCTTGCTTACATCTTTGCCGGAGCTGGAATCACGATTTTACAAGGCTATGGTTTGACTGAAACTTCTCCGGTCGTTTCGTTTAATCGCCCCACCAACAATCGCATTGGAACAATAGGGCAGACCATTCCGGGCGTGAAGGTGCGAATTGCCGAAGATGGCGAAATACTGGTGCAAGGCGACAACGTAATGCAGGGTTATTACGGTCTGGCTGAAGAAACCGAGCGTGCAATACAGCGTTACGATGACGGAATCTGGTTTCACACTGGCGACATTGGGACAATTGATGCGGAAGGTTATATTCGCATCACCGACCGCAAGAAGGATTTGATCAAAACAAGTTTGGGCAAATACATCGCGCCACAGCCGATTGAAAACATGATTCGCACGATTCCGATGGTCGAGCAGGCAATCGTCATTGGCAACTCTCGCAAGTTTCCGTCGGCGTTGATCGTGCCTGCATTCGATTCACTGAAAGCTTATGCGAAGTCTCTCAACATCGTCATCAAAGACACCAGAGAGCTTGTTCGTCACCCGCGTGTAATCGAATATTTCAAGAAGAAGATAGACGAGGTCACCAGGGAACTGGCTCCGCACGAAAAGATCAAAAAGATCGCTTTGCTGGATCAGGAGTTTTCGGTTGAAGGAGGAGAACTCACCCCAACGCTCAAAGTGCGCCGCAAGTTTGTTGAAGACAAACATCGCGAAGTGATTGATTCGCTTTACCCGAAATTCGAAACCGAAATTTGATGCAATGGCTCGGTCGGAGATAACGGTTGCGCAAGTCATACTGAAGCACGGAGAATCTATCAGTTCGGATTCTTCGTGCTTCTTCGTGTTGGGAGGTAAGCAATGTCTGTACGCCAAAACCAACAAGCATTTTTTCTGGAATTGATCAAAAGTCTGATACCCATCACGCCAATGGGCAAGGCCATGCTGATTGGCATTGTGGTGTGGTTTGTAAATTGGGGATTTGCCGAACAGAGTAGCCTTTTTGGTAGCAGCATACTCAAGACCGTTTTCGATGTTGCTTCGTTTCTGGCGCTCATACCGCTGGCGTATTTCGCCCTCAAAACAGCCGGATGGGTGACACAGCATTTGTTATGGAGATTGCGGCGACGTTTGATTGTCACATACTGTTTGATCGGCGCATTGCCGTTGTTGTTGTTTGGAGTTTTGGTGGCATTGGTCGGTTGGGTTGTCGTGATGCAATCCAGCGCCAGTCTGGTCGAACGGCAGCTTGATGGTTATCTGGAACAGTCGCTGGCCGCATCTGAAGCCATCAGCAGAGATTTGGCGAATGTGGATGCAGAAGGTTGGCGACCTGAAAGGATGCGACGACGTTTGCAGGAACGCGCCGATGCGCTTGGCTCAATCTTTCCGAATGTCATTCTCAGCCTTCGCCAAAATGGTGGAATCAACATTTCAGTCAGAGGCGTTTCGCAGGAAGCCCAATCGCCGCCCGAAATTTCAGACAACACCGGATCGGCGGTTTTGCCCGCGTGGATGGACGCTTTGCCGAGTTTTCATGGCTTGGTGGTTGAGCAGGACCTGACCGGCGAGCGTATTGTTTACGCGCGTCACACATATAGACTCAACGATCCGCAAAAGACCATTTTTCAACTCAGCTATCCAATAGCCAGCGGGTTGTGCAATCACTTGAGCCACACGACAGAGCTGAAAGTAATTCCCGGGAAAGCCCTCACAACTCTGATAATGACCCAATCAGGCGGCAGAATGGGTGAACCCGCAGAGTCCGGTGTATTGAGTCAGGGCCAAATTGGCGCTATCCCGACAGGAGTTCCGATCTTCAAGGATGTCACTGAATGGGCGACTGGCATAAAAGGCGAGCGCGAGGTGTTGATAGTTGATTCGTCCTATCTGTCGCCGGTCAACATCTGGCAGCGTGTGCGCACGTTCAAATCCGGCAGCATCTTCGGCGACGCTCTGTTCATAGTGATTGCCGGTCTGGGATTCGTCTTCTTTCTGATTGCGCTGGCGGCAATCGTATCGGCTGTTTTCCTGACTCGATCAATCACTGGCGCTGTTCATTACCTGTACGAAGGAACAAGAAGAGTCGAGTCGGGCGATTTCGATCACGAAATCAACATTACCGGTAACGATCAACTTGCCAGTCTGAGCGGTTCGTTCAATCAAATGACACGATCTATCCGCGAACTGCTGCACGTATCGGCGGAAAAGCAACGGCTGGATCAGGAGATGAAAATTGCCGCGCAGGTTCAATCCAGACTTTTCCCGCGTTCGACGCCGAAAACTTCCAGACTGGATTTCGCCGCAGGGATTTGTATCCCGGCGAGAGCGGTCAGTGGTGATTATTACGACTTTCTGGAAGTCGCACCCGGCGTAATCGGTATTGTTGTTGCGGACGTTTGCGGCAAAGGAGTTTCAGCCGCGCTGATGATGGCCAATTTGCAAGCCAATCTGCGCGGACAGGTTCAGGCCTACCACGACGCATACAATTTCAAAATGACGATTGCCGCGCAGTCTGATGCTTTTGAAGCGGCAGGCGGCAGTTCAACAGCTTCAAAGCGCGTGACCGAACATCATGCTCATCCTGTCAAGCGAATCGTTCAGCAGGTCAATCAACGCGTTGCCGCTTCGGTGATTGACGCCAGCTACATCACATTTTTTTACGCGGAATATGACGAGCGACGATCTATATTGCGATATACCAACGCCGGTCATAATCCACCGCTGTTGTTCCGCGCCAATAAAACCGGTGAAGAGAAAATAGAGCGTTTGGATCGCGGCGGAACAGTTTTAGGTTTGTTTGAAGATGTCGAATATGAAGATGTCGAGTTGAGCATCGAAAGCGGCGACGTGCTGATCGCTTTCACCGACGGATTGATCGAAGCGCACAACCCGCAAGGTGAAGAGTTCGGCGAAGACCGTGTGATTGAACTTGTGACCAAATATCTGCATTTGCCAGCAGCGGAAATCGAAAAGGAATTACTGCGCGCCGTCAAAGAATGGACGCAAGATTCCGAGCAGGAAGACGACCTGACGCTGGTGATTTTCAAAGTCAGGTGACCGATTCGACCATCTGACTCGTCAGCCTCTGAACGAAACACGACGCTCAGTGAATTTCCCGGACAAACCCGATAACCGATGCGAGATACGATTTGCAGCTTTCTTGATGATTGCCTTGCCAGAAGTTCGGATGTGGCTTTCGCCGAACGTCGCGGAGTGAGAATCGTTCGCTGGTCTTACGCGAAATTGGCGGAAACAGCATTTCAATTCGCCCGCGAACTGGAAGCGCGCGGAATCGGCAAAGGACAGAGAGTTATTTTCTGGGGAGAGAATTGCGCCGAATGGGTAGCGGCGTTCTTCGGTTGTCTGCTGCGCGGCGCAGTCGTCGTCCCGCTGGACGAACAGAGCGCGCCGGATTTCGCGCATCGCGTTCAGCAACAAGTTTCGGCTAGTTTGCTTCTTTGCAGTCGCGAGCAGCAGCAATTCTTTTCAGGCAAATTGCCTGTGTTGCGATTCGATGAAATAAGCGCAGTCATTGCTCATCACTCCTCGTCTCAGTTCAAACCCGAAAAAATTTACGCCGACGATTTGATTGAAATCATCTTCACTTCGGGCACGACAGCCGAACCGAAAGGCGTTTGTCTGACGCATCGCAATCTGCTGGCGAATCTGAATCCGCTGGAAATTGAAATCGAAAAGTATCGGCGTTACGAACGCATAGTTCATCCGCTCAGGTTTTTGTGCCTGTTGCCGCTCAGCCATGTCTTCGGCCAGTTTATGGGAATGTTCGTGCCGATTTTACTTGGCGGCGAAGTTTTCTTTTCGCATTCACTCAATCCGACAGAAATCATTTCGATGATCAAACGCGAACGAATCTCAGTTGCCGCCGCAGTGCCGCGACAACTTGAAACTCTGCGCGACAAGATCGAACGCGATTATGCGGCGAAAGGAAAGCTTGAAGATTTCCGGCAACGCTTCGCCGCCGCCGAAGGCAGACATTACCTGAAACGATGGTGGATGTTCCGCCGTTTGCATTGGCGTTTCGGAATGAAATTTCTGGCTTTCGTGACCGGTGGCGCTACGCTGGAAGAAGAGACTGAAACTTTCTGGCAGCGAATGGGCTTCGCCGTCGTGCAAGGTTACGGGATGACAGAAACGGCTTCGCTGATCAGCGTCAATCATCCGTTCAAACCAAGTCATGGTTCGATTGGCAAAACTCTGCAAGGTCACGAAATCAAACTGGACTCGAGCGGCGAAATCATGGTTCGCGGAGAAAACGTCGCAGCAGGTTATTGGCAGGGCGAGATGAAGCCTATGCTGGCAGGCGATGGATGGTTGCGCACGGGCGATGTCGGCGCGCGCGACGAAGAAGGCAATCTGTTTTTCAAAGGCCGCAAAAAAGACGTGATAGTGACTGCGGCGGGGTTGAACATTTACCCAGAAGATTTGGAAGCCGCTCTGAATCAGCAAGCCGAAGTGCGCGCAAGCTGTGTCATAGGCGTTGACGGCGCTCAGGGGCCTGAACCGCTGGCGGTTCTGATTCTGCGCGACGAAAAAGCCGAGGCCGCCGAAATCGTCAAACGCGCAAACGCATTGCTGAATGAATCGCAGCAGATGCGCCGCTGGTTCGTCTGGCCCGAAGCCGATTTTCCGCGAACGCCGACGCACAAAATCCGCAAGCCGTTGGTCAAGGAAGCCGTGATGGCGAAAGCGGTCGGCTCGGTTTCACCGATGTCTTCCGGGCGCTCATTGTCCGAATTGATTGCTTCGATCAGCGGCGACCAACACGCGGATAAAGAAGCGCTGAAACTTGATTCGCTTGGCCGAGTGCAATTGCTCAGCGCCATCGAAGATCGTTACCAGATCGAACTCGACGAAGCCGCGCTTACTCCGGCGACTACCTTAGCCGACGTTGAACGAATGATTCACGAAGGCCGTAGCGCGGAAACAGCAATCGAATATCCCTATCCGCGCTGGTCGCGGCGTTGGCCTTTCAACTGGTTTCGCTGGCTGGCTTATTACTCCCTGGTTGTGCCGTTTGTCAGCGTCATGTGTTGGCCGCGAGTTCGTGGCAAGGAGCATTTGCGAAAACTTCGCGGTTCGGCGCTGTTCATCGCCAATCACATTTCGATGGTTGATCCGGCGATGATTCTTTTCGCTTTGCCGTGGAGGTTCAGGCACAGGTTGGCGATTGCCATGGCTGGCGAACGATTGCGCGGGTTGCGCAATCGTCAGGACGCGTCAAATTGGTTTAGCCGGTTGTTCGATCCGATCAGGTATTTGTTGGTCGTCATCGTCTTCAATGTTTTTCCTCTGCCGCAAAAAAGCGGATTCCGCCGCAGCTTTTCATTCGCAGGCGAAGCCGTAGACGACGGTTACAGCGTGCTGGTTTTTCCCGAAGGTCGCACAACCGAAAACGGAAGGATGAATCCGTTTATGCCCGGCGTTGGTTTGTTGACTGAAAATTTGAATTTGCCGGTTGTTCCAATGAAGATCGAAGGTTTGTTTGATCTGACCGAACAGCGCCGTTACTTTTCGCGTCCGGGAACGGTGACGGTGACAATCGGCGAACCGATCAAATTTGAAGTCGGAACTGACGCTGCGGAAATAACGCGCGAACTGGAAAGACGTGTGCGGGAGCTTTGATGCGGAGCCGGTTCAGCCAAGAACGTCGTCGGCTTTGAGTTTTAGCTTTGGCAATGTCGGCGAAGAAAATTTCTGACCGCGTTGGACTATGCGAACTTCCTGGTAAACGGTGTTCAGCGGTTTGCTGTGAATTTCAATGCGGTCGTTGAGCAAATCCACCAGCCAGATTTCCGGTACGCCCGCTGCTGCGTATGCAGGGATTTTCAGGTTTCTGTCTTTTTCAACCGTCGAGTCGGCAACTTCAATGGCGATCAAAATATCCGTCGGCGTCGGATGACCGGAAGCATAAAAGTCTGCGCGGGGTTTGAGCAAAGTCAAATCCGGCTCAGGTTCAGAGAACTCGCTTAGTTCAATAGGATTTTGAACTCTTACTCTCGCCTGTCCCTTAAGTATTAGAGTCAGAGTTTCATTCAAACGGTCAACACAAGCTGCATGTCGCGGGCCAATCGGACTCATTTCAAGAATCTCCCCGTTCAGAAGTTCGACGCGGTCGTCTTCGCCTAAAACTCCCACTTCAATCAACTGATGATATTCAGCGGTGGTGAAAAGTTTTCTCGCTGGTTGCCAGGCCATAAGTCCCTCGCTTTTTGCACAATCGTTTTTGATTCAAACTGCGCGGATTCTATCACGCGACTTCGCCAGCTTTCATCAGCATTCATCTGGCGGCTTGCGATTTCGACGGCAGAGAGTTTGTGGAAGTGATTGATTCGTTGGAGACGCCGTAATATTCGTTGACGGGTTTTGAAACGATCTCTTGCACTCGCTGGCGCAGCGGTTCGACATCGTTTTTGCCCAATCCCGCAGTGTCAATCGTGTCGTGCATGTAAACTGTGATCTTCGATGGAAAAAGTTTCCAATCGCCTTTGCGGCTGAATTCGTAAGCTCCGACGATGCTCATTGGAGCAATCGGATAACCATATTGAATCGCCATACGAAAAGCGCCGGGGTTGAATTCGTGAACGAAACCATCACGCGTTCGCGAACCTTCGGCAAAGACGATCAGGCTGACGCCTGAATCCAGCCGTTCACGCGTCAGCTTCATCATCTGTTTGTATTTCGCCAGATTGCCTTCTGGCGGAACCGGCACGTTGCCAAACCGCCGCATCATCCAACCGTAAGCCGGAATCTTGAAATGCGATTCGTGCTCAAGCCCGCGCACGAATTGCGGAATCGCCGAATAGATGATGAAAGCGTCCCACAGATCAATGTGGTTGCAGATGAAAAAGCTGGTGCGGTTGCGGTCGAAGCCTGCGGAGTAGTTAACCTCGAAATCAACTCCCGCCAGCCGCAGAATGTTGCGGAACAGCCAGCGTTGAGGCCTGTCGTTTTTGCGCGGGTCAATGAAATACCCCATCAGCACCAGCACCGAACAAACCGGAAAGAAATGAGCGATGCTGACGATCCAAACGATGATTGAGCGAACGGCATGATAAGCCTTCTGAAAAAAGCCAAGCGACGCCCAGGCGTGGCTTGGCTTTTTGCGAATATCGGAGCGGATGAGTGAGTTAGTCATCGAGTGAAAGAAAAATTTTCTCCCACGAAGCCACACGAAGTTTCACTAAGTTCAAAGTCATCTTCGTGATCCTTCGTGTGGCTTCGTGGGAGAATCAGACCATAACGTTTAGTGCGGACGGCAACACTTCCAGCAATTCCATTTCCACGGTCATCACTTCGCCGTCAATCATAATGTCCATCGGCTCGCCGAAATCCATTTCGATCTTTCGGGCTTGCCCAGTCCAAATCAGCGGATGGTGAATGTGCGAACCATCGTAACACTTGGGAAAGTTTTTGATGAAATCGAATCTGTCTGCCGACCAGCGAACAATTTCAATCTGTCCGCTGGCGGTGTCGGCATTCGGAGCCAGCATCATGTTTCCGCCGGTGAATTTGCTGTTGTTGAAAATCAGCAACGCCGTGCTGGGCGAATCGTTGAGCGGTGTGCCGTCCAGCTTCAGCGGGAAAATTCGCTTCTGAAATCGCGCCAACGTCAGCACGACTGCTAAACCGTAACTTGCCGCGCCGAGCAGTTTGAATTTGCCAGCCAGCGTGCAAACGTCAGCGACAAAACCCAGCGAGAGAATGTTGATGTAATAAACTTCGCCTCCTTTGTGCTTGAGCCGAATCACATCGCAAGGCCGCGAGCGGTTTTCGATGATCGCTTGCAGCGCGAAGTTCGCGCCATCTTTGGTGAAATCGCGCAGAAAGGAATTGCCTGTCCCCAGCGGCAAAAAGCCAAGTGTTGGCGGTTCATCGTTGAGAGCTTCAGGAAACAATCCGTTGACCGTCTCGAACGAAGTCCCGTCTCCGCCAACCGCGATGAAGCGGCGATAGCCTTGCCGGTAAGCTTCGCGTGCAAGTTCAGTCGCGTGACCTGCGTGTCTGGTTTCGGCTACGTCAAACTGCACGCCCGCCGCGCGCAGACGATCCATCGTCGGCCCCAGCAGCTTCGCCGCTTTGCCGAAACCCGCAGCAGGGTTGACGATTGCCAGAGTTGCGTTACTCATTTTTCTCGACAGCTAATAATCCACTCCAAGCGGGGGATTAAATGCCCAAAACGTTAATTCCGACATCCACCACCATGCCACGCAATGCAACACGATCAAGACTATGCCGAATCGCCACCACTGTTCTTTTCTCGCCATACCAATGATCGTTACTGCGACTCCAAACAATGTGACCGTAGAAAGTGTAAAGGCCATATTGTATTCAGTAGCAACCGGTGAGCTTTGAAGAATTTGCATATCAAACGGCGAAGGCCTGATTGGGCCAATGCCTGAAACATAAATGGCCAACCTGGAAAAAGACAATATGCAGGCGAATCCTGAAATACATAGCATCGGTGATTGGGCAAAGTGTTTATGAACGATATTCATCGTAAAGATTACAGTTCCTTCAATGCCGCTTGCCGGTCGAGCTTCTCTCGAATCTCTTCTGCCAGCACAAAGCGTTTGATCTTCATCGAAGCCGTGCGCG
>CAYRQB010000185.1:0-210 GCA_964426025.1 uncultured Heliomicrobium sp.
AAAACCAGGTGTCCAGCACGTCGCTTTCTTCGGTCAGCGTAACGGTCGAATCCAATCCGCGAGCTTTCAACCGTTGGCGCGCTTCGGCTTCGTCGCGGGCGACGACGTGTTCACCATCAGGTGTGAACCAGGCCGGAACTCGATGCCCCCACCACAATTGCCGCGAAACGCACCAATCCTGAATGTTCTCCAGCCAGTTGAAATAAATTT
>CAYRQB010000185.1:220-12026 GCA_964426025.1 uncultured Heliomicrobium sp.
CGGCACGAACTTCGTGCGGCCTTCGCGAACGGCGGCGATGGCCGGTTCGGCCAGTTCCTTCATTCGCATAAACCATTGCATCGAAATCAGCGGCTCGACGACGGTTCCGCTGCGCTGGCAATGACCAACGTTGTGAGTGTAATCCTCGACTTTCAACAGCAAGCCAAGCTCTTCCAGATCGGCGACGATTGCTTTGCGAGCTTCGTTGCGATCAAGCCCTCGATATTTTTCCGGCACGGCATCGGTCATCTTCGCGTCTTTGCCGATGACTTCAATGAATTCCAAACTGTGACGTTTGCCCATGGCGAAATCGTTCGGGTCGTGAGCCGGAGTGACTTTGACAAAGCCTGTGCCGAAATCTTTTTCGACCACTTCATCCTGAATGAATGGAATCTCTCGACCGACCAATGGCAGAACGGCTGTTTTCCCGACGACTGAAGCGTAACGGCCTTCAGCGGAGGCATCTTCGGGATTCATGGCAATCGCCGTATCGCCGAGCATGGTTTCAGGGCGAGTCGTGGCGACGACGATGAAATCTCCGGCGGCGGCGCTGAGCAGACCTAAGCCGATTCCTGCCGATCTCGGTACTGACTCGTCGTCGGTCGCGGCGTAAGCTTCTGCCAAACCCTCAACCGGCGAAGTGACTGCGCGGCCAATCGGGTAAGCGATGTGATAGAGCTTGCCTTTGACGGATTTCATTTCGACTTCCAGATCGGAAATCGCCGTTTGCAAACCGGGCGACCAGTTGATCATTCGCTCGCCGCGATAGATCAAACCTTCATCGTACAGCCGCACGAAAACTTCTTTGACGGCGTTCGACAACCCGTCGTCCATCGTGAATCGTTCGCGCGACCAGTCCACAGAATCGCCCACGACTCGCATTTGCCGTTGAATCGTTCCGCCTGAATGTTCTTTCCATTGCCAGATGCGTTCGACGAATTTTTCGCGACCGAGGTCCTGGCGTTTGATGCCTTCGGCGGCCAATTGCCGTTCGACGACCATTTGCGTGGCAATGCCTGCGTGGTCGGTTCCGGGCAGCCACAAAACTCTGTCGCCTTCCATTCGACGCCAACGCGCCAACACGTCTTGCAGCGTCTGGTTCAGCGCGTGACCCATGTGCAGGTAACCAGTCACATTGGGCGGCGGGATGACCATCGAAAAAACTTTCGCATTCGGATTGGAGTTTTTTTCGGGAGTGAAGTAACCGCCTTGTTCCCAGAACGGATACCAGCGTTCTTCAACGTCTTTAGGTTCGTACGCTTTCGGAATTTCCATAAGATTGCCGTCAACAGGTGATGAATAGTCGTAACAATGTAAGCGGCGAGTATCGCCAATCAATCCGCAAATGACAACCGGGAAACAATGCAAAAGATCGGTATTTGCGGCGTTTTCAGTCACTCTTTCGAGTGAGTCGGATTTGGCTCGCGTTGGTGATGTGCAGGCGCTGGCTTTTGCGTATCATCGCCAACGCCACAGACACAGCGTTTCAAGGAGAAGCCAGTATGCGATTCAAAACGATGGCGACAATAACCGCCCTGATTTTTGTTGCGGCGGGGTTCGGATTCGCTTTTGCCGAAACGAACCTGCTCGGATACTTCGGGCCGGACTTCCGATTATCCTGGCCTTTGCCGCAATCGCCTGACGCCAGGCGAGTTTATTTGAGGATGTATGGCGGATTGAGAGCCTTTGTTCATCTGTTCGGTGTCATGTTGCTTGGCTGCGGGTTTCTGACCTGGGCGATCAGAGGGTTGAAAGATGCGGTTGCCCAGACAAATGCGACGCTGGCTCTGTTCGGTTTGAACGCGATTGCGGGAGCGTTGGCGTTGCAACAGTTTTATTTTTACAAGGTGACTGCCGGTTGGATGACAGCGGGAATTTTTTTCGTTCAAGCCATAGGTTATTGCTGGTTGTTGGTGTCGAAGCCGAAAACAGAAAAAGCAAAGCTGACGGTAGCAGATGAATCCGGCGCAGCAGTTTTGCGCGAACAGTGGGCGCAACAAATCCAGGAAGCCGCCGCTCAAGCCGAACGCAACCGGTTGGCGCGCGAACTGCACGATTCGATCAAACAACAACTGTTCAGCATCAACGTCAACGCCGCGACGGTTCAGGCTCGTTGGGAAAACGACGAAGCCGGAGCGCGGTCGGCGCTCGAAGCCGTTCGCAGCAGCGTTCGCGAAGCAATGGCTGAAATGGAAGCGATGCTGCACAATCTGCGTCCCGCTCCGCTGGAAACCATCGGTCTGGTCGAAGCTTTGCGCCAGCAGTGCGAATCGCTGCAATACCGAACTGGCGCAAACGTCACTGCCGAAATCGGCGAACTGCCGACGAATCAGGAATTGCCGCCCGGCGCGCAGGACGCCGTTTTTCGCATTGCCCAGGAAGCGTTGACGAACATCGCCCGCCACGCTCGCGCGCAAAACGTCCGGGTTCGATTGCACAGACAGACTGACGGCGATGAAGACCTGTTGTGGCTGAAGATCGAAGACGACGGCAGCGGCTTTCAAGTTGCCGAAGCCGGCGGAATGGGTTTGGCCAACATTCGTTCGCGCGTGTTGGAAATCGGCGGTTCGCTGCAACTGGAAAGCCGCGAAGGTGATGGAACAAGTTTGACCGTGCAAGCGCCGCTGGCTTCAACCGGCATTCGGGAAGTCAGACATGAGTTGCGAAACGCAATGGTCTTTACGCTGGTCGGGTTTCTGATCGCAGGCTTTTGGATTCTGGATCACGCCGGTCCTTATTGGTCGTTGGCGGGGATGTCGGTTTTTGCGCTCAGCGGGTTGGTCTGCCTCCGAGCGGCTAAAGCGATTCGCCAAATGAAGGCTGCGAACACAGCGTCGCCCATACAGATTCTGGAATTGCAAAACCGTCTTCGTCAGGCAATGGCGGCATTGATCGGGGCGTTGATGTGGGCGCTGGAAACCTGGCACATCATTGCTGAACGACGGCACGTTTACATTCCCAATGAAACAGTGATTTTGACTCTCTGGCCGTTGCTGGTGACGTATGCGATTTATCGCGTTCACCAAAGTTTGCGAATTCAGGCGCGGTCGTTGTCCGTTGGCGAATTCATCGCCAACCTGAACCATTGGTGGAAATGGGTGTCGGTTTTTTTGACTGCGGCGATTTTGTTTCTATACGCGAAACCCGGAATTATGGCTTATCCGTTTTTGCGTCAGATTCTGATTTGGCGCGGTTATGGTCCGCAGCTTTCCACTCCCAGCTTTCAACCGTTTCGCGCATTCTGGTTGGCGACGCTTGTGCTGTTACTGTATTGGTTCTGCCTGACTGCCTGGAAACTGTGGTTGAAACGAAGGAGCGCGAAAACATGACCAAGCAAAAGGAATCAACGATCCGAATCGTGTTGGTGGACGATCATCGCGTGGTCAGTCGCGGGGTTCACAGCTATTTGGAATCGTTCGGCGATTTGACGGTCATCGGTGTCGCTGCGAACGCCGAAGAGCTTCTGGCAAAACTGGACGAATGGTTGCCCGAAGTCGTCGTGATGGATTTGCTGATGCCGGGCGGGATGGACGGCGTCGAAGCGACGCGGCTCGTGCGGCAGCGTTGGCCGCGTATACAGGTTGTGGCGTTGACGGCTTCGACCGATGACGCGCGCTTGATCGGCAGCTTGCGAGCCGGAGCGATTGGTTACGTTCGCAAAGATGCCGAACCGGAAGTGTTGCTGGCGGCAGTTCGCGCTGCTGCCAAATGCCAGTCAATGATTGATCCGTCGGTGGCTTCGACTGTCTTGCGGGAAATGGCAAGTGGCGGTGTGCCGAATGGCGAGTTGACCGAACGTGAAACCGATGTGTTAAGACAATTGGCCAGCGGCAAAACCAATCGCGAAATTGCCGAAGCGCTTTTCATCAGCGAAGAAACCGTCAAGACTCACGTCGGCAACATCCTCGGCAAATTGCATCTGGCGCACCGAACTCAGGCGGTGATTTACGCCTTGAAGCAGGGATTGATCTCGCTGGATGAATTGAAACTCTGACTCACAATCCGATTAC
Source organism: uncultured Heliomicrobium sp. (assembly GCA_964426025.1). Classification (GTDB taxonomy): domain Bacteria; phylum Acidobacteriota; class Blastocatellia; order RBC074; family RBC074; genus RBC074. Next base: position 4,231 of record CAYRQB010000185.1, read on the forward strand.
GCCCGCGCGAATCAGCAACAGCGAGAGGACGCCGACAATCACCCATAAGATGACTCCCTGAATCAGCGGGCGAGCGCCGACCTTTTTCAACGTAGCCTTTGAAATTCCGCAGCCGATCAGGAAAAGAGTGACGGTCAATCCGATCCGAGCCAGTTTGACGATCAGCGGGTAAATCGGCTGTCCAACAGTCAGGTAAGTGTTGATGACCGCCGCCAGACAGAAAAACAGAATGAACCACGGCCATTGAATGCGCGCTTCTTTGCGTTTGATGAAAGCCGTGCCGAGCGTCAATGGAACTATCCACAGGGCGCGCGCCAGCTTGACTGTTGTGCCCACGGCCAAAGCCCCCGCTCCGTATTTCGACGCCGCGCCGACGACTGAACTGGTGTCGTGAATCGCCAGCGCCGCCCACAATCCGAATTGCGATTGATCCAATCCGACCGCCAAACCGATTGCCGGAAAAATCAGCAACGCCACTGAATTCAGAATGAACACAGTGCCGAGCGAAACGGACATCTCTTCGTCTTTGGCTCCGGCGACGGGACCGACTGCGGCAATGGCGCTGCCACCGCAAATGGCCGTGCCGACGGAAATCAACAGGGCATTGGTTTCAGCGACTTTCAGCATTCTGCCCAAAGCCATTCCGAGCAGCATCGTCGCCGTTATGCCCAGCGCGGTGTAAACGAATCCTGATCGCCCGGCTTGAATGACCTGTTGCAGATTCATTCCGAACCCCAGACCGACCACGCAAACTTGCAGCAAGGTTTTGGAAAAGGATTTTGTCTGTTTGGCGTATGGATGGTGAAAGAAAAGTCCAAAGGCAAGTCCGATGGCCAACGCGATTGGCGGCGATGACCATGGGGTGACGGTAAAAATCAGCGCGAGAAAGAAAATAAGCTTGGCAAGCATGCGCCGCAGAGTATACGCACGCCGGCCAAGCCTGTCTAACTTTGAAATGAATTCACGGAGCAATCCTGCTCGCAGCTATGGAACTCAAGAAATTGTTCTCCCGCGGATAAACGCGGATGATTTGCAAGGGCTCACAATTGCTTCAATCTGCTGGCCATGATTGCCCGATCTTAAACGTGAAAAAATCCTTCCCATTCGCGCTATCAGCGTAATCTGCGGGAGGTGGTTTTCTGATCAGCCAAATCAGGCTTGCAGATGAGCCTCAAGAAACCAGAGCGATTTGTCCAAACCGCGCGAAATTCCCGTGAACAAATCCGCCGTATCGGCATCGCCGAGATTGTCCGACGCATCAATTGCCGCGCGCGTCGAAGCGGCCAGCGCAGCATATCGTTCAACCAGCGCCGCCACGCTTTCCTGACCGCCGAAAGCATTTGCAGGGTATTCAGGCAATCGCGAAGCCGCCGACGACATTCGCGCCGTTCCCAAAGCCGTGCCGCCAAGCGTCGTGGCGCGCTCAGCCATATCGTCAACGTAAGGAAGCAATTCGCCAGCCAATTGATCGAACAGTTCGTGCAGTTGGATGAATTGCATTCCCTTCACGTTCCAATGCGCCTGTTTGGTTTGGCTATATAGGTCGAAGGTGTCGGACAGTTGCTGATTGAGCAGAGCGATAATCTGTTCGCGAGTTTCGCCGTCAAGATCAATGCTGGTTTTATGTGTTTTTGCCATTCTCTTCTCCTTTGTTTTGTTTGGGTGAAGCGGCATTGCCGCATCACAATGTTGATTTGCAGTCTCTGCAATATCCCACGACCTCTATCCGGTAATCTTCAACTTTGAATCCGCCCGGAGGCTTGACGACTTTGCTCAGGTCTTCGTCCGTTCGCGGTTCCAGGTCGGCGATTCTGCCGCACGACAAACAGCGGCTGTGGTAATGATGATCGGTTCGTATGTCGTAACGCGCTGCCCCATCGCCGTAAGTCAGTTTCGACGCCGCGCCGCAGGCGACAAGCGCTTCAAGATTCTTGTAGACCGTCGCCAGACTGATTTTCGGCAATTCCTGCTTGACCGAAAGAAAGACTTCTTCAGCCGTCGGATGATGATTCACGCCGCTCAGGTAATCGAAGACGGCCGTTCGCTGTTTGGTCAAACTGGCGCCCTGCTCGCCCAATTGAGCGCGCAAGGCCGTGATCGCCCTGAGTTTCGCCCGCTGATTTTCCTTTTTGATTTTCGTCATCCGTTTCATCCTCGACAAGAAGATGATAACCGACGCGTTTGATGAAATCAAGAATAATTATTGTTTTTGATTATCAGAGCCTGACAGGGAATGAGGGCAAGCGGAGCGAGGAGAGGCTTTATTTCGCCGCAGGCAATTCGATTACGGCGTAAACGCTCATTCTGGGAAGCGAGAATTCGGTTGTATTCCTGATGACGGCGAAATCTTCCAGCGTCGAGCGCCCGATTCCGGATACGAAAGCGTCGCCTTTGCCGAACCTGCCAAGCAGACGAATGCGCATTCCGGCGAAATCCCGCCTGCCATAATTGAGCAGGTGTAATCGAATGCGTTTGCCGTCGCCGGTCAATCGGGCGATGACGACTTCAGTTCCGTAAACGCGAAGCGTCCGCCGGTCGTCTGTGATTTTTCGCCGGATCGTCTGCGCAAATTCGTTCGGATCGGCGGCATCGGCTTTCGGATATTGCGCGGTACCGAGTTTGATATTGAGGCGAAATTTTGGGGAAGCCGCAGAGACGGGTTGGAAAAGCAGATTGCGTCGTGAAAGCAGATTCATCACTTCGCCGACCAGGTCAGAGCCATCATCAATCACACCGATGTCAGCCAACAGCGGCAGGTCTTCGCTTTCCGGCAAAGCTCGCAGAAAAGCCATCATACGTCCGGCTTCTTCCAGATCAGCCGGATTGATCTTCAACACTGCATCGGCGTTGTAAGCGAAGGCTTCGGCCAGAGCCAGCGCCGCGCGTCCTTTCGGCAGTTCGTAATAAAACTTGCCCGCACGATTGCGCGTGAACTGCCATCCGTTGGCATCAACCCACGGTCGGCCAGTTGCCGCAGCCAAACCCGGGCGTCCGGCTGCGCCCGGCACGGCGAGTTTTTGCCGAGCGTTCAATTCTGATTCGCTGATTGCTGTGACGGTGAAACCGGCTTTGCGCCATTCTTCGGATTTGTCCGCAGCGACGGCGATGTGATCAATGCCTGCTTGCTTCAATGCAGAAGCGGTTTCGATTCCGCCTTGCCAATAGATCAACGGCGCCGATTGGCCGACGGCAGAATTAACCATTAGCCATTCACCATTAGCAATTATCGGACAGGTGTAGTCAGGCAGCTTCCCCTGCCTGCCAATGGCTAATGGATAATGGTTAATTGCTAATGGCCAATTCACCAGCAGAACCATGAACGCCAGCCATTTCATATTTCAAACTCCTTCAGCTTGATTTGCTTCAGATCGGCGATGCCCAGACCGAGCCTGGCGGCGTAATCAACGTGACCGGGTTCGCGAATCAGTATGTTGACGTTCGGGTCCAGGTCGCGATTGCGGCCGTTGATGAAATCCAGCGTCTTTTCGTTTCGATCCCAGATGGAAATGGCGTTATGAGATTTGCGTTCGTTGTCAATCACGTCAACCAGCAATTTGTCCTGAGCCACAGGGTCAGTGCCGAACCAGATTTGTTTCGGGTAAAAAACGTAGCGCCGATTTCGCGCAAACGGTCCGCCGTGCCAGCAACCGCGAATGCCGTCCATGATGTTCAGCACGACTTTCGACCGCAGCGGTTCAATGGCGGTCAGAGTCGGTACGAAGAAGTAGGTGTGCGTCACTCCGTGCTGGTGTGAGCGCGCGACATTTGAAAATCCGCCGTAAGCGACGTTCTTCAAACAGCCAGTGACGCCGGTCGCGCCATGATCTTTCATGTTCGGTATGTTGATGATCTTGGTCAGACGCTCGGAAATCAGTCGCATCATGTTCGACCGGGTGTCTTCTTCGCCGAAAAAACAGACTTCGGCATAAACCGACGGATCATATCTGTTGTTGTCCGCGCGCTCGTTACGGCTTTCGGCGGCGTGAATTTGCACGTCTTCGGGGACGAAGCGTTTGTAATCGGCTTCGTCCATCTGATTCTGAAATCGTTCGTAGATGTAAATCTGATCCGGTTTCAGGCCAATGGCCATCAGGTTGCGAATGCATTCGGCGACGACCGCTGGCGAAGAAATGACCCACGGATAACCGCCGACATTGACTTTGATGCCGACAATGTCATCAGGCGAAATGAACCGTCGCCAGGAATCGCGAACATCCTTGTCACCGGTCAATTCCGTCATCCCGCGCGTCATCATTTGAGCGACAACTTCGGCGTTGATGTGTTCGCCGCTGGCGTCCAGGCAATTGGCGGATTTAACCGAAATCACTTTGCCGGGATACAGGCCAGGCATTCCCAACGAGGAATTGGAGCGCTTGTAAGAAGTCACCACTTTGTAATCAGGAATGATCCGGCGTCCTGATTTGACCTGTGGAAAGGCTGTAGTCAATGGAGTGGCTGCCAACAGCCTGACGAATGATCTGCGATTCATAATGCCTCACGGATTTTCCTCCCACGAAGCCACACGAAGTTTCACGAAGAGACAAACAAAATACTTTGTGTTTCTTTGTGTGGCTTCGTGGGAAAAGGTTTTGCTATTTGCGGCGAATGCCAACGCCGGGTTTGACGCCTTCGACAATCTGTTCATCGCGCACGACGAACGTTCCATTGACCAACACGTGCGGAATACCTGTCGAATACTGCGCCGCATTTTCAAACGTCGCACGGTCAATCACCGTCGCCGGATCGAAGACGATCAGGTCGGCGTCGGCTCCGACTTTGACTCGACCTTTCGAGCGCATCGTCGGCACGGATGCTTCCAACCGCTGAGCCGGAAGCAGCGACATTTTGCGAAGCGCATCCATCAGCGAGACGGCTTTTTGCTGGCGGACGTAATATCCAAGCACGCGAGCGTAACTGCCAGCGCCGCGCGGATGGCCTTGTTTGTTGTTGATGAAACCGTCGCTGGCGACAATCACTTTCGGGTTGGAAACCGCCAGTCGCGAAATTTCTTCGGGTATGGAATGACCAATGACTGTGCCGCCCTCTTTGCGGTAACGCGCAAACGATTCCGCTGTCAGCCGTTCGCCGGTTGCCACCCACTGCAAATCCTTGAAAGACATGCCCAGACGTTCCTGCCAGCCTTCGTCGTAAATCGCCGACTCGATGCGCGTTTGCGTCGCTGTATAAGGATAAGCTTCGGTCGTCACGTCCACGCCGCGTTTCGCAGCACCTTCGATCATTCGCAAACAGGTTGCAGTCTGGCGCAAACAGGTGCTGGTCAAATGGACTACGTGCAGAGCCGCGCCGGTCGCGACCGCGTCGGCCAGAACTTCCTGAAGCGATTCAATCGCGCTGCCGGGTTCCACCGCTCCGGCGTGGCGCATGTGAACGTAATTGGCGACTTTGCGTTCGGCGGCCAGTTGAAACAGGTTCAGCACTTCGGTGCGCGAAGTCGTCGGCACGTAATTGATTCCGAAGCCGATGCCAAGCGCGCCTTCGTCGAGTCCCATTTTGATCAATTCGGCAACCTGACGAACTTCATCCGGCGAAGCTTTTTTCGTGACGGCGTTGTCGCGCGGCAGCCACGTCCCGGTGTCTTTCATCACCGCCATCTTCGCCGGAATGTGGCCGACCGTCGCGCCGTAATTGATCAAAGCTTTGCCTTCGCGTTCGGCGTACCATTTGGTCACGGGTGAAACGCCGACTTCCATTTCAAGAGCAGTCGTCACGCCGTCGCGCGCTTTGTAGCGGTAATTTTCATCGTCCTGCCCGTGAGAATGCAGATCAATGAATCCGGCGGTGACAACCATTCCTTTGGCTTCAATGACCGTTTTGCCTTTCAGTGGTCTGGTTGAAATGGCCGCGATCTTTCCTCCGCGAATGCCAACATGACGAATGGCGTCGAGGCCGGATTCGGGATCCATCACCCGGCCACCCGCCAGCACGATGTCGAATTCGGCCTGAGCGTCGGCGACAGGTGTCGGCAGAAACAAAAAGCCAGCCAGCAAAAACGAGAAAAGTGTTTGGGAGATTCTGAAAAGAATTGTTTTGGGCATAAGTTTAGATGTAAGCGATCACGTCAATTTCAACCAGCGAATCGCCGGGAATCCACGCGGCGGCAATCGTTGTTCTGACAGGCGGCTCTTCGCCGAATCGCCCGCGAAAAGCTTCGTTCATCGCCGCGTAATCTTTGCCGTCGGCCAGATAAACGTTGCACTTCAAAACCTTGTCCATCGAAGAACCGGCGTTGATCAATTCTTTTTCGACTTCATCCAGCACGTGTTTGGTGTGGGCGGTGATGTCGCCTTTGAAATGCGCGCCTTTGCCCGCGATGAACAGCAGATTGCCATATGACACGGCTCCGTTGAACAGCGGCGGTTTTTCGCCCGGTTTGCGCTCGGTTTTTTTGCCGCCCTTGTAATGCACTTTCTTCGTGGGTTTTGATTGAGCGGATGCTTCGGTTGAGATGGTTGCGGCTGCCGGAACTACGATGGCGGCGGCTTTCAGAATTTGTCTGCGTTTTGAGTTCATAGTTTGTCCTTTTCTTGAGTTGGTTTAGTTGTTTGCCTCAAGCAGGCCTGAAAGTTCAAGTACACGATTTGACCACTGTCTGGCTTCAGCGGCGACACGGCTGCGTCTTTCGGAATCGTTCCAGATTTCATCCCAGGCCAGCCGCCAGCCAGCAAGTGTCCGCTGCAATTCCAGCAACTCAACTTGCTGAGCCAGGTTGGCATCCGCTGCCGTCCATTCAATGAAATACTGGCTTTCTGCCAACAAACTGCTGACTGTTTCTTTGTGGTCAGCGTGATCGGAAAATGAATTAACTCTGGCCAGATTGGCTGCCAGCCCCCCCAGTCTGATTGGCAGCGGGTCGCGCAAATATCTTTCTTGTATCTGGTCGGCAATACCAGGCACGGTTTGATTCTTATTGCTCATATTTCTCCAAAAAGTCGTTTGACGATTTCTTCAACCTGACTGCGAATGGTGGCGTCAAGGATTTCCATTGACGGATTGTTTTGACGTGGGCGGATGTTGATGAGCGATTCGTAGCGAACCTCTTTTGTCGCCGGGTCCCAATTCGCCCCCCAAATATCTTCTTGTTTGCTGCCTGCGTTGAGCAAGATGGCCTCGCAGTCCGCATGCATTGCCCCACCGCCAGCCAGAATGCCAAGCTTGATGTCCACGGCAAGCTTGATGTAAGTCTTGAGCGTTTGCAGCATCTCTTCCGACTGATCTGGCGTTGCCGGTGAATGCAGTAGGTGAATAATCATTATGGCCTCACTCTTTGAATAAAATCACATTGCGATCAGCAGGGCATTAGTTGTAGTGGCGTGGATTATACGGAAGGCCGCCAGTGAAGTGTAGATTGACCGAATAATTCTTGACGCCGTAAAACTCGCGGCTTATGGTTGGCGCGTCTTACCCGCATTACTTTCGTTCGATCACGATTCAAAATCGAAATCCGAAGTTGAAGGAGCAGCCCTGATGAAAACTTCCTTTTTGTCGTCTTGCTTTCTTGCGGCATTCATTCTTTGTCTGATTGCCGGAACGGTTCAGGCACAGCAAACAAAACGCTACGATCTGCTGATCAAAAACGGTCACGTCATTGATGCCAAAAACTCGATCAACGAACCTCGCGACTTAGCCATCGCCGCAGGCAAAATCGCCGCCGTCGAAAAGAACATTGATCCGGCGCTGGCGACAAAAGTCGTTGACGCCAGCGGGTTGTACGTCACGCCGGGACTGGTGGACATTCACGTTCACGTTTACGCCGGAACCGGCATGAAGGCTTTGAC
>CAYRQB010000186.1:0-6208 GCA_964426025.1 uncultured Heliomicrobium sp.
CTTTGTTCGTCGCCGACACCAACAACCATTTGATACGCCGGATTGATCTGGCCAGCGGCAAAGTTTCCACGCTGGAATTGAAAGGGCTGGAAAAACTGACGATGGCGATGGTGCGGAAATTCCGTGGCCGGACGGTGGAAGCTGCAAAACAAACAATCGCGCCGGGCGCGGGTTCCATCACGCTTTCGTTCGTTTTACCCGCAGGTTACAAATACAATCAGGGCGCTCCGTTTTACGTGGCTTACAAAACCGCCGACGACCGCGCAGTGAAAATCACCGCGAAAGAAACCGCTCGTAATTTCACCGAGCCGAAATTCCCGCTGGAAATTCCCATCGAAGCCGCAAGCGGCGCGACGACGGCGACAATTGATTCGGTGATTTATTTTTGCAACGACGACAAAGACAAAGTCTGTCTGGTGGACAGCGTTCGCGTGAACGTTCCGCTGGAAGTGAAAGAAGGCGCGCCGAAACAGGCGAACGTGGAAGTCGCAGCAAAAGCCAAAGGCGTCAACAACTGATTGGAAATGAACCGTTCGCCGAATAGCAGTTGAGGTAAAATAAAACCATGAGCAACCAAACTGCCGTCAGAAAAAAACAAACTGGCAGTCAACTGCCACCGGGTTTGCCTGATCTTGCGTGGTATCGAGACGCGTCAAACCGCCGCAAGCGCAACGCTCATATCAAAAATCTTTGCGAACAGATTGCACGGGAATTCAATCCTGAGAAGATCATCCTGTTCGGCTCACAGGCATACGGCAAACCGACTGTGGAATCGGATATTGATCTACTGGTTGTGATGCCTTACGAGGGCAGTCCTTTCAGGCAGGCAGGTGAAATCTTGAAGCAGGTGATTCCGCGTGTCGGTGTGTTGCCGATTGATCTGTTGGTGAGAACTCCAGAGCAGGTTGATGAGAGGTTGGCCATTGGAGATCGTTTTATTGGCGAGATATTGGAACGAGGAAAGGTGATGTATGAAGCCACAAACTTCTGAATGGGTAGAAAAAGCCGAAGGCGATTGGAATGCTGCACAACAATTGAATCGTGTCCGCAAAGACCAAAATTGGGATGGTGTTTGCTTCCACTGTCAGCAATCTGCGGAAAAATACCTCAAAGCGCGCCTTGAGGAAGCCGGAATACCATTTGCGCGCACGCATGACCTGCTTGTTCTGCATCAACAGGCTTTACAAGTAGAACCGAACTGGCAAGGGCTACAAGCAAACCTGATTTCTCTTAATCCTCATGCTGTGGGTTATCGTTATCCCGGACTCACCGCCACCAAAGCCGATGCCAAGCAGCCATCAAAGAATGCCGGATAGTTCGGCAGACCGTTCGCGCTTCACTGGGACTGCCGGTTTAAGTTCACGGTTCATCCGGGAATCACAGTAACAGGAAATCCTCTTACCAATTCGTGATTGATCCATCAGGTCGTCGAAACGTTGTGATCGGGTGATTGCGTTTGGTTAATTCTGCCGTCAGCTTCAACTTGGAAGCGTCGAATTCCACGCCCAATGCGGGCTTCTACTGAATGCGGGGCGAAGTCTATCACACAACATCCATGGCAAATGCGATAGCCACAATCTCATTTCGGATAGCCCTCACCCTCATTTCTCTATCCTAATAGATAGACTTTGACCGACTCGTCGTCTTCCTCTGCCTCCATCGCAATTCGACAAAACCGGAATAACCTCAATGTTGACAGGCTTTGAGTAAGGATCGCTTTGCCCTTGTCCATCTTTTCAGTTTACTGGCACGCCGATTGAGATATGAGTCAGCGTAGGAAGTGAGAAAGAAAAGAGCGCGTCAGCAAGAAGCTGATGATTGTTCAGAGAGGGAAAATCGCGGCTTGCGGAAATTGCCGCCACCGCTTACGAAAATTGATAGGAGGAAATATGAAAAAACAGATCACCACCACCGTCGCAACTTTGAGTTTGATCGCCGTTCTGACTGCCATCGGATTCGCCGGATTGAGTACGAAATTGACCGCTGATATTCCGTTCGATTTCAACGTTGGCGGCAAAACGATGCCTGCCGGCAAATACACTCTGACACCGGGGCCAGGACAAAACACAGTGATTGTCCGCAACGCTGAAAATAATGCGACTGCTTCCATCATCGTGCAGAACGTCAACGGCAAGAAAAACGCGAAAGCGAATGTGACCTTCCGCCGATACGGCAACCAGAGCTTTTTGGCGGGTATGTATGACGGCCTGGGCGGCAGCGGCCAGGAATTGCCCAAGAGCAAAGCAGAGCGTCGGGCAGCGCAAGGCAAAGATAATCTGGCGATGAAATCTGCTGAGCCGGAAATCGTCACCATCGGCGTCACCGTCGGTCAGTAAATCAGCCCGATAGCAGATCGCAGCCATCTATCGCGCAAAAAGCCATCCGAAGCTTCCGGCTTCGGATGGCTTTTTTTTATTTTCGGATTTCAGATGATGATGGTTGCCCCGTCGAATTTCGTCAGCCGCATTCCGCGAAACTGTTCATGACAGGTTGGCTTCAAATCGGTCAGGATGCTGATAGCCACCGCTTCGCCGAGCTTCAAACCTTCAGTGCCGTCCGAACGCCAATGAACCCCGCCGGTGTCGCGCCCAAGCGCTATGTTTGACGCCAGTTTGTTCAATTCGCCGCCGACGGTCAGCGTTGCGCCGCGATAAGCTTCCAGCGAAAGCCCGTCTTCGCCAACGACGACCGGTTTCGGCAGACGGTAGTTTTCATTGAAGAAAGCTTTAAGAGCGGTTGCGCAAGCCCCGGCGATGACCGCATGACCGGCGGGATAGGCCGGATGAGTCGGACAGCCTTCCGGATAAGCCATCGGCAACAGATAGCTGGAATATTGATTGAAGGTCATTTCCAACGCTGGCGAATTCAACAGCTCAGCGTGAATGTCGTATTCGGCGCGTTCGGTCATGTGATTGTGCAAATGGCCTGCGAATTCTTCCGGGCGGACGCGACGATGCACATGCCATTTCTGATACCAGGCGGCTTTCAGCGCGGCGTTGGCTACGCGAGCGACAAGATCAAGTATGTACGGCGCGCCGAAAGTGATGAAACCGTCCTGCGTCGCCGAACTCAGGTAAGGGTTGTAAGGATCAAGCGCCTGCTGGCCGTATCCGAGCAGTATCAACGCGGCGTTCAAAAATCCCTGATAAGTGAAATCGCGATGGACGTATTCGGCCAGATCGCGCCCGTTGCGCAAATAACGCGGCGTTTCGTCATACAACATCCCGAAGTTTGGCGCGTGGCCGTTCTGAACGCTCAACCATTCTTCGTAATCAATCAGATGATCGCTTTCGGCTTCGGGAACTCGATACAGTTGCCGGATCGTCAATCCGCCGTAAGGAATGTCCAGCCACAAAAACTGAGACAGATAAGGCCCTGTCAAATCGCCCGTCGTGTCGCCGCGGAAGAGCGTTTGAGACGTAACCAGCTTGCCGGTTTTCGGTCCTCTGAAACTTGTCAGTCGCGAAAGGTCATCTGCCGCCTGTTTGATCAGCGGATGCGAATCGTATTCGGCAAAGTGAACATCGCGTGTCAACGCCTGCCAGAAAACTTCAACCGTCTCGGCGGCTTGTTCAACGCTGTTGAATTTCGGCGGAGCGATCAGCGCGAATTGATGCGGGTCGCCGCCTTCAAGCTGGAAAGCCATCGCCGCTTGCGGATTGGCCAGCTTGACGCTGCCGCCCAGCAGAATCATTTCGTAATCTTCGTGCGCGCAAGTCGTCAACGCCTGCAACAGAGCCTGATAAGCTTTCGGTTCGACCACGCCGAGATCATCGTGCGGCAAAGCTTTTGAATAACAGCCGACGCGATTCGGGAAATCGTCTTCGTCGTTGTTGTTCGGTTGAGGCAGCAACGGTTGTTTTCGCTGCGATTGAGCGGTTCGCTGGCGCAATTGCGCCGCCCGATCAGCGCGCGATTGGCGATCATTCGGAAGCTGAGTCTGAGCGAAAGCTTCAGTCCCGGAAAACGGCTGCAATCCGACTGCGCCAGCGGTCAGAGTTGCGGCTGTCGCGCCGCCGATTCGACCAAGAAAGCTGCGACGCGTGTGACAGAGCGAATCAGACTTTGATTCGATTTTTTCTACAGAAGAATTTTCAACCCCAAGTATTTTGTCGAGTTCTGTTTTCACGATACGACTCCTCATTTCTCACTACTGGAAAGCAAAGCCGATGACGCATCGCCGCCGGTAAACAAACCGCTGGCTTTGCGTCAGGCTTCGAACAAATTCATTCTTCGATTGAGGGAATTTGAACCAGGGGGAAAAGTTATGATCGGTCGGGGTCGGAAAATCTGACAGACACTTTGACCTGGCAAGCGCGTTCAGACGGGGCTGTAATTTTGGGACTACGAGCGGTTAATCGGTGTTTGCAGGGCTTCGGAAAGAACCTTTGGATTGTCAGCGACGACCGATTGATCAGTGAGGTCTCAGCCATCCGCTTATGAAAAATCCCTTCGGCAACGTGACCGCATAATATTCGCGGCCTGATTCAAGCGTCAAGACGAGTTACATTAGAATTGATGGCTGCTGCCAATGTTTTCTATCTGGCTTTGATCGCTTCGGTCAGAATCCGGCCAACGGAATTGCTGGGAGTTTCAATTTTCAACAAAGCAGAAAGCGTTGGCGCGATGTCCGCCGGACTGCTGTCTGAAGCGTGATTGCCTGAAGCAACGCCAGCGCCGTAAAAGATGACCGGAACGTGGGTGTCGTATTTGTATGGCGAACCATGTGTCGTGGTGACGGCTTCCCCGATGAAATAGAAGGGCTCGGTTATGACGACCAGATTGCCGTTGCGCTGCGGATGGAATCCGTTGGCGACATTTGCGGCGATCAAAGTTTTCGGCATTCTGCCGGAAAGAATCTGCGAGCGCGTGAATGTTTCGGCAATTCCGTCCAGCTTCGTCAACGATTGACCGGCGACCGATTCGACTTCGGCCACGTCCAGTTTGCGCCGCTCAATTGCGGCTTCGTCCAGATAAACATTGCCATTAACCAGACTGGTGATCCATTTTTCTTCGCCGAATCGTTGATTGAGCGCGGAGGTGATTGAATCGCTGATCTGTTTCGGTTCTATCCTGCCGCCGTAACCTAATAGTTTCACCTGTTCAGGAACCGGCGCGACGCCGTGATCGGCTGTCAACACTATGACCAAATTGTCCATGCCCAGCTTTTTATCCAGATAAGTAAGTAACTCGGCCAGAGTGCGGTCTGTCCGCAATGTCATGTCATGAACTTCCTGGCTGTAAGGTCCGAATGCGTGGCCGAGCAGATCGTTGGCCGAAAAACTGATCGTCAGCAAATCGGTAATGTCGTCCGCTCCAAGCTTTTCGTTTTCGATGGCGGCTTTGGCCAGATTGACCAGATGGTCGTTGGCGAATGGCGAAGCCTCGAATTGATTGATGAATCTGGTTCCCGGTTTGTCTTCGCCGCCGTTGAGCGTGTACGGAAAGCGCGTGCCGAATGAGGATTTTTCGTATGGCGCATCATCAGGCGCCGAACGCGCATAAGCGGATTCCGGCAACAATCGCTCCCATTTCTGGCCGAAGTATTTCCGGCAGTTTTGATCGCGGTTGAAAGCTTTCACCCATTCAGGCAGATCATTGAAATAATAAGTGCTGGAAACGAAATTGCCGGTGGCGGTGTCAAACCAATAAGCGGCATCAGGTCGTTTGCCCACCGGCAAAATGGCCGACCGGTCTTTGTAAGAAATGCCGATCACTTTCGATTGACCGGCGCTGGCCAGTTTCAATTCGTCGCCGATGGTCGAACCGATCAAACGATGCGCAGACATGCCGGTTGCGCCTTCTCTGCCGCCCAGCAGTTTGACTTTGCCGTCGTTGACGCTGGTCACCCGACGAGCGGTTTCGCGGTCGTACCATTCATTGCCGATGATGCCGTTCATCGAAGGCGTGGCCCCGCTCATAAAGGTCGAATGGCCGCACGCCGTGTAAGTCGGCACGTGAATGTAATTGGCATTGGTGAAATTCGCTCCGCCCGAGGTCAATCGTTTGAATCCGCCTTCGCCGAACTGATCTTCAAACCGTGTCAGGTAATCGGCGCGGAACTGATCAATGACTATGCCGACAACCAGGCGAACTTTTTTATTCGCCGCAGCATTTGACGCGCGGCGTCTTTGTTGCTGAGCCGAAGCCGGTAATAAAATGTTTGAAAGCGCAAAAACAAGACAAAGCCCAAGGGCAAGCCGACGCC
>CAYRQB010000186.1:6308-11995 GCA_964426025.1 uncultured Heliomicrobium sp.
GCAAGCATAATGCTCACGTCAAATAGTGACAAGATGATGACGGCATTTGCCGAACAACTTACCGGAATTTAACGGACGGAAATTTGCCGATGGTTTTACCATGAGGCAAAATTTTGTAACCCCATGGTCTGGGGTTGTGTAATCATTGGAGTGCGGACAAACCGCAGAAGATTTGTTGATAAACATTCAAACGAACCTTTATCTCAAATGAAATTGGATAATCACTTTTACAACCGCCATATTCATACGAAGTCATCAGTTGCAGGTTTGATTTTGAAAGGAGCGTTTGTCGTCGCAGTGTTTTTGACGGCGCAGGCAAACGGACAAAATTCGCCTGCAACGACTACGGCTTCTGATTCATCAACCGCTCCGGCTCCATCGCCGACGCCGGCAACTCAAACCGGCGAGTTGCAAAAGGCTTTGACCGAATTCCGAATTCAAATGAAAGGTTTGAGCGGCTCTGAGGGCAAGGCCAGACCGACGGGCAAACAGAACAGCCTGAGCGGACGCATTTACGAATATCTGCGCAACGATTTGTTCGACGCCGTTCCGCACGAAGTCCGCCAGCGCGGCGGAACGAAATCTCTGCTGCGGCGAAATCAATATGGTTTCAGCGTCAGCGGCCCGGTTCTGTTTCCCAAAATTTACGACGGTCGAGGGCGAACATTTTTCTCCGTCAATTTTGAAGCCACGCGCGAGCGCATTGCGCGAAGCTCTCTGTTCACCGTCGCCACCGACAAACAACGGCTCGGAGATTTTTCCGATCTGGTGGACAGCGCAGGTCAACCGATTCCGATTTACGATCCGCTGACGACCAGGCCGAATCCGAATTACGATCCGTCGCAACCGATTTCTGCCACCAACCTGCAATATCTGCGCGATCAATTTCCGAACAACATTATTCCGGTCAACCGAATTGATCCGGTGGCGCAAGCGGCTGTCGCGCTTTACCCGCGATCGAACATCAACGTCGGACCGTTTTTGCGAAACAATTACTGGATCAATTCGCCGTTTGAAAATCTGGCCGACGGCGCAATCGCCAAACTTGATCACCGATTGACGGAAAAGAATCAGTTGGGATTCAGCTTCAATTTTTCGCAAGGAGTAAGGAAGTCGCCGGAATTTTTCCCCGGCCCAGCCAATTCCGGCTCACCCAGTTACAATTACGAAAACGGCAGTTTCAGCTTTCAGGATGTTTACACAGCTTCGCCGCGCATAGTCTGGTCGTTTCGCGCTTCGGCGGCTTACAGCGCGACGACTTCCTTTGAGCAGGACGAAAATCAGAATTACCCGCAACAACTGGGATTGAACGGACTGTTTTCCGGCTACTTCCCGCGATTCAGTTTCGGCAATGGCTATCTTTCAATTGGGCCTTCGACGGCGATCTTTCGCGACCGCAGCTATTATCACAACGGCTCGGCTTCGGTTTCGATCACGCGCAATTCGCACACGCTGCAATTTTCCGCGCTCGGGCGTCGCAGCTTCGTCAATTCTTTCAGCCCGTCTTATCCTTCAGGATTGTTTTCATTCAACAACGCGCTGACCGGATTGCCCGGCGTCAGAAACACCGGCAGCGCCTTCGCTGGTTTTCTGCTGGGAATGGTGACGCGCGCCGAAGAAGGAATCGTTTTGCATCCGTCGTATTACAGCAAAAACTTTTTCGACTTCAATGCCAGCGATCAGTGGCGCGCGCGTTCGGGATTGACTCTTTCGGGAAGCTTGAGTTTTGAAATCGCGACTCCGCGCGTTGAAAAATACAACCGTCAATCAACTGTTTCGCTGGATCACACAAATCCCGCAAACGGCAAACCCGGCGCATTGATCTTCGCCGCTCGCGACGGAATCGGCAGAGGCCTGCAACCTGTGACCTTGCGATTGGAACCGAGCCTGGGGCTTTCCATCAATCCGTGGAACGACCGGCGAACCGTGATCAGAGTGAATTACAGTTTGAGTTATGAAGATTATCCGCTTTACGGACGCCATTTCGGCACGCAGGGATTCAACGCAACGCCTGTCTTCGTTTCGCCGAACGATCAATTGCAACCGGCTTTTCTGCTCAGCGATGGAATGCCGTTGAACTTCCCTCAACCGCCGCATCTTGATCCGACGGCGGTCAACGGCATCGAACCTGATTACATTGATCGTTCCGGCCAGTTGCCGGCAAATCAGCAATGGAGTTTGGGAATTCAACGCGAATTGCCGCGATCATTGGCGCTGGATGTTCGTTACTCCGGTTGGCGAGGCACTCATCAATTCGTTGACAATTTTGCTCGATTGAATCTGGTTCCGGTGGAGAATCTGAAATACCGCGACCAGCTTTACGAAGAAGCTTTCCGCAATTCGCTTCGCCCTTACCCGCAGTTTCGAAGCTTCGATATGGGCGGCCTGTTTCCGGGCGGAGATGTCGAAGGTCATTCGATGACGGCGACCTTGGATCAGCGATTGTCCGGCGGTTTGTTTGGCCGCGTTACTTACCGGCTGTCCAAAGTGATGGACAATTATTCGTCCGGCATGCCTCAGGACCCGGACAATCGGCAATTGGAATGGTCGCTTTCGACTTCTGATGTCACGCATTCGATGTCGGTCAGTTACACTTACGAACTGCCGTTCGGCAAAGGCAGGAAGTTCTTCAACGAAAGCGGAATCTTCGCTCAAACGCTTGGCGGATGGAGTCTGAGCGGATTATCGAGCATGCGTGGCGGATCTCCTTTGATCCTGTACCCGCTGTTCAACCGCACAGGCGGAGTCGTCGGCAATTTGCGCGTCAACATCGTGCCGGGCGTTGATCTCAAACCGGAAAAACAAACACCGGAGCAATGGTTCAATCCTGCGGCATTCGCTCAGCCGGATGATTTCACGCTCGGCAACGGGCCGCGCACGCATCCGCAATTGCGCGAACCGGGTTATCAGCTTCACCATTTGTCGCTGACCAAACGCTTCGACGTGACGGCTGACACTTCGCTGGAATTCGTCACCGAAGCATTCAACTTTCCGAACCACGCCAACCTGAACGAACCCGACACGCGCATCGGCCCCGATTCCAGTCCGAACCTGAACGCCGGAAAAATCATCGGTTCGACCGGCGGACGCGTCATGCAATTGGGAATGCGAATCCTGTTTTGATCTGCAAAATGATGAGACGAATTCTGCAATCTTTGCTGGCGGCGACGCTGATGCTGGCGGCTGTCACCAACGCCCGTTCGCAAAAAGAAAAATCCGAACCTGAATCGAAGGGGCTGTTGAAAATTCCCGTCTGGGTCGAAGAAGATGGCGGCCAATTCTGGTTGGACGGCAATCGGCAGGCATTCAAGGTTTTCATTGACGACCGTGAATCAGCCCTGAAAAGTTTTCAGAGTCCGCGCAGCCCTCTGATCCTGTTGGTAATTTTTGACACCGTCGCTGATCTGGCTCGTGTGGACCAGGCGCGCGCAGCGCTGGTCGAGGCAATCAAAAAGCTGAAGCCGAATCAATGGGTCGGTCTGATGCGTGCGCAAGACAGTTTGTCAGTGCTTCAGGAACCGACAGCCGACCGCAATCTGCTGACGGAAAAAATCAAATCCGTTCAGGTCAGCGGCAAGGCCGGTTTGATGGATACGCTGGAGCCTGTTTCAAAACTGGCAGCCGTAATGATGCAAAAAGCCAACGTGCGATTGTGCGTGCTTTACGTGACAGACAGCGGCGTCGCCAATTACCGCGCCGATTACCTGAACCCGGTGGTCAATTCCAGCGATTCGGGCGACTTGAGCCGACGTTTTTCAGACCGCGCGATTCAGGAACGCATGAGCCGCATGACCGAATCGCTGAGTCGGTTCACTGTTCCGATTTTCATTCTGCACCTGGAATATCGCACCGACTCTTTGAATCTGGCCTATCAAAGCGGGCTTGAACGAATCGCATCGGCTTCGGGCGGCGCGGCGCTGTTCAGCCGAACCAGCAACGATGTTCCGTCTTCGCTGGAAAATCTTCTGAAAAGAATTCAGGCGTCATACTTTCTGGGCGTCGAACCTGTCGAAGCCAAACGCGGCAGCGTCAAATTGCGCGTCGAAGCCAGAAAAGCCGACGGGAATCAACCGGGCAAAATCAGCCATCGCGAACAAATCAATCTGACCAGGAAATAATACGGATAAGCAGGCGTCCCGCCTGCTGTAAAAGAAGCGCGAAGCATCCGAAATTTTCAATAAGGAGGCTGCGCGACTTTTTCAGAAGCAGGCGGGACGCCTGCGCTCCCAGCTTCAAAACAAGCCAGAAATTCGCGGTTGCCGTCCGCTCCCAGAATCGGCGAATCAATCACTCCGCGCGAATGCAAGCCGATTGAAGCCGCAAAGCCTATGATCTCTTCGACCACTCTTAATTGCGCCGCTTCATCGCGGACGATTCCACCTTTGCCAACTTCATCGCGTCCGACTTCGAATTGCGGTTTGATCAAGGTGATAACCACAGACGACGAGCGAAGCAATGGAGGCAGAACAGGCAGAATCTTCGTCAGCGAGATGAAAGAAACATCTGCGACTGCGATGTCGAATTGTTCGTTGAAATCTTCCGGTTGCAGATAACGAGCATTGACGTTTTCGCGGACTTCGACGCGCTCGTCCTGTCGCAGCTTCCAATCCAGTTGGCCGTGACCGACATCAATGGCGACGACGCGCCGAGCGCCGCGTTGCAACAGACAATCGGTGAAACCTCCGGTCGAAGCTCCGACATCCAGACAGATTTTTCCGCCGGCTTCGATCTGAAAATGATCCAGCGCCGCCGCCAGTTTGAATCCGCCGCGACCGACAAACGGCATCGGCTCTTTGATCGAAATCGGAGCGTCAACCGCAACCAATTGACCGGCTTTTTCCAGCCGCTGCTGATTGCTGAAAACCTGTCCGGCCAGAATCAGCGATTGCGCTTTGGCGCGTGTTTCAACCAATCCGCGTTCGACCAACAGCTTGTCCAATCTCTCTTTGCTCTTCTGTTTCATCTGCGATCTTTTTTGGCGAATGTCGCCGGAATGTGCGAAGCTTGCAAAGCCGTTTCGACTTCAATCAACCCTCAAACTGAAAATCTGAAGAACTACCAAATGAAGAAGGACGCCATGACCGACTTAATGAATCAAGCTTTGCTCTCGCGTTTGGAAATTCACCAATCTTCAATTGAAACTTCACAAGACAATCATCATCAATTCTCTGCTGACATTTTCGCCGACGACGTTCGCGCAGGTTTGACCGCCCAACCCAAAAAGCTTCCACCGAAATATTTTTACGATGCGCTCGGTTCGCAACTGTTCGAAGCGATCTGCCTGCTGCCGGAATACTACCTGACGCGCGCCGAATCGGAAATTTTCGAAGCTTACGCCGACCAGATTATTTCTCAATCGCCAACACCAGTCGGACTTGTCGAATTGGGCAGCGGCAGTTCGGCCAAAACCCGCCTGCTGATCGAAGCGATTCTGGCTCGGCAAACGGAATTGCATTACCAACCGATGGATATTTCGGATTCGATTCTGCGCCAGAGCGCGGAAAAGCTGCTGGGCGAATACGAAAACCTGTTTGTCACCGCTCACGTGGGCGATTACACGCGCGGACTGGATTCGATCACGCGGCGCGACGGAGAAACTCTGCTGGCATTGTTCTTAGGCTCGAACATAGGCAATTACACTTTGGACGAAGCGCGCTCTTTGCTGGGAAGAATTCGCCGGGCATTGC
>CAYRQB010000187.1:0-11980 GCA_964426025.1 uncultured Heliomicrobium sp.
TCGGGCCGTTTAGCGCTTTTTTTAACGTGGAGCAATTTGCCTTAAATCACCACGATGCAATTTGACGTGGCGGACAATACACCGAAGACAAAAAATCTGTCAAGCAAACCCAAAGAAAAATTTATGGTCTTGACAAAAAGATTTACGAGATTATGATTCGGCACATCGTTATGATTCATTTACATCAGACACTTTTTTTTCAGCTCTGCACACATACCTGCTCTTGTTGTTGCCGGTAACAATCCGGTTTTCTCTGTTCTACCATCAACTAAACTCTGCATAAGAAGGAGAAAGATTATGTCTATTCGGTTAGGCGATACCGCGCCAGATTTCACAGCACAAACCACTGAAGGAACAATCAAATTCCACGAGTGGCTTGGCGATAGCTGGGGCGTGCTTTTTTCGCACCCCAAAGATTTTACCCCTGTCTGCACCACTGAACTCGGCTATATGGCGAGCCTCAAGCCGGAATTCGACAAACGCAATGTGAAGATCATCGGGTTGAGCGTTGACCCGGTTGATAATCACAAACGTTGGTCAGAAGACATCAAAGACGCCACCGGTAACGCCCCAAATTACCCGATGATTGGCGATACCGACCTGAAGGTTTCGAAGCTTTACGACATGCTGCCAGCCGCAGTCGAGGGGACATCCGAGAAGCGAACGGCGGCAGACAATATGACTGTGCGAAACGTTTTCGTTATCGGGCCGGACAAAAAAATCAAACTGGTGATTGTTTACCCGATGAGCACAGGGCGGAACTTTGACGAAGTGCTGCGGGTGATTGATTCAATTCAATTGACCGCCAAGTACAGCGTCGCTACGCCGGTCAATTGGAAAAACGGCGAGGATTGCATCATCGTTCCGGCGGTTTCGGACGAACAAGCTAAAGAAAAATTCCCCGGCGGATGGAAAACGGTCAAACCTTATTTACGCGTGGTTCCACAACCGGGCAAATAAGCTCCATGTTTTTGAGACAGGATTAACAGGATTTTCAGGATGGTAATTACGCCAATTGCTCGCTTCATCCTGGATAATCCTGTTAACCCTGTCCTGAATGAATCTGTCACATTGATGCCAAGTTATCTGTTCAATTGTTGTTGTTATGCCTACCAAAAGCGCCATTGCTGTTGTCGGTGTCGGCGCGTCCTCTTTGCCTGAACTCATCGGTAATACCCCACTTCTCAGGCTGAATAATCTCAATCCAAATCCAGAGGTTGAAATTTATGCTAAAGCTGAGTGGGCGAATCCGGGAGGTTCGGTCAAAGATCGTCCGGCGCTGAAAATGATCCGCGAAGCTGAAAGCTCAGGCTTGCTGACGCGCGATAAAACTCTGATTGACGCCACCAGCGGCAATACGGGCATCGCTTATGCAATGCTCGGCGCAGCGCTCGGTTACAAAGTCGAATTGTGTTTGCCGCAAAACGCCAGCGCCGAACGAAAACGCATTTTGCAGGCTTACGGCGCGCATGTTGTCCTGACCGATCCGATGGCCGGAACAGACGGCGCAATCATCGAAGTCCGTCGCTGCGTCGCCGAACAACCAGAAAAGTACTTTTACCTTGATCAATACAACAACCCGGCGAACTGGCAATCGCATTACGAAACGACGGGCGTTGAAATTTACGAACAGACTCACGGACGCGTTACTCATTTCGTCGCGGGTTTGGGAACCAGCGGAACTTTTGTCGGAGTCAGCCGCCGCTTGCGCGAATTGAAACCATCGGTTCGGTTGATTTCCATGCAACCCGATTCGCCTTATCACGGTCTGGAAGGCATGAAGCACATGCCGACCGCCATTGTGCCCGGCATTTACGATGCTTCGCTGGCCGATGAAGAATTGGAAGTAATGACCGAAGACGCGCACGCCATGGTTCGCCAACTGGCTCGGCGCGAAGGATGGTTCGTAGGCGTTTCGGCTGCGGCCAACATCGTCGCCGCATTGAAAGTTGCCTCACAGATTGAAAGTGGCGTCATCGTTACAATCCTGTGCGACGGCGGCAGCCGATATTTGAGCGATAAATTCTGGACGGAAGAATGAGCGTAAAACTTACAACAGATCATCTGAATACAATCCGCGAACATGGCGAACGAACGTTTCCAGAAGAGTGCGGCGGCTTGTTGTTGGGCGTAATTGAAAACGGCACGCGCGTCATCAGCGAAGTTTTGCCGTTGGAAAACATCCGCAAAGATTCACGCCACAACCGCGTGGAAATCAGTCCGCTGGATTACTCCAAAGCCGAACGCGAAGCGGCGAAACGCGATTTGGGCGTGTGGGGTTATTACCATTCGCATCCGAATCATCCGGCTGTGCCTTCGGGCTTTGATCTGGAACATGCGCCGTTCATCGAATGGTCGTATTTGATCGTTTCCGTGCGCGACGGCAAAGCCGAAGAAGTCCGCGCCTGGACTGTGCGCGAAGACCGTTCGCAGTTCGACGAAGAAGAGATTATTCAACTTTGAAAACCAAACACTTCATCCACGAAGTAACACGAAGATGACACGAAGATTTTTTGACAGGATTCACAGGATTAAACATGATGGGATTTACCCGAGCTGATACCAACTGAATCAAAACAAGTCCTGAAAAATCCTGAAAATCCTGTCTGCTTTTCTTCGTGAACCTTCGTGTTACTTCGTGGGCGAACAAAGAGGAGAAAATTGAAATGCCGAAGATCGTAATTCCGACTGCGTTGCGCCAATACGCTGGCAACACGGCGGCAGTCGAAGTTCAGGGAGCAACCGCAGGCGAAGTCCTGGCCAGTTTGACCGCGCAACATCCGGATTTGAAAAAGCACTTGTTCGGTGACAACGGCAAGCTGAGAAGTTTCGTCAACGTCTTCGTCAACGATGAAGACATTCGCGGGCTGCAAAACGAAAACACTCCGGTCAAAGAAACCGATGATGTCAGCATCATTCCCGCAATCGCGGGCGGAGTTGGAGTCGAAGAAGCTCGCGCCGCCGGTTCCCTGCCCGACCTGACCAAAGATGAAATTGCGCGTTACAGCCGTCACCTGATAATGCCCGAAGTCGGCATGGAAGGTCAGCGCAAACTGAAAGCCGCCAGCATTCTGTTGATCGGAACCGGCGGGCTGGGTTCGCCGCTTGGGTTGTATCTGGCAGCGGCTGGCGTTGGCCGATTGGGATTGGTGGATTTTGACGTTGTTGATCACAGCAATCTGCAACGCCAGATCGTTCACGGAACCAAAGATGTCGGTCGTCCGAAAATTCAATCCGCCAAAGATCGCCTCAGCGATGTCAATCCTCACGTTCAGATTGACACTTACGAAACGGCGCTGCGTTCGGAAAATGCGCTCGACATCATCCGACCTTACGACATAGTCATTGACGGAACGGATAACTTCCAGACGCGCTATTTGGCCAACGACGCCAGCGTGTTGCTGGGCAAACCCAACGTTTACGGTTCTATCTTTCGTTTTGACGGTCAGGCTTCGGTCTTTTATCCGGGCGGCGGCGGGCCTTGCTATCGTTGCTTGTATCCCGAACCGCCTCCGCCGGGTTTGGTTCCTTCGTGCGCTGAAGGCGGCGTGCTGGGAATTCTGCCCGGCATCATTGGAATCATTCAGGCGACGGAAGCGATCAAACTGATCATCGGCGAAGGCGAACCGCTGATCGGACGTTTGCTGTTGTTCGACGCTTTGAAAATGAAGTTCCGCGAACTGAAGCTTCGCCGCAATCCCGAATGCCCGCTGTGCGGAGAAAATCCAACGATCAAAGAGTTGATTGATTACGACGCTTTCTGCGGCATCACTCCGCCGGAACCTGCTCCGAAAGTCGAAGCAGTTTCCGATTGGGAAGTTACTCCGGCGCAACTCAAGGCCGAACTAGATGGCGGTCGCAAAATCACGATCATTGACGTGCGCGAACCGCACGAATGGCAAATCGCCAATTTAGAAACTTACGGCTCGAAGCTGATTCCGCTCGGCGAATTCCCTTCGCGCGTCGGCGAACTGAACGCCGACGACGAAATCGTCGTCCATTGCAAAATGGGAGGACGCAGCGCCAAAGCTTACGGCGTGTTGAAAGAAGCAGGCTTCACGAAGATCAGAAACCTGAAGGGCGGCATTCTGGCTTGGTCGGATCAGGTTGATCCGAATATGCCGAAATACTGATGGCTGTAAAGCCGACTGCTTTCAGACGGTCGGAAAAATTGAAGCACGAGGTCAGGGCTGTTCATCGAAACAGCCCTTCGACAAATCCAATCTCGTAAACCATAAACAATCCGAAGCCCAGACTGAATACGCCAGCCAGTGCGCGAACCGCCAGGTTTGTTCTGGCGAAGGACGCCGCTGTCAGATGCAGCGGCAGACTCAAAACCAGACTCATGATCATCATTCCGCCGATTGAGCCGATGCCGAAAATGGCGATGTAGCTAAAAGCCAGGACGGTTGATTTGATCGTCGCCAGCACAGCCAGCATCAATGCGGCGCTTCCGGCCAAACCGTGAATCATTCCAATCACCAGCGGACGCAGACCGAGTTTGAATCCATGATGAGTGTGCGGTTCCGGCTCGGGTTTGCCGTCGTGAATGTGCGGGTGAACGTGGCGATGACCGCCGTGTTGGTGTTCGTGGAAATGAATCTTGCCGCCGCGCGCCAGCTTGATCAGCACGTTTGTCCCCAAACCGATCAGCATCAAAGCGACGCAGAATTCCAGAGGCTTTTCGTATTTTTGTATGTTCAGGTTCAGAAAAATGACGGCGATTCCGGCGATCAGCAGCGAAACGGTATGCCCCAATCCCCACAATCCGCCGATCAGCAATGAACTGAACAAGCTCTTTCGTTCGCTGACAATGGTTGAGACGGCGGCCAGATGATCGGTGTCCAGCGCGTGGCGCAATCCGATCACCAAACCCAGCCCAAGAATCGCCATTGCCGAAACCGATTTGGCTTCTTCCAGTTCGGCGCTCCACATTTCGGACAGGTTGATTCCCGCCTGCTGCAAAGCCTGATAACAGATCCCTGCGCCAAGCAAAGTGATGACCAGCGCGCTCGCCACCGGCAGAACACGCATCAAACCGCCAGCCTTCGGAATTCGATTGATCAATTTCCCTCCGTAAACAAATGCCAGGCCGACAGCCGTCAACACACCAGCCAGTCCCAGACTGAAAGCCAGAATCAAGACCAAACCGTAACCGACACGATTGAGCGAGATTGCCCCGAGCATCAACACCAGCGCCGACGGACAAGGCATGATTCCGCCTGAAACCCCAAGCGCCAACAGGCTTCGCCAGGTGATTTCGTCCGGCGGCAAATGCGAATGCTGATTGCGAATTGCTGAGTGCGGATTTTCAGCTTGACCGTCGTCGTGATGATGTTGGTGATCGTGATGATGATCCTGAAGGTGCGAGTTGATGCCGGTCAAAGCTCCCAGCCGTTTGCTGAACATGCTGGCTCCGATGATGACGACCAGTGCGCCGGATATGAAGCTGAGAACCGGATAAAGTTTTTCAGGCAGTATGTATTGCGACGCGAAGAGCGTAATCAAACCGAGCGCGAAAACGCCTAGGGTATGAGTGATCGTCACCGTCGCGCCCAGAAACGCTGCGTGTTTGACCGTTCCGCGCGAACCAACCAGATAAGCTCCAACCACTGTCTTGCCGTGTCCGGGCGACATGGCATGCGCTCCGCCCAACACGAAAGCGAACAACAAACCGAGCAGGATGACCGTCGGCGTCAGATTCGGCGCTGAAATCAATTCGGCGAAACTATCGCGAACAGCGACAACCGGCTTGCCGTCGCGAAGCGTCAACGGCTTTGCGTTGGCGGGAACAGCGCCGAGCGTGACGCTCCATTCCGCCAAGCGTTCGTTCAGCGGAGCCATCAGCATTTCTTCGGGATAGGCTCGCAATTCGTCAGACAGGCCGTTGCCGAAAGCCGTGCTGTCGAAAACCGTAACGCCGCCGATTGGCGCAATGATGATTTCCCGCCATCCGGCGCGTTCTGGCAGGTTCGTGTTTTCAAATCGCAATCGGGTTGCGATTGCCGCCCATTCGCCGGTCAGTTCAAAAACCAGACGCATCGTCATCAATCCGGCTGCGCCCTCCGCTTGCTCAATGCGTTTGTCTTGCAGCTTCAATTCAACCGGCGAGCCATCAGCCGTCAGCTTCAATCCGGCCAGATAAGTTTGCGTCACGCGATCAAGATATGCGTCGAGTTCGGCTTGCGACAACGAACCGTTTTGATTGGCGTCGGCGGTTTGAGCTTCCTGAAAAGTGGGGATTTCAGCCAGATCAACCACGTAACGAATCTTCGCCCGGTCGTTGCCGGTTTCGATTCGCGCGAAATGGTTGATGGTGAAATTGCCTAACGGATGCGCAGCGATTTCCGCAAACAATCCGCCAGCCAGATTGACGGCCAGAACAGCCAGCAATAAAAACGAAACTGCCCGGCTGCTCGGCTTGACGATTGAAAACATTTTGCAGACTCCGAATTGTGAAGCTTGGGAAAACGCCGTGATCATCGAATGAAAGCCGTTAAAAAACAAGGCAGGGAGAAAAGCTCATCGCTTTCCTGCCCTGCCTGCGCTGGCGAATCGAATAAAGTCGCCTGTTATCTGATGATGCGGCGAGTGCCCATTCGCTCGATGCTGGGTTTGCCCGGATCAATCAATCCCGCGCGAGTTTCCGGAATCGAACGTTCCGGAAGTTTGAAGAACTGATCCCAGGCAAAGTTCGTTTCGTCTCCCAAACCGGCAAGCTTGGTCAATTGCACCGAATAATCTCCGGTGACGTTCGGATCAAGCGGAGTGCAAATGATGATGAAAATACCGCTGTTCGATAAGCGGAATGTGATTTGTGCATTGTTGCCACCACCGCCGTTATCGTCCAAAGCAAGCCGAGGGTCGCCTGTGTTGGCATGAAACAACAGAAACGAGTTAAGGACAGAGGAATTCATGTTCATTCGCGCGTTGTCGCCCTGCACGCCGTTGAACCAATACAAATCCAAAAACGTTCCGGCAGAAGTCTGCAAGTCCGCATTCGTGAAAGCGCCGTTCAGGGTTTGGCCGTAAGCAATCGGCGTGGCCACATTGTTGACCAGTTTGAGCGAGTAATTGCCAATCCCATTCGGATCGAGATCGGAGGTGGTGGCAAAAATGGCGTACCTGCCCGGCGTTTGAAGCACGGTCATCAACAGCGCATTGTTGTTGTTGGCGGTTGGCTGGCTGCCGTAATTACCCGATTGGTCGTCAGCCGCAATCAGGTCCAGGTTCGAGCCGTTGATGCGGTAAAGCAACACAGCCGTGTCCATATCGCTCGATCGCATATCAATGGCGATGGTGGTATTGGCCGACGTGGTTTCAAAAGTGTAAGCGTCGAAGAAGAAAGTGTTGCCTGCATTACCGGCTTGCACCTGATCGGTGACGGTCAACGCTCCGTTGATCGTCTGTCCGAAAGTTATTGGCGAGGCCCGGACTTCCGGAATCACCCCGCCGATTCTTATCGTTACGCTGTTCGAGTCGCGACCGTTGGCGCGGACGCGGACGTTGACCAATCCCAGCCCGGATAATTCCGGCGGGATGATGCAGTTGATCTGATCCAGACCTTCAAATCCCGGCGCAGGTCCGGCGTATAAAACTGTCGTCGGAACTCCCTGAATCGTAACCGTCACGGCTTCGGCAACGCCGTTGGCATCCGTCGGATTTGCCGCAGGAGTGTTGCGAACTCCGGTCACATAAAGCACTAAAACATTCGGTTGAGCCACCGTACCGGCGCTGACTTCTCTTTCGGTACCGTCTGGATTGTATGTGTTGGTCAGAACCACTCCGTCGGTGGTCGTCTGAGCGGCGGCGGATCCCTGGCCGGTGGCTCTGGCCGAAAAGATGCCCGGCGCGCTGCGGACAACAGTGAAAGTTCCGTTGACGACCGTGTTATTTGAATTGGTTACAGTCACTGCCACGGTGTTTCCATCAGCAACATTCGGAGGAATCAGAAAGTTGATCTGCCCCGGAGCGACGAAAAACAATCTGCAATCAGTGTTGGCAATCGTAACGCGCACGCCGCCAAGCGTCGTCGGCAATGGCAATGAACTGGCTACGAAAACACCATTGTTCTGCGTGACGAATGTGCCAAAAGCGGCAACTATGGTACTCGGTGAAACCACTTTGTCGGTCGCGAAGCTGGCGGCATTGACGACGGAAACGGTGTTTTGCGCAGAAACCGTGTCAATGAATGTCTGATCGCTCAATCGCGCCAAACCGAAGCTGACAGCAGCCAGCAACACTACAGCGAAAAGCAATACGCGCGCATTCGAGCGAATTGGTGTTGGAATCATCTTCATGGTCATCTCCTAAATGAAGTCGGGATCATCTGTCATTCGCGGATAATGAAGAGCAGTCAAACTGCCGCCCGCGAATTTCAAGGCAATGTTTCAATCTCTGGGTATAAGGGGGCGGTGATATGAGATTCGACCGCCAATCTATCCGGCTCTTGTATTCACGTCAAGCAGGATTTAAGCCGCACTTTCGCGTGGCAAAAGTCGTAAAAAGCGCAGGCTGTTAGACTCGGCCAGAGTCTTTTCAGACGGATTATTTCGCCCGAATTTCGCGTTTGCCAATCATCCCGTCTTGCAGTAGCATCGCGCCTACTTCAACTAAAGCTACATTATTTCAATAAATACCCGATTGATTAGATTCCGGCTTTGCTGGTTGTTTCCTCTGCAAATCAAACATCAATGGCGAGTCGTTCGCTCGACCATTGACCAGCATCAACCTGCCTTTTGGCAATCAAGCAAGGAGAAGTTCCAAATGAATCCGAGCAACCACACCGAGAACAAAGTGACATCTTTGTTCCTGACCCTGTTGCTGACGCTCGTTTCCGTTGTCACCGCATTTGGTCAACAGGCGGCGACGGCAACCATCGAAGGCGTCATCACCGATCCGAATAACGCGGTCGTAGTCGGCGCCAAAGTCACAGCGCGCAACGTTGACACAGGCTTCACGCGCGAAATCATCACCGACGGCAGCGGCATTTATCGTCTGGCCGCTTTGCTGCCCGGCACTTATGCCTTGTCGGCTTCGGCGACGGGTTTTGCCGAAAACAAATACGGCAACGTGACGCTGACCGTCGGCCAGAAACTGAATCTGGATTTGAGCCTGCGCGTCAACGTCAGCGAAACCATCACCATCACCGACGCCGCTCCGGTCGTCGAAACCACGCGAACGAATGTCGCCGGTTCGGTCGGCGAACAGCAGGTTCGATCATTGCCGGTCAACGGGCGCAACTTTCTGGATTTCGTCACGCTGACGGCTGGCGTCGTCCGCGATCCGCGATTGGGCGATCTGTCGTTCGGCGGACAGCGCGGAACTTTCAACAGCTTGCAAATTGACGGCGTTGATAACAACAACAACTTCTTTGGGCAGGCTTTGGGACGCACAGGATCGGGACGTGCGCCGTATCAATTCAGCCAGGACGCCGTTCAGGAATTCCAGGTCAACACCAACAGCTTTTCAGCCGAATTCGGCCACGCGGCGGGCGGAACGATCAACGTCATCACCAAATCAGGCACGAACGATTTTCACGGAACCGGTTTCGAGTTTTTCCGCGACGCTTCGCTGAACGCCAAACGCCCGAACTTTCTGACCGCGCGCAACGGTCTGGTTCCCCTGAAAGAGCCGTATCACTTCCACCAGTTCGGCGGCAACATCGGCGGACCGGTTAAAAGGGATCGCGCTTTCTTCTTCTTCAATTACGACGGACAACGCAACACTCGTCCCGTCACCATGGCGCTGGGACAAGCCGCGCCGACCGATGCCGCTTCGCAAAAAGGCCTGCAACTGCTGACGCCTTTTATTCAGAATTACACCACCGGTTTCAATCAGGACGTTTACCTGGGCAAATTCGATTGGCAGGTGGACGAAGCAAACCGGCTCAGCTTCCGTTACAACGGCCAGCGATTCAAAGGCCGCAATCTGGAAAACAGCGGCGCGCAAAGCGCACAGGAACATAGCGGCAACAGCAACGTGACGACCAATTCGTACACCGTTCAGTTGAACACTTCATTCACGCCGCGATTGCTGAATGAATTCCGCGCGCAAGTCGCTTTCGACAACGAACCCGGACAAGCCAACACCGACAACGCCGAAGGCAACATTTCGCAGGGCGGTTCGACGGTTCTGGTCATCGGGCGCAACAGCTTCAGTCCGCGTTATACCAACGAAGACAAATATCAGTTCATTGACAACGTCTCTTACTTCGCGGGCAAACACAGCCTGAAAGGCGGAGTTGATTTCATCATCGAAAAGATCGAAAACTTCTTCCCCGGCAATTTCGGCGGGCGTTACTTTTTCCAAAGCACCAACGGTTACGCCGAATTCGCCAACCATCTTGACCCGACCAGTTCAGGTTATCGCCGAGTGACTCGTTATCAACAATCATTTGCCGGCGACGGAACTAGCGGCCCGCTGACACAACCGAATTTCAACGAATACGGATTTTTCGTGCAGGACGACTGGCGCGCTCACAACAAACTGACCGTCAACCTGGGAGTTCGTTACGACGTGCAATTGATGAAGCGTCCGCCGACTTTCAACCCCAGCGCTACGCTGGCGGCGGCAGGAATCAGTACACAGCAATTCCATGACGATTACAACAACATCGCGCCGCGCGTCGGACTGGCCTGGAATCCCAAAGAGCGTCTGGTCGTCCGCGCAGCTTACGGATTGTTTTACGGAAGAACTCCGGCAATCGCGCTCGGAACAGCGCATTCAAACAACGGCGTCAACGTCATAGGCGTCACGCTGAGCAACGTGTTATTGCCGTTCGTTTACCCGAACCGTTTCGCCAACCTGGACGCGATTCGCGCTTTGGGCGGAACGCTGGCCGTGCCGGACATCTTCATCTTCGACAAAAACTACCAACAGCCGTACACGCAACAGGGCAATCTGGGCATCGAATACGGTTTGACCCGCGATGTCGCCGTCGGCGCGACTTATCTGTACGTCAGGGGAACGAACCTATCGCGGACGCGCGATTTGAACCTGCAAGCGCCAGTGGCGGCGACGATTCCGATTCAAGGCGGAGCGACGCTCGGTTACCTGCGCCATCCGGGAACGACTTCACCCGCTCGGCCAATCACAGGGTTCGGTCGCATCAGCCAGTTTGAAGGCTCGGCTGATTCGACTTACAACGCGCTGGCGTTGACGATGAAGAAACGCTTTTCCAGAAACTTCTCGGTTGACGCTTCTTACACCTGGTCGAAAGTGATTGATAACACCCCCGATCAAACCTCCGTCGTGGTCGGCGGCGGCGACGATGCCAAGCAGGCTCAGCAGACCTTTCTGCTCAGCGACGATCGAGGCGTGGGCGGAGCAGACATTCCCCATCGTTTCGTGCTTAACGGCGTGTGGTCGCTGGATTACGCCAAGGGATTGAATGGAGCGGGTCGTTTCTTCCTGCATGGATGGGAATTGGCTGGGATCGTTCAGGTCAGTTCCAATTTGCCCCTCAATGAAGTTCTCGGCGCTGACCTTAACAACGACGGAAACAATCGCACAGACCGTTCGCCGACAGTCGGACGCAACACGATTCGCGGCGACCGCATCGAGACGATTGATTTTCGCGTGACCAAGAGCTTCGGCTTCAAGGAAGACAAGGTTCGAGTGCAATTGATCGGCGAATTGTTCAACGCCTTCAATCACCTGAATTACGGAAACACCTTCGGCGGAGCTTATCTGCAAACCACACGTTACCGCGTCAACGGCATCAACACTGCCGGAGCCAATCTGACTCCGCGCACTGATTTCCTTGATCCGCGCAGCGTTCCGAATGACGGACAACGAATCGGCCAATTGGCGCTGAAGATCATCTTCTGATCTCGCTTCATCGCCGCATAAACATCAGGGGTGACAGTATTGATTTACCGTCACCCCTGATTTTTTATGCACAGCGATTTCAACGCGAAGACGCAAAGGTTCAAAGGCGCAAAGATGGTTTTAGGGAAAAATGAATCGAGTTCAACAA
>CAYRQB010000188.1:0-11920 GCA_964426025.1 uncultured Heliomicrobium sp.
CTGATGGCGATTAACAAAGATGATTGGGATAAAGACAGATGCCGACAAGCCACTCAATTGTTGACGGAAGCGGGTATACAAATGCTGCTAGCTTACCCGTTTGAGGAAACACTGAGCGTTTTTGAGGCAGCACATCAAATGGCTGGCCGTGCAAGTGCGATTGCCTATCAAGTCAGTGCTCTTTACTACTGCGGCTACTTACAATCTAACTTAGGCAACTACCCTGTGGCGCGTGAGAAGTTCCAACGCTCGCTGGAAATCGATCAGCAGATCGGCGACCGCGCGGGCGAAGCCGGAACCTGGCATCAACTCGCCTCGATTGACCTGCGAGAAGGCAACTACCCGGCGGCCAGAGAGAAGTTCAATCGCTCGCTGGAAATCGATCAGCAGATCGGCGACCGCGCGGGCGAAGCCGGAACCTGGCATCAACTCGCCTCGATTGACGTGAATGAAGGCAACTACCCGGCGGCCAGAGAGAAGTTCAATCGCTCGCTGGAAATGCGACAGCAGATCGGCGACCGCGCGGGCGAAGCAACGACATTTGTTCAACTCGGCGTTGCAGCTTACGAGCAAGGCAAGCTGTCGCAAGCTGCGCGGCTGATTGCTTTGAGTTTTGGCCTTCTCCAAGCCATCGGCCACAACGATCAGCGAGTTGTGGCGGAGAATCTGGCATTCGTGGTCGGTAAACTGAACTACACGCAAGAACAGGTTCAGGCTCTGCTGGCCGAAGTGGCCGAAGAATACGCGCGGGATCGCGGCACGGGTTTGTTGCAGGCGGCGTTCGGCGAGAAGTAGCCGCGCGACTGCAAGCTTATAGGAAATCACCTGGGCACGCTGTCGCGGCTATGCCGCCTGATGTGCGGAAGCGGCTCCGCCCTTCCGCAACGCGCCGCCAATGGGATTCGGGCTGCGCCCGGCGGAGCTTAGCCCCTTTAATTTCGGCAAAACTGTGAGTCAGAGACTCACCGCACATCAGGCGGCAAAGCCGCAAACATTTGCCAATTGGTAGCTGGGAGTTAGACGCTGCTGATTGCTCGGCGTAAAATGCCCGCAGTCGCCGAGATAAAGGAAAACCGTCAGAAATTGCAAAAGAGGTAAAAGTCATGAGTCAAACAGTCGCAGTGGAGCAATTGGCCGAGCGAGTCGAGAAACTTGAACAGGAAATCGTGACAATCAAACACGATTTAGCCGAAGCCAAATCAAAGCCAATCACCAATGGACAAACTGGCGCTCAGTCGCTCCTTGCCGACCAGCGGATGATTAGCCAGGCGTTTGCAGAGTTTATGGCTGCGGAAGGGATTGACGTTCAACCGGTGGGCGTCGGGAAGTTTCGCGAGATGATGAGGCAATCCGGTTTATCCGAACTCCGTATGTCCAACGAATTGATTGCGATGCGAGACGAGTAAAAAAAATGATGTGGCATATCTTTTTTGACGCCAGCGCACTGGTTAAACGTTACAGCCTGGAGTCTGGCGCTGTTCTGGTAGATGAAGCCTTTCGCCTTGTAACCGGCAAAAGGCTTTTTATTTCGGCTCTTGGCATTCTCGAAGTTGCGTCAATCCTTCGCCGTAAAAACAATGACGGCAGATTGCCGAAGGCAATTTACAAACAGGTGATCGCCGAATTTCACCACGAAATCATTGATTCCGGTGAAGTCCTAACCACCAATACCGACAATAAGCTTTTGCTTTCAGCACTGGGTTTGATTTCAGCGCACAACATCAATGCTTCGGACGGAG
The DNA here is from genome assembly GCA_964426025.1 of uncultured Heliomicrobium sp. Classification (GTDB taxonomy): domain Bacteria; phylum Acidobacteriota; class Blastocatellia; order RBC074; family RBC074; genus RBC074. Next base: position 1,740 of record CAYRQB010000188.1, read on the forward strand.
TAATCTTACGTTCGGCACTCAATGTACGCGGCAAACTCCAAACGCAAGGCGATGATTTAATGCTTTGGACTTCAGACAAGCGGTTGGTCCGTGCCGCCATCGCCGAAGGCCTTACTGTCTTCGATCCTGAAGTTGACACCATTGTCCATCTGCATCAACTACTCGGAATTACTGACTCTTCCAACTCACCGGAGTGACCCGATGAATAGTATTCATTCGAGCATCAAACTTGTTGTCGTTGCGGCTGTCATTGCCGCCCTCTCATCATTGTTCATCTTCGATCAATGGCCTGTAACGGCTGCCGTCGAAGTGACAAACAACCCGGCTTCGATTGCCGCCACACTCGACACGACCAAACCGGCAACCGAAATCACGGCTCCAACCGGCGGATGGAGTTTCCGCAATCACGTTATTCCGGTGATGACTCGGTTGGGTTGCAATTCCGGCGCTTGTCACGGAGCGGCGGCGGGCAAAGGCGGATTCAAACTGACTCTGCGCGGTTACGATCCCGAATTGGATTTCAACGTGCTGACCCGGCAATCGCTGGGGCGACGAGTCAACAAAATCGAACCGGCGAAAAGTCTGATGCTGTTGAAAGCCACGATGGCGATTGGGCACGGCGGCGGCAAACGCATGGGCACGGATTCGCTGGAATACAAAGTTCTGTCGGAATGGATTGCCGGTGGGATGGCGGCTCCGGCGGAAAGCGACGCGCGAATCACGCGAATCGAAGTTTCGCCGAAAGCTTCGACGCTGGCCAGCGGCGCTGAAGCGCAGCTTCAGGTGTTGGCGCGTTTTTCCGACGGCCACGCCGAAGACGTGACGAAGTGGGTGAAGTATTCAACGGCTGATCCAACGGTTGCGACGGTTGACGACGACGGCAAAGTCACAATGCAGGGCAGCGGCGAAACCGCCATCAGCGTTTGGTACTTGAGCCAGGTTTCATTCGCCCGCGTGGCCAATCCGTATCCGAATAAAATCTTGCCGGAAGTTTTCGCCCGCTCGCCGCGCCAAAATTTCATTGACGAGTTGATTCTGAAAAAGCTTCAGACCCTGAACATCGCGCCGTCCGATCAAGCGACTGATCGTGAATTCGTTCGCCGGGCTTACCTGGACGCGATGGGCGTGCTGCCTACGCCACAGGAGGCGGAAAGTTTTCTGGCAGACAGTTCGACCGACAAACGCGCGCGGTTGATTGACAGTTTGCTCGCGCGCGAAGAGTTCACCGATTACTGGACGAATCGCTGGGCGGACGTGTTGCTGGTTTCCAGCGACAAGATAGGTTCGACGGCGATGTGGTCGTTTCACAACTGGCTTCGCGAGGGCGTGGCGGCGAACAAACCCTGGGACAAGTTGGTTCGCGAAATCATCACCGCCAACGGCAACACTCTGGAAAACGGCGCGGCAAATTATTACGTGATGCACAAAGAAGTCACAGACCTGACCGAAAACGCTTCGATGGCGTTTCTGGGCATGTCCATCACCTGCGCGCGTTGCCACAATCACCCGTTGGAAAAATGGACTCAGAAACAATACTTCCAGATGGCCAATCTGTTCGCTCGCGTCGGGTTGAAAAACGGAGTGCGAGCGGGCGACGTTCAGGTTTACTCGAATCCGACCGGCGAAGTGCTGCATCCGCGATTGGGCAAGCCATTGCCGCCGACTCCGCTGGATGGCGAAGCCTTGCCGTTCGATTCGCCGAAAGACCGCCGCCAGCATCTGGCCGAATGGCTGACTTCGCCGTCGAATCCATACTTCGCTCGCGCGGTTGTCAATCGCGTCTGGAAAAACTTCATGGGTCGCGGGCTGGTCGAAGCCGTTGACGACATGCGCGCGACCAATCCGCCGTCGAACGAAGAACTGCTAACCGCATTGACCAAAGATTTCATCGCCCACGGTTTCGACATCAAACATCTGATCCGCACGGTGATGAATTCTGCGGCTTACCAACGATCGTCAACAGCGAACGAAGCGAACAAACAGGACGAACGGTTTTATTCGCGCTACATCATCAAACGATTGCCCGCCGAAGCCGTGCTCGATGCGATTTCGCAAGTGACCGGCGTGCCGACGGAATTTCCCGGTTATCCGGCGGGAATGCGCGCGATGCAGCTTCCCGACGCGCGAGTCAATTCATACTTCCTGACCATCTTCGGCAAACCGCCGCGCTTCGCCACCTGCGAATGCGAGCGAACTTCAGAACCTTCAGTCACTCAAGCCCTGCACGTCATCAACGGCGACACCATCAACCAGAAACTGCGCGCGCCCGATGGTCTGATTGATTCCTTCCTGAAACTCGGCGCGACGGATGAAATGATCATCGCCCACCTTTATCTGGCTGCGCTCAGCCGCAGGCCGGAAAAAAATGAAATAAATCGGCTGCTATCTGTGATGAATGAAAGTAGAGAGGCAGCGAAGAACTTGCGCGACGCTCGGCGGCAGGCGGTTGAAGATTTGGCATGGGCTGTGCTGACGAGCAAGGAGTTCATGTTCAATCACTGATGACCTGAAACCTTCGCTCGCCTCTCGGAGAATTGGTCATGAACAACAGAGCAAAATTATTCGGGCGATCTGTTTTCAAATTGGCGAATGCAATCGCCTTGCTGTTGGGATTGCTGATCGTCGTCTTTGCCGTTCAATTGCCTTCGGCTGACGAAGCGATAGCGATTCTGAAAAAAGGCAACGAGCGATTCGCGTCGGGCAAGCCGGAATATCCGCACGAAGGCGCAGCGCGAAGAGCGGAAACCGCCAGCGGTCAGCATCCGATTGCGACCGTCATCAGTTGTTCGGATTCGCGTGTGCCGCCTGAACTGGTATTCGACGAAGGCATAGGCGATCTGTTCATCGTTCGCGTCATCGGAAACATTGGCAGCGTGGACGAAACCGGATCGGCGGAATACGGCGTCGAACATCTGGAAACGCCTCTGTTGGTCGTGCTTGGTCACACAAAATGCGGAGCGGTCACCGCCGCCGTCACACACGCCGAAGTTCACGGCAGCATTCCGCCGCTGTTGGCGCACATCAATCCGTCGGTCAGAACCGCCAAACACGATCATCCGGGTCTGAAAGGCGACGAACTGATTGCCGAATCCATCAAGACCAACGTCTTGCATTCGATTCAGGAGCTTTTCAACCGCAGCCGAATCATTCGCCAACGAGTCGGCAGCGGCAAATTGAAAGTCGTCGGCGCGATTTACGACATACAATCCGGTCAGGTGAGTTGGCTGGGCGAACATCCAAAACAAAAACAATTGCTGATTCAATCCGGCAAAACTGTTACTTCGCTTGGAAAGAAAAAATAACTTCGGCAGTGATTTTTTCTGTAAGGCTTGCCTGCTCGCGCGACTGTTAATCGTAAAGTCGAAGGCGGTTTGACAGCAGCATTGAGAAGGAGAGAGTTATGAACACAGGAGAAAAAATCAGCTTGACCGAAGGCATAGGGCAATTCGAACCGGGCGAAACAGCAGGCCTCAGACAATGTCAAACCTGCCAATTCGATCTTCGCGAACGAGACAAGTTTTGCCGCCGATGCGGAGCCGGACAATTTGACGCCGCAACGACAACCGAGCCAAACCGTTATGTCACTGCCGGACAACGCCCGGAACAATATGCAACTTCATTTTTGCATTCTTCCGCCAAACCGCAACTGGTTTCCGGCGTCCTGCTGACCGGCATCATCGCCAGCGCGCAAAGCAGCACGTCACAACTTCACAGCATTTTTGTCAGGCGGTTTATTTCAACACTGATTGCAGTTCCGTTATGGCTGATCATCGTTTTGCTTTCGCCGTTTGACGCATACATCACGGCCAAAGCGATTTCAGCTCAGAACTGATCTGTCGAAAGTGATCCGTTATGCCAAGAATGCGTTCAAGCTTGTTGCTTATCACGCTGGTTTACGCCGGGTTCATCAGTTTGGGAATGCCTGATGGTCTGCTCAGTGTGGCCTGGCCTTCGATGCGCGCCACTTTCGGTTTGCCCTTGGACGCGCTCGGATCGCTGCTGCTGCTTTTCACCGCAGGTTATCTGCTTTCAAGCATCTTCAGCGGCTGGATGTTGCAACGCGTGAGCATAGGAATGCTGCTGGCTCTGAGTTGTCTGGCGACCAGCATCAGCCTGTTCGGTTACGCGTTGGCTCCGCGCTGGTGGATTCTCATTGCATTCGGCACGCTGGCGGGGCTGGGCGCCGGAGCGATTGACGCCGGATTGAACACTTACGTTGCGACTTATCACAGCGCCCGCACTGTAAGTTGGCTGCACGCCTGTTACGGCATTGCCACAACCAGCGGCCCAGCCATGCTGACAGCCATCCTGACATCAGGCAGATCATGGCAATTCGGTTACGCGCTGGTCGCGGCGGGTCAATTCGGACTGGCGATTTGTTTTGGACTATCTCGCAAACTGTGGCCGGAATCCGTCACTTCCGACAAGTCAAAAGATTCGGCGGATCAGCCTTCAATTCCAAAAGCCAGATTATGGAAACTGCCAGCCGTTTGGTTGAGCGTTGCAATTTTCTTCGTCTACACGGGCATTGAAGCCGCCGCCGGAGCCTGGCCTTACAGCCTGTTCACCGAAGCTCGCGGCGTTTCGATGATGACCGCCGGAAGCTGGGCCAGCGCCTATTGGGGATGTTTTACGGCTGGACGTTTCATCTCAGGTTTCGCGGCCAATCGCATTTCAACGCGGTGGTTAATGCGATTCTGCCTGATCGGCATCATCACTGGTCTGACGCTGTTATGGCTCAACCTCGCTTCCCTGCTCAGCTTTGCAGGCGTGGCTTTGGTGGGATTGGCCTGCGCTCCAATCTTTCCTGTGATGATTGCAACGACGCCGGAACGTTTCAGCGAAAAGCAGGTTGCCAGCGTCATCGGCTTGCAAATTTCCGCCGCCGTACTCGGTCAATCTTTTCTGCCGTCTTTGGTGGGCTTGCTGGCCGGGAGAATCGGATTGGAAGTTTTAGCGCCTGCGCTGTTGATTGCCACCATTATTTTGCTGGCGCTGACGGAAAGCCTGTTCGCCAAACCAGCATCTGCAAAATCCGAAACCGAGCCGCATTCAATTTTTTCCTGACCTGGAATTTTCTTCAGACCTGAAGGGATAAAACCAGCGAGAGAGAAAAGCACTGCATAGCAGGGTGCCACGCTTTTTGTCGGTCGCTGGCCGTTATTTATCGGGTTGGCACATTTGTGTGCGACGGTCGGCGACCGACACCATTTTTTCGGATTTACGGAAATCAATCAGGAGACGCAATGTCAAACACGAACCATTACGACGTGATCATCATCGGGACGGGAGCCGGCGGGGGAACATTAGCTTACAGACTGGCGCCATCGGGAAAACGGATTCTGCTGCTGGAACGCGGCGGTTATGTTCCGCGCGAAAAAGAAAATTGGAGCACGCTGGCCACTGTTAAAGAAGGAAGGTACAACACAAAAGAAGTCTGGCGAGACAGCAAAGGCAAAGACCTGCATCCGCATACTAACTATTACGTCGGCGGCAACACCAAATTTTACGGCGCGGCGCTCTTTCGTCTGCGCGAAGAGGATTTCGGCGAGATCAAACATCATGGGGGAATTTCTCCAGCCTGGCCGATCAATTACGCCGATCTTGAACCTTATTACACTCAGGCAGAGCATCTGTACCACGTTCACGGCAATCGCGGCGAAGACATCACAGAACCGTGGGCCAGCGCGCCTTACCTGCATCCGGCTGTCAGCCACGAACCCAGAATTCAGAAACTGGCAGATGATTTCCAGAGACTCGGTTACAAACCTTTTCACACGCCGCTCGGCGTCATGCTCAACGAAAAGCAAATGAATCGCAGCACGTGCATACGATGCAACACCTGCGACGGATTCGCCTGTTTGACCAACGCCAAATCCGACGCTCAAGTCGTCTGCGTTGATCCGGCGCTTGAGCATCCGAATGTTTCTCTGCTGACGAACGCTTACGTCGAACGATTGGAAACCAGCGAATCCGGGCGCGAAATCAAACGCGTCGTCGTCAAACGCGAAGGCGTGGAGGAAATTTACACAGCCGACGTAGTTGTGGTTTCGGCTGGAGCGATCAATTCCGCCGCCTTGTTGCTGCGTTCGGGCAATGACAAACATCCGAAAGGATTGGCGAACGGTTCTGACGTGGTCGGTCGGCATTACATGGGTCACAACAACTCCGTGCTGTTTGCGATTTCACGCACGCCGAATGCGACGGTCTTTCAGAAAACCATGGCGCTGAATGATTTTTACTTCGCCAACAAGGAATGGGATTTCCCGATGGGTCACATATCCTTCGTCGGCAAGTTCGATGCGAATATGTTCGCCGCCGGAGCGCCGCCCTTTGCGCCGCATCTGACGCTGGATTACATCGCCAAACATTCGCTGGATTTCTGGCTGACATCTGAAGACCTGCCCGATCCGAACAACCGTGTGACTTTGGACCGCGACGGAAAAATAGTTATGGCGTACACGCCAAACAATCTGGAAGGTCACAAGCGGCTATACAACAAAGTGAAAGAGTTGGTGAAGGAAGGCGATTGCCACGAACAATTGATTCCGCTGAACGCTTTTGTCGGCGACCGCATTCCGCTGGCAGGCGTGGCACACCAGAACGGAACAATCCGTTTCGGACGTGACCCTAGAACTTCGGCGCTGGACGAATTCTGCAAAGCGCACGAAGTGGACAATCTGTACGTTGTTGACGGCAGCTTCTTTTGCTCGAGCGCGGCGGTCAATCCGGCGTTGACGATTATGGCAAACGCGCTGAGGGTCGGCGATCACTTGCTTGAAAGATTGAAGTAATCGTTCCCGTGAAAAACCGAGTGGGACAAGCTGCAAGCTTGCCCTTACTCACATTTTTCTTATGGTTTTAGCCTGCGAAGCTGGCGACAGCATAAAGGCTGGGGTGAAAGGCGCAGCCTGTAACCCCAGCAATGCGGTCATTTTTCACACACAACCCGCGAATGCGGGCGGTAGCCGATGTTCGTTGAAAGTTCGTTGAAAGGCTTGCGCCCGTTTCACGGGCTTGGCGTATTATTCGACCCTTTTCACAGGGTTACGCGCTATCGCGCTTCACCCTGTGCTTTATGCTGCCGCCCGCATTCGCGGGCTGTAAAACAGTCATACTTTCACGAAAAAATCTGGGTAATGGCAAGCTGCCAGCTTGTCCCAATACTTCCATTCACTGAATCAATTGACATCCTCTGTCATCAATTTTAGGCTGAAGCCCTGCTGTTCCACTTCCCATAAAACGAAAGGCGAAATTATGAAAAGCGTAAAAGCGTTGGCAATGGTGTCCCTGATCATGTGTTTGGCTTTGCTGTTGAGCGCATGCAATTCAGCAACTGAAAGCGGTTTGAGCGCTTCCCTCTCACCGGCAGATTTTCAAAAAAGGCTGCAGGAGGATTTGATCAAAGCCAAACCCGGCAGCGTAATCGAACTGCCGGAAGGCAAATTCAAACTCGATAAAACTCTTTCTCTGAATGTTGACAAGGTCACGGTTCGCGGCAAAGGGATGGACAAAACCATTCTTTCGTTCAGCGGGCAAACGGCTGGCTCGGCAGGATTGCTGGTCAAAGCCAACGATTTCGTCATCGAAGACATCGGCATCGAAGATTCCGCAGGCGATGCCTTGAAAGTTGAAAACGGAACCAACATCACCATTCGCCGAGTTCGAGTGGAATGGACTGGCGGGCCGAAAGAAACCAACGGCCCATACGGTATTTATCCTGTCACATGCAAAAACGTCCTGATCGAAGATTCTGTCGCCATCGCCGCTTCAGACGCGGGGATTTACGTCGGCCAATCGGATTCTGTGATCATGCGACGAAATCGCGCCGAACGTAACGTCGCCGGGATCGAAATCGAGAACACCAAAAATGCAGACGTTTACGAAAACGTCGCGACGAACAACACCGGCGGCATCATGGCATTCAATCTGCCCGATTTACCCGTTCAGGGCGGCCAGAACGTTCGCATTTACAACAACAAGATCATCGCCAACAACACGCCGAATTTTGCGCCGACCAGCCAGATAGTTTCAGGTTTGCCGACAGGCACTGGAATTTTGGTGATGGCGATCAGGAACGTCGAAGTTTTCAAAAACGTCATCAAGGATAACAACACCGCCAACATCAACATCACCTCTTTCTCGCCTCCTGACGGCAAACCGATCAGCAACCCGGCTTATTACCAGTTTGCTTCGTCGGTTTACATTCACGACAACGAAATTTCAGGTGGAGGCAGTAACCCAGACGTTCGTTTGCCGAAAGTCGCGGCTTTGGCCAAAGCCGCCAAACAACTCCCGGACATTCTTTATGACGGTGTTGTTGAACCCAAAGACGGCAAACCCGGAAAGGCCGAAGACGCCAGAATCTGCATTGAAAACAACGGCGAAGTTCGCTTTTTGAATTACGATGCTGGCAACGGATTCAAAAACATGGTCATGGATGTGAAAGCTTATAAATGCTCGCTGCCTGCGCTGGCTGCAATCGCGTTGCCGAACGCCGGGAACGCTACAGGCGGAGGGGGAATATGATCCTTTTCCGCAGTTCATTTCGGCTGGCATTGATTCTTGGAATCGCGCTTTTCTCTTTGAGCTGTAACTTGCTGGGCAGCGGCGTCCGCTCTTACATCACCGAACCATTTCCTGAAAAGCTGTCGAAATGGAGGCTGTTTCTGCCTGAGGGCGGTCCGCCGTTGAAGCCCAACAAAAGAGTCGTGCCTTACGATTTGAACACTCCTCTCTTTTCCGATTACGCCAACAAGCATCGGTTTGTCTGGATGCCTGAGGGGACTTCGGCGACGTACAAAGCTGACGACGTTTTCGATTTTCCCGAAGGAACCATCATCTCAAAAACCTTCGCCTTTCCCGATGAAGTAAATACCGACAAAGAGCGGTTGATCGAAACACGGTTGCTGGTGCGCGGAAAAGAAAAATGGTTTGCGCTGCCTTACGTCTGGAATGAAGAGCAAACTGACGCTACGCTGGAATTGGCCGCCAACCCGGTTGAGATTGCCTTCAAAGACCCACAAGGCGTTCAGCGCAAGATCAGGTATTCAATTCCAAATATGAATGAATGCGCTCAATGCCACGATCGGTCGAAGGTGTTGATGCCGATTGGCCCAAAGGCTCGCAATCTGAATCGCGATTTCGCCTATCCTGATGGAAAGACGAATCAGCTTGTTTACTGGACTAAGGCCGGTTATCTGCAAGGCGCTCCGCCAGCGGATCAATCCCCGAAAGTTCCAGTCTGGGACGACCCGAAAACCGGCGACCTGAATTCTCGCGCGCGAGCCTATTTGGACAATAACTGCGCTCATTGCCATAACCCGGCAGGCGTTGCCGGTTACACAGGCTCGTGGCTAAGTTATGACGAAACCGATTTGCTACGGTTGGGCTTTTTCAAGCTGCCGAATTCAGCCGGTTACACGGGTGGTCGTCCTTTCGACATCGTTCCAGGCAAACCTCAAGAATCTATTCTGCTTTATCGTATGGAATCCACGCGTCCGAAGGAGATGATGCCGGAAATCGGGCGAGCAATGACTCACAAGGAAGGTATCGAGTTGATAAGGGAATGGCTGGCATCTTTGCCCCAGAGCGCTACTGAAAAATAATGCTCATTTGGTGGTGAGGCGATCAAGGTATTCAAGTAGCTTGATGGCTTCAGATGAATTCGGTTTAGCGAGTAAATAAGATTTCAATTCGCGTTTGGCGTCATTGATCAGACCAGCTTTTGCGTAACGAACTGCCAAAGCCAGATGTGCAATGGGTTCGCTATTGTCTTTGTATCTTTTCTCAGCCTCAAATACCAGGTTCGACTCCTTCTCGTCCATAACATAAAAGTATGCCTGGTTGTTGCCTGACCAGATACCATATTTTTTGTCGTTATCTGGATTGGCGATCACCTGCCAGCTATAAGGTTGACCGCGCTCAAGCGAAACATCTAATTCAAACTCCGTTTTTTCCACAAATCTATCAACCCATATTTTTTCGGTGTTGGGATTTCTGACAATAACCCTGTACTTGGCACCGTGCTTAAACATCTCCCATTTCAACTTTGGCTTATCTTCTCGCAATCCAACATCAGCAGGACTAAGCAACTTGAAAGTATTATTATTCTGGTCTCTGCCCATGTTCCCATCTTTGAGTGCTGTCATTGAAGCTTTTAGCATATTCCCCACTGACTC
>CAYRQB010000189.1:0-11892 GCA_964426025.1 uncultured Heliomicrobium sp.
CGTAATCGAACCAGGCGACTCCGCAGCCAGTGGTTTCCAGCAGATACTTGTTCTTCCGTTCGTCGCCGTAAATCGTGCGGTGAGTCAGTCCGGCGGATTTGGCGATATTGGCGAAAGAGATTTTGAAGTCGCTGGCAGAACCTGATTGTTCCTGAGCGTGCGGGCTGTCGGCAGGTAGCATTGCCGTCAATACCGCCATCAGGCAAAAGCTTAGGCATAACGATTTGTGTTTGTTCATTGCGCGAAAACTATAAAGGCAATTTCGGTGATCTGTAAAACGATACAGTTGATGTGATGGCTTGAAAGCTGCCTGGTTTATTGATCCAGGACGTGATGCGTCACGTAGGAGATTTGCACCGGAACTCCGCCGTTGACCTTAACTTTGAGCAGAATCTGGTAATAGTCGGGCAGGTGCGGAGCCTCGCCTTCGGGCGAGATGTTCAGGTGCGAGATTAGCTCTTTGATGTATTTCGGGCTTGTCACGTATTCGACCGCCGCCTGAGTTCCGAAGGTGTTGATACCGGCCAGAAGCAATAAACGGTTATCTTCGCCCAGTCCCTTCAGCATGCTGACCACAGCATAATCTTCTGAAATCTGGCTGGGCGAGGGGCCGAATTGTTTTGCGCGATAACGTTCCTGTTCGTTGGGTTGTGGCTTGCTGTTGTAAATGGCCAGCCAGTCCGGGCTTTCGTTTTTTATCGAGCGGAAAACGAAATCCTGTTGTTGAGGCAGGTCTTTAAGAAAAAGATTTTCAGCCGGTGAGCCGATCACGACTATGTTTTCTGTTTTTACGTCGTCCCAGGTCAGCGTCAGACTTCGTTTGACGCGCAATGAATGACCGGCTTTGGCAAAGAATTCGCTTAAAAAGTAAACGCCCATCAACTCTCCGATGCCTGTGTAATGGTCAATCATCGGCGGATGATTGTGATCGTTCTGAGTCGGAACAAATTCATTGAAACCGTTTTCGGCAAGCTCCAGGCCGTTGAAGAGCTTCATTCCAGCTTCGTATGTTCCATGGAAGATGGTGTTACTGAAGATAACCAAAACCGGGTTCGGAGTTCGCAACATCTCTCCCCAAAGCGGGGCCATCTGCATACGCAGGTCGTTCCTGGCCGATTCTTCCATCGCCAGTTGATTATTGGTCTTGCTGCGATTTTCCAGGCTTTCGGGCGAAGCATAAGAAAAAACCGGAGTGTAATGTCCCTTGGGCAGGTCAATCAGTACTTTGTCGCTATTTCCTTCGGTCGTGTAATACTCGTGCAGTTTGGTTCGCAAACGGCTGGCCTGCACCCGGACGACTGAATCTATTCTTGAATCATAATCATTCCCGCGACCGAAGACTTCTGACGCAATCACATACTCTTTTAGCTGAATGTCCTGGTCATCAATGGTTTTGCTGGCTACATAGTTCAGAAAAGCCTTCAGGCTGGTTGAGCTATGTAGTGTTCGGCTGTGTAGGACTCGGTCAAGTTGCTGAAACTTTTCTTCTCGGCTTACATCAGTCATGGAAGTCAGGTTACTTTCTTGTTACAAATTTCCTGTAACAAAAATATTTGTTTACCGCTAAAAACTGAAAACAATGGAAGTAACCGTATCATACTCCTCGTAACGCCTAAAACCAATCCACACAAGCTATCTTTATTGAGTGAAATAATTGCAATACTTTCAACAATGAATTGATGGCAGTCCAATCCGCAATAATTGTCGGCCTTGCTGGGTTGAAAACTTTTCCGAATGCCCGGAGTTCGATGAACAGGAAAGATGCAGATTTAACCCCGTATCGTTCGATTCGGGTTTGCCAATTAATTAAGTTTTGCATGTGTTTCAGCGGCGCATTCCAATTTCATAAAACACAAATATCAACATCAAGCCATCACGACAGATGAATGGCGACAAGGGGATTGAAAATCTCCTGGCTGCTTGCTGGATGAAGACACTGGATTTTTGACGAATGGCTCAGAAATCCTTGAGCATCGCGTCCGTGGGGGATGCTTTGCTCAACTTAACCAGCAGGCAACCCTCTTCTGTAAATTCGGGGTTGTCCTGCCGGGTTCAGATTTCCCAACATCATATTTCAACACCGGCTGTCTGGCTTGCATGGACTTTCCAGATCGAAGTCATTCAGTCCGCAGACAAGAGGGCAAGGTTAAATTATGAGGATCAAAGAGAGATTTCCCATCCTCGCGTTGAGCTTGCTGATGTGTCTTTCGTTATTGGGTGGACAGGTTTCCGCCCAAGCCGTTTACGGCAGCGTATTCGGAACTGTGACAGATCAGTCTGGGGCGGCTGTCCCCAGAGCCAAGGTGATAATCACCAATGCCGGCACCAACGTGAGCGTCACAACTCAAACAAACTCATCCGGCAATTACAATCAGACTCGTTTAACTCCTGGTACGTATCGCGTCAGAGTCGAGGCTGATGGTTTCAAAGCGACGGTTTTGGATGTGATCGTCAACGTGGATCGCGCAAGCGAATCGAACGTTTCGCTTCAGACCGGCGCGGTCACTGAAGAGATAACCATTTCAGCGGCAACTCCGTTGTTGAAGACGGATCGCGCAGACGTGGCTGTTACATTCGAAACTCGTCAAGTCACAGACCTGCCGATTCTCGACCGCAACTTCACCAAATTCATTTTGCTGACGCCCGGAACTCAGCAATTGCAATGGCAGCACGCGGCCAGCGAAAACCCACAGGGGTCAACGCAGATCATGGTCAACGGCCAGCATTTCAGCGGAACCGGCTACCAATTGGACGGAACCGAAAACCGCGATCCGATTCTGGGCATCATCGTCATCAATCCGAACTTTGAAGCCATTGGCGAAACCAAGATCACTTCGCAGAATTACGACGCTGAGTTCGGCCAGGCCATCGCCGGAGTCGTTTCGGTTTCGACGAAATCCGGCACAAACGAAATTCACGGATCGGCGTTCCTGTTTCGTCAGAACGACGTGCTGCAGGCGCGCAATCCTTTCTCGCAATTCCAGCCAGATCCGCTGACGGGCAAATTCATACCCGATACATTGCGCAATCAGTTCGGCGGTTCGATCGGCGGCCCGATTGTCAAAGATCGTTTCTTTTACTTCGGCGATTATCAGGGCACGCGAAGCAAAATTGGCGGTTCGCGGTTGTTGAGCGTTCCGACCGCCGCGGCAAGAACGGGCGATCTGAGCGCTTATGGCCAGAGGATTTTTGATCCCGCCACCGGCGCGCCTGCAGTTCGCACTGAGTTCGCGGGAGCCAGGATTCCGACAAATCGTCTGTCGGCACAGGCCCAGAATATTCTCAAACTGATTCCTTTGCCGAATGCGCCCGGGCGAGACAACGGCACGCGCGACAATTTCGTTGCATCGGGCAGCGAACCGTTTAACGGCGACACGTTCAACGTTCGCATTGACGCCAGGTTGACGGACAAGCTGAACACTTTCGGTCGTTACAGCTTCGCCGATTTCGAACGCAACGGCCCGACTTCATTTGGCGCAGGCGGCGGTCAGGAGTTGGTTACGCTTGGCGGCAGTTCGAAGGTTCGCAATCAAAGCGTTGCTTATGGTTTCGATTACACCTGGAATTCGACGCTCGTGACAGACTTCCGCTTCGGCTTCTTCCGTTACAAAGTCAACGTGTTGCCATTCGATTTCGGAACCAACACCGCCAACGATGTCGGCGTGCCGGGCTTGAACATTGATCCGTTCAGTTCCGGGCTGTTCGCCGGTTTTGTCGGCGGTCCAATCGGCGGTTTCAACTTCGGTTCGGGATTGGGCGTCAATCGTTGCAACTGCCCGTTGGATCAGGACGAAAATCAATTCCAGTTCGTTACCAACACGACGAGATTTTCCGGCAACCACACCTTCAAGTTTGGCGTTGACGTGCGTCGTGCTTTCAATTTGCGCGTTCCGTCAGACGTTCATCGTTCGGGCGAATTGAGCTTCGCGCAGGAACGCACGCGCGGCGCCCAGGGCGGAGGACTTGGATTGGCCACCTTCCTGCTCGGCGATGTGACGAACTTCGGACGTTACATCAGTTCCAGCACCGACGCTCGCGAACGTCAATGGCGTCATTTCTATTACGGCCAGGATAGCTGGCGCGCCACCCAGAAGCTGACGATCAATTACGGTGTCCGCATGGATGTGATCAATCCGCAATCAATCAACAACGCTGGCAACGCCGGTTTCCTGGATTTGAATACGGGACAGATCAACGTTGTCGGCGTCGGCGACATCGGTCTGAACGGCGATGTCGAAAACAGCTACAACTTCGCGCCGCGTCTGAGTCTGGCTTACAAAGTCACAGACAAACTGGTGGTTCGCGCCGGTTACGGACGCAGCTACGACATAGGAGTTTTCGGTTCCTTGTTCGGCCATTCGGTCACGCAGAACCTGCCGGTTCTTGCGGTTCAGCGTTTGAACGCGCCGTCGAACTTCGATCGAGTCTTCACGCTGGCTCAGGGCGCTCCGGCATTCACGGCGTTCTTCGGTTTGAACAACACTCCGAAAAACGGCGGCACGCCGAACGCTTCGCTGCCGACCAACGGCAAATTCTTCCTGCCTGACGGAGTCTTCGCCCGTGCATTGCCGGACAAACAACGTTTGCCAAGCGTGGACGCTTACAACTTCACAGTGCAGTACCAGTTGACCGACAAGCTTTCGGTTGAAGCCGCTTACGTCGGCAACAAGGGCACTCACGTTTTCGCGGGCGACGGCCCGGCGATTGACGCCAACCAGGCTCGCCTGGATGGTTTCGGAACCATTCCTCGCGATCAGCGCCGCCCGCTGTTCAACAAATTCGGTTGGACTCAGGGAATTGATTTCTTCTGCAACTGCGCCGACAACCGCTACGATTCGTTGCAATTCAAGGTCGAACGTCGGTTCTCCAACAGCTATTCGATCTTGGCTCATTACACGCGTCAACGCGCTTTGCAGGACGGCGCCGAATACTTTTTCTTCGATGCCAACCTGAATCGCGGCCCGGCGGATTGGGATCGCAAACACAACTTTGTCTTCTCGCAAGTGTGGGAATTGCCGATCGGCAAAGGAAAACGCGTGCTTGGCGATATTTCGCGTCCGATGGACTGGGTCATCGGCGGGTGGCAGTTCAATTCGAACACCACGATTCAAAGCGGTCTGCCGTACAACCTCAGTTACGACGCCGGAGCCAACATTGACACCGGCCCGAATCGCCCAAACGTCGGCGGTGATGTCGGGGACAGCCTGTCCGGAACCAGATACAGCTACAACGTGTCGGCTTTCTCGAATCCGGGCGTTGGCAAATTCGGCAATCTGAAACGAAACGCATTGCGTGGACCGAATTACTGGCGCACCGACGCATCGTTGTTCAAGAAGTTCAGATTCTCCGAAACGAAGGAACTCGAATTCCGCATCGAATCGGTCAACTTCTTCAACCACGCAAATCTGGGCAATCCGGATTCGTTCATCGGTTCATTCAACGCCGCAGGTAATTTGAATCAAAACAACAACCTGGGCGTCATCAATTCGACGGCGTATTTCGGATCAGACCCGATGCGCAATTTCCAATTCGCGCTCAAATTCAAGTTCTAAATTTTGAATTTCAGACGATTACTTTTAAGAGGAGAAGCCTGGAAAGGCTTCTCCTCTTTTTATGGTAAGCTTTCGACACTTCAACATTTGAACAGCTTGGACGCATCAGATGAAATCACTTCTGTTTTTCCTTTTGATCGCTTGTTTACCATTGCCGGTCGCCGCTCAAACGCCTGCGGCTGAGGCAGAAGCGCGCGCGCTTTTCAAAGCCGGACGTTACGACGAAGTAATTCAGAAGCTGAGCGCTTCGCCGAATGCCAGCCTGGACGGCAGAGAAATCGCCTATCTGTTGGGAATGTCGCTTTATCACAAGCGCGATTATCAAAAGGCGATTCCGCATTTGCAGACAGTCGTTCGAGCCGGCAATGAAGCCCCCGGCGACAGCCCTGTCATCCGAGAGTATTTTGAATGCCTGCAAGCGCTCGGTTTGTCGCATTACCTGCTCGGCCAAATGGCCGAAGCCGTTCCTTATCTCGAGCAAACCGTCAGCCGTTTTCCGAACAACAACGAATTGGTTTACGCGTTGGGAATGTCCAGCATTCAGACGCGCCAGCCGGACAAAGCTCGGCAGGCGTTCGGACGAATGTTCGGCGTCGCCACGGATTCTGCTGCTGCTCATTTGCTGGCGGCTCAGATGATGATTCGCGTCGAGATGGAAGATTTCGCCGACATCGAATTGAAGAAAGCTCTGGAAAAAGATCAGAGATTGCCGCAGGCGAATTATCTGCTCGGACAGAACGCGATTTACAAAGGCAATTACGACGAAGCCATCGCGCTGATGGAAAAAGAATTGGCCATCAATCCGAACAACGCCATGGCTTATTACAAGATCGGCGATGCGCTGACTCGGCAATTGAAGTGGGACGATGCCATCGTTCAACTGCAAAAATCCGTCTGGCTCAATCCTTTTTACAGCGGCCCGTACATCCTGCTAGGCAAGTCTTACCTGAAGAAGAAACAGCTATCGAACGCCGAAGGCATGTTGCGCCGCGCAATTCAGTTTGATCCGAACAACAAATCGGCGCATTACCTGCTCGGTCAGGTTTATCAGCAACTGGGAAGAGCAGAGGAAGCCAAACGCGAATTCGAGTTGGCCGAAAAACTCCAAGGCCACCTGGAGAACCCGGACAAATGAAGGTCAGGAAAGAACTCGTCCACGAAGGCACACGAAGCATCACGAAGGAAAATCAGTTTGCCTCTTTCCCCTTTCGTGTTTTCTTCGCGTTCCTTCGCGGAAGAAAATTTCTCTCTATATTGGTTATCGCTTCCTGGCTGGCGCTGGTCGGATTAGCAACTTCGCAATCCGCAATTCGCAATCCGCAATTCACGGACATTGCCGCGCAAGCCGGATTGATTCAGCCGATCATTTACGGCGGCATCGAATCCAAACGCTTCATCATAGAAACCAACGGATGCGGCGTGGCTTTTTACGATTACGACAACGACGGTTGGATGGACTTGCTGACGTTGAACGGCGTTACGCTGGAACAGTACCGCGACGGTAAGGGAACGGTTGATGGAAAAAATCCTACCACTCGGCTTTACAAAAACAATCGCAACGGCAGCTTCACAGACGTGACAGCAAAAGCCGGATTCACTCACATCGGATTCGCTTCCGGGTTGTGCATTGGCGATTTCGACAACGACGGCTTTGACGATCTGTTCGTCACTTACTGGGGATCGAACGTGCTTTACCGAAACAACGGCAACGGCACGTTCAGCGACGTGACCAAAACAGCCCGTCTGGATTTTGTCAGGCTGGATTCTGAAAGCCCGCGCTGGGGATCGGGCAGCAGTTTCATTGATTACGACCGCGACGGCGATCTTGATTTGTTCGTCGCCAATTACCTGAGCTTCGATCTGAAGACCGCCGCCGAACCGGGCAAGGGCGCGAACTGCGCGTGGAAAGGCGTTCCGGTCAATTGTGGCCCCAAAGGATTGCCGTTCGCTCGCAACTGGTTTTATCGAAATAACGGCGACGGGACGTTCACGGATGTTTCGGAAAAATCCGGCGTCAGCAAAGTCTTCGAACGTTACCCGATGTCTGTGGCGGCGACGGATTTTGACGAAGACGGCTGGGTTGATCTTTACGTCGCCTGCGATTCGACGGCCAGCATTCTTTATCACAACAACGGCGACGGAACTTTCACCGACGTCGCGCTGGAAAACGGAGCCGCTTACAACGAAGACGGCCAGCCTCAGGCCGGAATGGGTCTGGGCATTGGCGATTACAACTGCGATGGTCGGCTGGATATTTTCAAGACTCACTTTATGGATGACACGCCGGTTCTGTATCGCAATTCCGGCAAAGGCAGGTTTGAAGATGTGACGATGGCCGCCGGGTTTGGTCGCGCGACGAAATACATCAGTTGGGGAGCCGGAATGCCCGATGTTGATAACGACGGATGGCCGGACGTTTTCTGGGTGACGGGCAATGTTTATCCCGAAGTCGAAAAAGTCTTCAAACAATATCCGCACCGCAGCCCTCGCCAGTTGTATCGCAATCTCGGCAACGGACGCTTTGAGGATGTGACGATGCAAAGCGGCGACGGCGTGACGACTGCGCATTCCAGCCGCGGTTGCGCTTTCGGCGATTTCGACAACGACGGCGACACGGACGTTCTGGTGATGAACATGAACGAACCGCCTTCGTTGTTGCGCAACGAACTATCGAACGGCAATCACTGGTTGAAAGTGAAATTGACCGGCGTCAAATCCAATCGCACAGGTTTGGGCGCTCGCGTCGTTGTCACCGTCGGCGAACGCAAACAGGCGCAAGCTGTGCTGAGCCAGACGAGTTATTATTCGCACGACGATCTGCGGTTGCATTTCGGACTCGGCGACAAACTGAAAGCAGATCGCATTGACGTTTACTGGCCGAGCGGACAGACAGACACATTGAAAGACGTGAAGGCCGATCAAATCATCAAAATCAAAGAACGTGAGACCATCAAATAGATAAGATGCCGTCATTCCGGCAAAGAGAAGAGCCTATTGCTCTGGCGGCTTCAACCGGCGGTCGAGTTGTTGAGCGCGCTGGAAGGCTTCGGCGGCGGCTTTTGTTTGTCCCTTCTTTTTCAATGCCAGCCCCAATTGGTAATGAGCCGGGGCGTATTCGGGGTCTTTTTTGATGGCTGATTCAAACAGGCTGATGGCTTCTTCCAGCTTGCCTTCCTTAATCCGCTGAATACCTGTGTTGGTGTCGAAGATCGCAGCCTGATTGTTGGATTTCAGTTTGTTCAATCGCGCGGCTTCCAGAAATTCCGCGCGCGCTGATTCCATATCGCCTTTCTGTCGCAAAGCATTGCCGAGCGTGTTGTGAATTTCAGGGCTGAGCGGAGCGAGTTTGATCGCCGTCCTGAACGATTCAATTGCCGCATCAAGTTCGCCTTTTTGTTGCAAGGCCGTGCCGAGCGTGTAATGCGCCTGAGAAAAATCCGGTTTGGCAGCAACCGCCCCGCGAAAAGCTTTGACGGCTTCGTCCAGCTTGCCTTGCTGCATCTCAGTGATGCCCAGCGTGTAATGCGCTTCGTGCAGCGAAGGCTGCAACGCGACGCTGCGATTCAGGGCGTCAATCGCTCCGGCAAAATCGTCTTTATATTTCAGCGCCACGCCCAGGTTGTACCAGGCTTCCGCTTCGCTGGAATTGGCCGCCAGCAATCGGCGATAAATTTCAATCGCTCCGGCGTAATCGGCTTTTTGAATCAGCGCCAGCCCCAGGTTATTCAGCGTGACCGAATTGTTCGGATCAATTTTCAGCGCGGCCTGAAATTCAGCGACGGCTGATTCGGCGTCGCGTTTTTGAATGAAGGTCAGACCCAGTTGATTGCGAGCTTCGACGAAATCGGGTTTGAGCCTGATCGCTTCGCGCAAAGCGGCGACGGCGTTGTCCGTGTCTTCGTCAATATAAAGCGCCAGCCCCAGGGCGTTGTAACCATCGGCGATTTTCGGCCCGAGTTTGACCGCGCGGCGAAGCTCTTCAATCGCTTCCGGAATCGCTCCGGTCTTTTGCAGACAGACGCCCAGGTAATAACTGGATTCAAAATGTTTTGGATTCAATCGCGCGGCTTCGCGCAGTGGCTGGATGGCTTCGGCAAATTGACCGGCGAACCATCGCGTCACGCCAAGCCGGAAATGCGCTTCGTGAAAATCAGGTTTGAGTTTGATGGCCGCTTCAAATTCGGAAATGGCGGCAGCGATGTTTCCGCTTTGACCGAGCGCGAAACCCAGTGCGCTGCGGGCTTCGGCGAAATCAGGCTTGGCATTGATCGCCGCGCGCAATTCGCCGATGGCTCCGTCCAGCAATCCTTTCTGCTGCAAGGCCAATCCCAGGTTGGCGTGTGCTTCGGCAAAATCCGTTCGCAATCGCAAAGCTTCCTGAAAAGATGCAATCGCCGCATCGGTCTGTCCCTGCTGGCCGAACGCCATTCCCAAGGCATTGTGGGCTTCGGCGAAGTCAGGTTGCAACTTGATAGCCTCACGAAGCGAAACCGCCGCCTTGGCCGGATTGTTTTGCTTCAGTGCGACCAATCCTTTTTCGTAATGCTGTTGCGCCGTCAACGGCGCAGGCCTGTTGGTTCGCTGTGCCATTGCCGAATTGCCAATCAGCATCAGCGACAAAAAAAGAATAATTGCGCGAAACAATGGGAGCGGTTGAGAGATACTCATTGCTGTTAAACTATAATTGCGCGGTCAAACGTCCGCAAACCGGAACGAATTACTTTTTGAATTGAACAGAGCATGCTGATTCGGCGTTGAAGCGAATTAACCATTAGCCATCAGCCATTACCAATTATCAGTCAGACAGGAAAAGTTTTGTCTGTGCGAGTCCGCCTGTTGCAGCAATGTTCGATTCAAAATTCTGACAGGAGCTTATGCGATTCATATTTAACCTGGCCTATAGAGAGATGCGCGCTTCGTGGCATCGTCTGCTTTTCTTTTTCATCTGCATAGCCATCGGCGTCGGTTCCATCGTCGCGCTGCGATCGCTGGTGCAAAACCTGAAGTCAGTGCTGACGCGCGATGCGCGAGCTTTGCTGACGGCGGATGTTCAGATGTCCGGGAACAACGCCTGGAGCGACGAAACGAAAGCCGTGCTCGAACGCATCTACGTTTCGCCGATGGTCGTCGCTCACACCGAAGTTCTGGAAATGCCAACGATGGCGCGGTCGGGCGAAGACTGGCTGATGACGCCGAAGATGGTTGAACTGAAAGCCGTTCAACGACAGTTTCCTTTTTACGGCGAAATGATTCTGGCCGGAGATCAGCGATATTCATTCGATTTGTTGAAGGATCGCGGCGCGCTGGTCAAACAGAATTTGTTGACGGCTCTGGATGTGAAAGTCGGCGACACGATCAAAATCGGCAATCTGGATTTCACCATCCGCGGAGTTATCGAACAGGAGCCGGGCAATACCATGAACGCTTTCAGTATTGGCCCGCGAGTGATAGTTGATTACGAAGCGGCGGTCGCTGCCGGGTTGCTGGATTTTGGCAGCCGCGCGCGCCATCGCGTGCTGTTCAAAACCCGCGAAGGCCAGATGGATAATCTGGTCGCTCAGCTTCGCAATGAATTGAAATCGCAGCGCGGCATCAACGTCCGGTCGTTTCGTTATTCGCAGGATCGCATGAGCGAATCGCTGACGCAGGTGGAAGATTATCTGAGCCTGATCGGGTTGGTGATTCTGGTTCTGGGCGGAATTGGAATTTCCAGCGTGACGCGCGTTTTCGTCGGTCAGAAGATGAAGACGATTGCCATACTGAAAACTCTGGGCGGTCGCAACACGCGCGTGCTTGGAGCTTATCTGGTTCAGGTCGTGGCGCTCGGTTTGGCGGGAAGCCTGTTGGGACTGGCGCTGGCGCAATTGGCGGCGTGGTTTTTGCCGAAATATTTCGCCGACAGTTTGCCGTTCATCATCGAATTCGGTTTGACTTGGCAGGCGGCGCTGCAAGGGTTGGGAATCGGTTTGCTGGTTTCACTGTTGTTTTCGCTGTTGCCGCTGCTGGAAATTCGACAGATCAAACCGATCCTGGTTTTGCGCCAATCGGACACTGCGGCTGGCAGAGGCGTTTTGAGTTCAGCCTTCAGGCGATTACGTTTCTGGAAAAGCCAGCCGTCTGAAAGCGTCACTCTGAACGTTGATTGGTTGCGAATCGCCGTCGGGATTTTTGTCGTTGCCGGTCTGCTGGCCATTTCAAGCTGGCAGGCGGGTTCGTTCAAAATCGGCAGCATCTTTTTGATCGCGCTGGCGGCGATGACTTTCGTGCTGAATCTGGCTGCGACCCTGTTGATGAAATTCGTGCGCGGATTGCGTCGCGTTCCTTCATTCACCATCAGGCA
>CAYRQB010000190.1:0-11149 GCA_964426025.1 uncultured Heliomicrobium sp.
CTTCACCGAAACCCACGTCGAAAGCGAATGGGGCGAATTGTGGCTGTTCGGAGCGAGATTCGTCTTCGCCCTGCTGATGGTCTTCGTTGGTTGGCTGCTGACGCTTGGCGCGATGGCTGAGATGACTGTTCGGCGAGCAATGAGCGAAACGATGAGCAAGCTGGACGAATAAATTTGATGTGTTGTGATTCACCACAGAAAACTCAAAAGGCACAAAAGGCTTCAATGCGGCTTTTGCGCCTTTTTGGGTTTTTGGCGATGCCAGCTTTTTTCCTTGCCTGTTCATCGCCGCCGGTTGAAAGCCAGCTTAACGCCCCAGCGCAGGAGATTTTCAAACTCAGCGAGGTTGAAACCGACGATGATTTGCAACGTGCCGCCACATCAGCGCTGGGCCAACGAGAAGGCGCAGTCATAATCATTGATCCGCAAACCGGAAGATTGCGAGCCGTGGTTAATCCTCGCTTGGCTTTTGAGCAGGCTTTCCCGCCGGGATCGGCGATCAAACCTTTCACCGCGCTGGCGGCTTTGCGCGCGGGTTTGCTCGATCTGGATACTCGTCGGCAATGTCAGACCAAATATGCTCGCGCAGGTTTTGAAATCGTCTGTTCGCATCCGCGAAGCAAAACTCCATTCAATCTGATTCAGGCTCTGGCTTATTCCTGCAATGATTACTTCGCTCACGTCGGCGAACGATTGAGCGAAGGAACTTTCAACGCGACGCTCACGGGTTTCGGCTTTGGCGAGCGAACCGGAATTTCTACAAGCGAAATCAGCGGCAATTTGCCTCGCGGCGAATGGCGCGTGCAGGCGGCGCTCGGAGATGACGACAAGTTTCTGACGACGCCGGTTCAATTGATGATGGCTTACTCGGCGCTGGTCAACGGCGGACATCTGTATCGCCCGCAACAGACGACGGATTCAGCCAGTCAGCCGCGGGAAGTCAGGCGCTTGAGCATTCAGCCGAATCATCGCAACGCTTTGTTGACGGGAATGCGCGGAACGGTGAAGTACGGCACGGCTGAAAAAGCCAAGCTGGGCGATTTGCCTTTCTACGTTTTCGGCAAGACTGGAACTTCGACGGCCAGCAACGGATTTCGCACTCAGGGATGGTTCGTTGGCTTTGCGGCTGAAAGCCGTCCGGTCGGCGTGCCCGCGCCTGAACAGGTCAAACTCGGAGTGCTGGTCTTTCTCAAACGCGCGCACGGCTCTCAGGCGGCGGAAGTCGCCAAGACGATTTTGAATTGCGGAATGCGGAATGCGGACTGCGTAGTCAGTACAGGGAGCGGTAGCGGCCTGGTCAGCCTCGATGCGCAGTGCCTAGTCAGTACAGGGAGCGGTAGCGACCTGGTCAGCCTCGATGCACAGTGCGTAGTCAGTACAGGGAGCGGTAGCGGCCTGGTCAACCACGATGTTGACTATCTATGGAATGACCCGCTCGCTACCGCTTGCGGTACTGAACCGGTAACAAATCCGCAGTCCGCAATCCGCAATCCGCAATCGGTCAGGGTTCGTTCAATCAGCGAAAACACGACGCGCGAATTGCCGCTGGAAGAATATCTGGTCGGAGTGCTGGCGGGCGAAGCCAGCGTCGAAAAAGAATTTGAAGCCTTGAAAGCTCAAGCAGTCGTCAGCCGGACTTTTGCCGCGCACAATCGCGGACGCCACGCGCGCGAAGCTTATGATTTTTGCAGCACGACTCATTGCCAGAGATTCGTCGTTCCGAACGACCGTTTGCACGCTCTGGCTCGGCGCGCGGTTGCGGCGACACGCGGAGAAATTCTGCGGGAACGCAACGGCCAACCGGCGGACGTTTACTTTCACGCGGCTTGCGGAGGCGTGACGGCCAACATCGAAACGCTGTGGGGAGTCGAGGGGGCGGAATACCTGCGCGGAGTTCGCGACGATTTTTGCGCCGCGATGCCGCACAGAAAATGGCAACAGACGATTTCCGCCGCCGAACTGGCCAGAGCTTTGCAGAGCGACGAACAATCGGATGTCGGTTCGACGCTGAAAAACATCGTCGTCAGCAAACGCGACGCGACAGGCCGTGCCGAATGGTTGACGTTGGAAGGCGAGCGCAATCGCAAGCTTCGCGGCTGGGATTTCAAAATGATCGTCGGACGCGCGCTGGGTTGGCAGATGGTCAAAAGCTCGCGTTTTGAAGTTTCGCGGCGCGGCGACAGCTTTGTTTTTCGCGGCGGGGGATTCGGACACGGGCTGGGGCTTTGCCAGGAAGGCGCTCACGTGATGGCCGCGCGCAGAATGAATTACCGGCAAATTCTCAGCTTCTATTTTCCGCAAACCAGGTTGATCGCCGCAATTGATGAAAAACCAAAGTATCAATTAGCCATTAACCATCAGCCATTAACCATTAACAGGCAGGAGGTGGATTTAGTTTTCCGCCTGGTAATTGGTAATGAAGAATGGTTGATGGCGAATTCGCTCAGCCAGGCCGGTACGTTGAACAATCAACGTTTCCGAATCAGTTTCGGTCGTGGCAATGACAAACGCGATGTCGAACATGCGCTGGAAATTTTGGAAGCGGCCAGAACGGATTTGCTCAGCCGATTGCGAAAAGCATCGCTGCGATTGGATGAAAGCTCGCCGTTTGAAATTGTCATTCATTCGACGACGGCGGAATTCATTGCGGCTACGGGATTGACGGGCTGGGCCGCAGGCGCGACACGTGGAAGGCGAATCGAGCTTCAACCGCTCAAGCTGCTGCAAAAACGCAAAGCGTTGACGACGACGCTTCGGCACGAGATGACGCATTCAGTGCTTGAATTGCTCGGCGGCAGTTTGGCTCCGCGATGGCTGGCTGAAGGGCTGGCGATTCATTTTGCCGGAGAAGGCTTGGCGATGCAGCGCATCGCAATCAAAAACAAACTGACACGTGATCAATTGGAACGGCGATTGGCGAAGTCAGGAACTGCAGCGGAAATGCGCGAACTTTACGCGATGGCTTATCACGAAGTTCAATCGCTGATCCGTCAAAATGGCGAATCTTATCTCTGGCAGCTCGCAGCCAGATCAAAACAAAAGACGAAAGTCGTGTGATGACAAACAAAGTAAATGTGCCTGCATAAATTAGTTTTATCGCCCTAGAGAAAGAATTAAGTTGACAGTTTTCGCCAGCGGCGTGTATAAGCGCAAACCATAACTACGCAGTGTAGTTTGATGTTTGATTGCTAAAGAGCAAAAACGAGTCAGTAAGAAAACTGACGGAAAGAATTCAAGCAAGCATTTAGGATCAAGAAATGGAAAACCAAGTCAAAATCAGACGCTCAGTTTTTTCGGGGTTGCCGATCAGTCGCCCCTTAACAGAAGTTTCCTTCCAAGATATTCCTGCATTCTTCCAAACCTCCCGCATGCACCCTGCCAAACAATCCTGTTGTTGTTGTTGCCGCTAATCGAAGTCTGCATACGCCGTGCGCGTTCATCGCAGCAAATCACATCTACAACTGAATTTTGAATCCGTTTGAGGCCGATCTCTATTCGGCTGAAATCGGTGAATACGAACTACGCAGCAAGCCTTTTGAGCGAATAGCTGCCGAAGTCGGAATTGATTACCGCGCTATCGCGAACAGATCGCAAAGCGCCGGGCTTCGGCGGTAATCCAATTGCGGCGTAGTTAGCTCAATCTCTTTTCCGCGTTTGCCAATCGCATCGTGGAAGCGAGGCTTATCCAATGAAGGTGAAAGTTATGAGCGTGAAATTTGAAGTCGCCGACTGGCAATTCGAACTTACTTTGAAAGAGATGATTTGCCGTCCAATCGAAAGCAAAACGCAAAAGGTCAAACGCAATCTGGCGGGCGGTCACAAACAAACTGAAAACAACAACACGCAAAAGAGGGAGAAACGTCATGAGTTTAATTTCGCCACACGGCGGCAAATTGGTTGATCGCGAAGCGCGCGGCACAGAGCGCGAATCATTGTTGCGGGCTTCGGCCAAAATGCCTGAATTGACGATCAACGCCCGCGCCGAAGCCGATCTGGAATTGATCGCCATCGGCGCGCTGTCGCCGCTGGAAGGTTTTTTGGGCGAAGCCGATTACCTGTCGGTGCGCGACAATCGCCGATTGGCCAACGGATTGGTCTGGACGATTCCTGTGACTTTGTCGGCGACGGCTGAAGAGCGCGCGAAGCTGAACATCGGCGACGATGTCGCATTGCGAACGCGCGATGGCCGACTGGTCGCCGTACTGCATCTGGCCGAAATTTACGAATACGACAAACAACGCGAAGCCGAAGCCGTTTACCGCACGGCGGAAGACAAACATCCGGGCGTGCAGGTTTTGTATTCGCAGGGCGAATATTTGCTGGGCGGTCACGTCACAGTCGTCGAACATCCGAACGGACACGAGTTCAAACAATACCGCCAGACGCCGCGCGAATTGCGCGCGCTTTTTGCAGAGAAAAACTGGCAGCGCATAGTCGCTTTCCAGACTCGCAATCCTGTCCATCGCGCCCACGAATACATTCAGAAATGCGCGATGGAAACCGTTGACGGTTTGCTGCTTCATCCGATTGTCGGCGAAACCAAAGCCGACGACATTCCCGCGCCGGTTCGTCTGCGCGCTTACGAAGCAATACTTGAACATTACTACCCGCTGGAAAGAACCGTGCTGGCCGTGTTGCCCGCCGCGATGCGTTACGCCGGACCGCGCGAAGCGATCTTCCACGCCACGATCCGCAAAAATTACGGCTGTTCGCATTTCATAGTCGGACGCGATCACGCTGGTGTCGGCAATTATTACGGCACTTACGACGCTCAACGCATCTTCCTGGATTTCGCGCCGGAAGAGATCGGCATTACACCTATGTTTTTCGACAACACGTTTTTCTGCCGCCGTTGCGATGGCATGGCTTCGCTGAAAACCTGCCCGCACGACGCGACGCACCACGTCAGTTTGAGCGGGACGAAGGTTCGCGAACTGCTGTCGAACGGTGAAATTCCTCCGATTGAATTCACCAGGCCGGAAGTCGCCGAAGTTCTGATCGAAGGTTTCAGGCAAAGCGCGTTGAACGCACTAGCTTGAGAGGCAGGGCGGCGTAGCCAAGTGGTAAGGCGAAGGTCTGCAAAACCTTTATTCACTGGTTCGATTCCAGTCGCCGCCTCTTCAAAATATCAATGAGGGTTACAAACACGATGTCACAAGGATTCACACTCTGGTTTACTGGATTGTCAGGCGCGGGCAAAACGACTTTGACCGACGCCATCTTGCCGGAGCTTCGCGCTCGCGGCGTCAAAGTCGAAGTTCTGGATGGCGATGAAGTTCGCACCAATCTGAGCAAAGGCCTCGGCTTTTCCAAAGAAGATCGCGACACCAACATTCGCCGCATCGGTTACGTCAGCCGATTGCTGTCGCGAAATGGCGTGGGTGTGATTGCCGCGGCCATTTCGCCTTACCGCGATATTCGTGACGAAGTGCGGCAGAGCATCGAAGGCGAGGGCGTCAAATTCGTCGAAGTTTTCGTCAAAGCTTCGCTGGACACGCTGGTCGCGCGCGATGTCAAAGGCCTGTACAAAAAAGCCATCGCCGGAGAGATCAAACAATTCACCGGCGTTTCCGATCCTTACGAAGAACCGCTCAATCCTGAAGTTCTGGTCAGCAGCGATTCTGAAACCGTCGAAGAAAGCGCGACGAAGATCATCGCCGCTCTGGAATCGCTAGGCCTGATCGGTGATCGCGCGGCGCAGAAAGCAAAGGCGGCGATATGAAAAACAACCGAAAGCAATTGGGCAAGGTTTACCTTGTCGGAGCAGGGCCGGGCGATCCCGGCCTGCTCACGTTGAAAGCGCGCGATCTGATCGCGGCGGCTGATTGCGTGATTTACGATTACCTGGTCAATCCCGAAATTCTGAAACACGCGTCGGCAAAGGCAGAATTGCATTACGTCGGCAAACGCGGTTTTGAAAGCTCCTGGACTCAAACGGAGATCAACGGCCTGTTGTTGGCCAAAGCCGAACAGCATTCGTTGATCGTACGGTTGAAAGGCGGCGATCCTTTCGTTTTTGGTCGCGGCGGCGAAGAAGCTCTGGCGTTGGCCGAAGCCGGAATCGAATGGGAAATCGTGCCGGGCGTGACAGCCGGTTCATCGGTCGCGGCTTACGCGGGAATTCCCATCACTCATCGCGGATTGAGCAGTTCAGTCACTTTCGTCACCGGTCACGAAGACCCGTCGAAATCGAACTCAGCGTTGCGCTGGCAACATCTGGCCAACGGCGTTGACACGCTGGTCTTTTTCATGGGCTTGTCGAACATCGGCGAAATTTCCGAACAGTTGATTGCTCACGGACGACCGGCAAACACTCCGGTTGCGGTCATTCGCTGGGGTAGTTATTCGCATCAGGAAACTCACGTCGGCGATCTGTCGAACATCGCCGCCATTGTCGAACGCCAACAGGTCAAGGCTCCGGCTTTGATCGTCGTCGGCGAAGTCGTGAAGCTGCGAGACAGGTTGCAGTGGTTCAAGGGAATTGCGGATTGCGGAGTTCGGATTGCGGATTCTGTTTTGCCGAATTCTTCCGCAGAATCATTGAACCTGACCGAGCGAACTGCCGCTTGATACGGCAGTTCGCAATCTGCAATCCGCGATGGAAGAGATGCGTTATTACCCGATTTTCCTTGATCTGAAAGACCGCCGGGTTCTGGTGGTGGGCGGCGGCGTGATTGCCGAAGGCAAGGCCAGACAGTTGATTGACGCCGGAGCGCGCGTCAGCGTCGTCAGCCTGACATTGACCGAACCGCTGACGCGATGGAACCGGCGCGGCGAGATCGAATGGAGAGAGGGAATTTTCACCGAACGCGATTTGGACGGCGTCTGGTTGGTGATCAGCGCAACGGATGACAGAGCGGTCAACAGCGAAGTGGCGCGGGTGTCGGCTGAGCGCGGGTTGTTGTGCAATGTTGTAGATCAAACGGAGTTCTGCAATTTCATTACTCCGGCGTTGATCACTCGCGGGCGATTGCAAATTGCCGTTTCCAGCAGCGGCGGCAGCCCTTCGGTGGCTCAACGCGTCAAGCGCGAAATCGGCCAATTGATTGGCGATGAATACAGCACGCTGCTGGAAATCGCTTCCGAAATGCGCGCGGAAGCCAAACGGCTGATACAGAACTTTGAGCATCGCCGCCAATTGCTGCACGAATTCGCCGAATCAGAAGCAATTGATTTGCTTCGCGACGGCAAATACGACGAAGCGCGGCAATTGGCATTCGACCTGTTACAAAAGGCTGTGCAGAGGTCGAACAGGAATGAAGGAGACGAAAAATCATGATTGCTGTTAAACAGGATTCAATAGCCGAAAACGATCTGGAATGGCTGGCCGAATATTTCGAGTTGCGCGGCGTCGAGGAAGTTTTGGAATGGGCTGTCGAACGTTACTCGCCCGGTCTGGTGATGACGTCGAATTTCGGCGCTGAAGGCGTGGTGCTGATTGATCATCTGGCGCGAGTCGCTCCGCAAACGCCGATCATTTATCTGAACACAGGCTTTCAATTCGCCGCCACCGACGAACTGAAAGAACGGCTGCGCGACCGATACAAACTGAACATCATCGAAGCGCAAGCGACGATCAGCGTCGAAGAGCAGGCGGAAATTCACGGCGACAGATTATACGAGCGCGATTCGAATCTTTGCTGTCGCATTCGCAAGGTCGAACCGTTGCAGGAAGCTTTGAAAGGTTACAAAGCATGGATTGCGGCTCTGCGTCGCGACCAATCGCCGACGCGCGCCAACATCAAAGTCGTCGAATGGAATGAGCGGAACGAAATGACGAAGATTCATCCGCTGGCAACCTGGAATCGCACACGAGTCTGGAATTACATACTCAAACACAATCTGCCTTACAACCAGCTTTACGACGACGGTTACACCAGCATCGGTTGCTGGCCCTGCACTCGCCGCGTAGCCAACGGCGAACACGAACGAAGCGGACGTTGGGACGGAAGCAAAAAACAGGAGTGCGGAATTCATCTGTAATTCGTACTGCGGCTGAACAACTTGGCGTTCAATCAAGCAATCTGGTAATAAAGATGCGAATGTTTCCGGCGCAAGGCGATTGCTGTTGCGTCCAACGACAACGATTCGATCTGAATACCTGGTGAGACATGAAAACTGATTTGCGCGATTCCTTGTTCGGTTTGTTCAGCCGCCGCCGCTGGCTGCAAATGATCGGCGGGTTGATTGTTGTTCCTTCAACCGGCGTGGCGAATAGCCAGTCTCAGCCGCCAAAAGAGAACGGAAATTTTCGCGAACCCGATCTGGTCGAGATCGTCACTTACGATCCGACCATCAAACTCGACATTCGTTACGCCACGAAAAACAACTTCCTAGGCAAAAAGGTTTACACCGAAGCTCGCGCTTTTTTGCAGCGCCCGGCTGTCGAAGCTCTGGTGCGCGCCAATCAGTCATTGCGCGAAAGAGGTTTCGGCCTGCTGGTGTTTGATGGTTATCGCCCGTGGTCTGTGACGAAAATCTTCTGGGATTCGACTCCGCCAAACAAGAAACAGTTCGTCGCCAATCCCGCTCAAGGCTCGCGCCACAATCGCGGCTGCGCGGTTGATCTGTCGCTTTACGATTTGAAGACCGGCAAGGAAATCGTCATGCCCAGCGGTTATGACGAAATGACCGAGCGCGCTCATCCCAACTACGCGGGCGGAACCGCC
The DNA here is from genome assembly GCA_964426025.1 of uncultured Heliomicrobium sp. Lineage (GTDB taxonomy): Bacteria > Acidobacteriota > Blastocatellia > RBC074 > RBC074 > RBC074. Next base: position 8,670 of record CAYRQB010000190.1, read on the forward strand.
GAACAACGAAAGATGCGCGACTTGCTGCGCTCGGCGATGGAAGCGGAAGGTTTCAAAGTCTTCGACGTGGAATGGTGGCACTTCGATTACAAAGACTGGCGCGAATATCCAATCCTCAACCTCAGCTTCGACCAGATCAAACAAAAGCCAATGCAGAAGATCAAAACCCGCCAGCCTCGCATTCCTCCCAAATCCGGCAATTGACAGTTCATGGTTCAGACAAAGTGGAATGCTGATTGCTCCTTCATTGTGTGAAAGCGCTTGAATGCGAGATTTCACCCAATCTGTGAGAGGAGCAAAATGCTATGAAAAATTACGCGATGATTTTGACGCCTGTGGCGATACTTTGTTTAGTCGGTACTTTGGGAATTCACGGAGCGATGGCATTGGTAACTGTTCTGACCGGCGCTCACATCGGTGGGGATTTGCCGACCATTTACATGGAGCATTTGAAATTGCCTTTGCTGTCTATAGTTTTACCGGTTGTCGGAATGGCGCTTTTCGCGATGCTGTTGCCATCACTTGTAAAACGGCATGAAGTTATCGAAGTCGGCGAGGTTGTCGAACACGTCATAGAATCAGTCACGGTCAAAGACGATCATCATACCGACGAACATCTCAAAGCAGCCTAAAAATTATCGGTTTATGTGATCGCGGTTAACGGGCGGAGAATAACTGGATCACATACGCGGTGGGGGGGATTTCCCCCACCGCACTGGCAAATTTCCGCACGGTGTTCAAACTCAGACAAATTCCATCGCCGCAAAGCTGACGACTGATTCATCGTCAATATTCCATTGGTCGTAACGAAGCAGTTTTCCACGCGCTTCAGGCACTACGCTCAAGAATGTGTAGAGCGGCGAAAAGCCACACCATTTCAACCTGTCCTGTTCCGGCCTTACCAGTTCAAAAAATTCTTCCGCGTCGCCATCGCAGACGGTTTTCAATCGCTGACGATCTTCTTCTTTGACTTCCAGCATCTCGGCTTCATCTGCGCGAGCGACGATGTTGTCTCCGTAACGTCTGCCGACGTGAGCCATATCAACTCCCATCACCCAGAACAATTTCGAACGGTGAAGTTCAGCCATTTCGCCCAGCGCGTCGAAAAATCGCACTACGCCGTCGTCGGTTTCAGGCGGTTCGCCGTAATACAAAGCTTTGGCGAACGGCCCGCATAGTATCGGCACGATCTTGAAATCCGAACCGAGCATCTGTTGCAGGAAGACGCATTGAAATTCAATCGAATGCTCGAAGCTGTGACAGTAATCTTCCATCAGCAAAGAACCGTCGGCGCGTTCGGTCAGGAAATCAATCATCTCCAGGTCGGATTTCAACTCGCCAAGCGGAGTGACGAAGGTTTTGCGCGTCAATCCGAACTTTTCCGATTGTCCGTAATGCGATGTGCCGAGCAAGACAATTGTCTTGTCCGCAAGTTGTTGTTTCGCCTGACCGCTCAACCGTCCATAAGCCGCCGCATACGATTGCCAACCGCCGAATGGGCTGACGTGCGGAGCGGCAAGTCCGATGATCGGATCAGTCGCAGGCGACAAACTGTCTTTGAGGTATTCGTCCAACTGCGCGTGCAAATCAGCGGTTTGATCGGGGTAACCCGAACCCGAATGAGCCGGATGACGTTCGGTTGCGGCGGCGAATTCCGAATGGCGTTTGCGCATCAAACGTTCCAATTCCTCGGTTTCCAGATAACCGTTTTGTTGCAGGACATCGGCCATGGATTGGATGACGTCGCTCGGCACAATCTGGCCAACCAATCTGGTCAAATAAGCCTGAACATCCAGCAATGTGCTTTCGCCGTCGAAATAGCTAAGACCGGCGGCCAGCAACGGCGGGATGATCAGAATTTCTTCTGAGTATCGGAATGGGTCGCGAATGACAAAACCCGGACGATCCGGGACTGGCGAGGGAAAAATATCTAAACCGCGTCGCAGGCGTGGAAGTTGTTTATCCATAGGCTTTCAAAAGATTTACGAAGTCATCATCGCGATTATGATGCTTCAGTGACGAAAAATTGACAAACCGATAAGCGCTTTCAACCGTCATTTGCTTCTGAAACCAAATCACTCTAAGCTGCGTATGAGCTTGCGGAAAAAATGAAAGAGAGCAAAAGAACAATCTGGCTTCAAATGGCAACGGCGCTGATGGCGGCGGTTTTTTTTGTTTCGACCGCTTCAGCGCAAAAACCGAAACGCAAAAAAGTTCAACCGCCACCGCCAGCTCCGACGCTTTCAGCCGAGGAATTGAAGAAGCTGAATGAAGACGCCAGCGAATCGCGCGAAAATCTGATCAGCGCGTCCAACACTTACCGCGACAGCCTTGAACGACTGCTAGCCCTGCAAAAACAGGACGAAGAGCGATTGAGTCAGTTAGTGGACAAAAACAAAAAGCTGCTGGAACTGGGTGTGATAGCCCGCAAGCAGGTCGAAGAAAGCGAGCAGTTGTTGAACGAGGCGAGCAGCAAATCC
>CAYRQB010000190.1:11159-11853 GCA_964426025.1 uncultured Heliomicrobium sp.
AAGTGAGCAAGTGTTGGCGGCATCCAAATCCAAATCCGCCGAAACCGAAAAACAAATTGCTTCGATTGATAATCTGGTGGCTGAAGTTCAGGCCGCAGAGCAAGCGGCGAAAGAACCGCCAGCGCCGATGGGAACTTTTCGTTCAACCGGGTTGATGGTTCGTTTTGTCGGAGCCAGCCGCTGGAATCTGAGCGATTACGGCAAAGTTGACGCTTTTTACCGCCTGAAATTCGGCAAGCCGCTGCCGGTCAGCGCCTACGGTCAAACCGAAACTCACAATCGCCTGGGTTTCGATCACAGCAACGCGATTGACGTCGCCGTTCATCCTGACAGCGCTGAGGGCCAGGCATTGATGGAGTTTCTGCACGGGCAGGGAATTTCCTTCATCGCCATTCGCGGAGCGATTCATGGTTCGGCAACCGGCGCTCACATTCACGTCGGATTGTCTTCGCGCAGAATTCTGCTGAAGCAATAAGCTTGTGGCTTGCGCTGGTTTTTACGCCGTCTTACCCTTTCCGAAACTTTCAATAATTCGAGAACTTCAGAAATTCAGAGCGAAGCTTTGCTGTGACAATGCAATGCTTTGAACTGATGAAAGTAACTCAAGCGGGCAAGATGCCCGCGACACCCGGCGAGCAGGATGCTCGCGCTCCCACATTTTCAAAGGACGAGGACTGAAAACATGATTCAAGTG
>CAYRQB010000191.1:0-11779 GCA_964426025.1 uncultured Heliomicrobium sp.
TCGACCTGCTGGTGATTCTTTTTTTCGGCCAGCGCGACGGCTGATTCAATCGCTTCCTGGGCTTTCAATGTGAATTTGTTCAGATTCATTTGCTCCTCCTTGAAACCGTTGTGAACTCTGGCCGATAAAAACTTAGGCTTCGGACTCTCTCAAGCCCGAAGCCCTGTGTCAATCAATCGCCTCCATCCTTCTATGACTTCTATGCTTATTTTCTGGCAGTCGCAACATTTGCTTTCTCGTCGGCTTTGACCGTCACGTTGATCTGACGAGCCTTGACCTCTTCTCGTTTGGGTAGAGTCACACGCAACACGCCGTCCCTGAATTCTGCATTCACGTCGTCAACGTTGACCGTTGAGGGCAGCGAAAACGTGCGCGTGAAGCTTCCATAACTGCGCTCGATGCGATGGAAGTTCTCTCCCTTGTCTTCCTTCTCGAACTTGCGCTCGCCGGTCAATGTCAGCTTGTAATTTTCAATCGAGAGATTGAAATCCTCAGCCTTCATTCCCGGCAGATCGGCTTCGAGCCTGATCGAGTTCTGATCTTCGTAAATGTCCACGTTCGGACTCCACTTGCCGCTCAACACCTCTTCGCCGCCAAAAACGCGCGGAAGCGTGGAGCCAAAAACGCGGCTGAATTCATCCTGCATGCTTTTCAACTCTGAAAACGGATCACGTCTAATCATCCAAGACATAGTTTTTACCTCCTATTATTTGAGTTGGACTTCCTACCCTACCTTCTCCTCATTGGTATCAAGTTGAACTATCTGTTGCTTAATCGCGCGCTCAAGCATTACCTGAGCGCACTGAAAATATAAAACTTGAGTCTTTACCTGTCAAGAACCTTTACGAAAATTATTCACACAATGGATTGACAGGAAAAATCTGACTTCTCAGCCCGCGTAAAATGGTTTTAAGTTGAAGAAAATATGGTTTTTACCGATGAAGCAGTTGGCTAAGCGTGAAGATTCATCGTTGGTGATCTAAAAAAAAAACAGCGGTGAGTTTTGCAACTCACCGCCTTGAAGGAGTCCATCAACTAAGCACCAGCTACGGAAGTAACTCGTAAAAAACTTTTGGCTTCGGTCGCCGCTTATGGTTCGCGGTTGGTGAAGAAATAGCTCACACCGAAGATGAAGGTGTTTTGGTTGTCGCGCGCAACCCCAGCATTGTTCGTGAAGAACTTCTGGTTTGAGAAATCGCGACGGAACTCAAACCTCGTGACCAGGTTGTCCACCAGCTTCATTTCCTGAGTCAGCGTGATGTCTTTGACCGTTTGAGCGACGCCGGTTCGCAGGCCTTCCTTGTCGTTGAAGACTTCAAAGCGTGGCGAAAAAGCGAAGCGGTTGTTGAAGGCGTATTTGAAATAACCGGCAAAGCCTGTCCAGTTGCCGCGACTGCCAGCGTTGTCGGCGTCGGAACCGTAAACGAAATTGCCGAGCAGCGTCAGTTTGTCGTTGACGTAAACCGTCGCCACTGTGTCGGCCACGTGTCGCCAATTGTCGCGAGCGGAAATGTCCGGGATATTGGCCAGCGGAGCTTCAGGCCCGGCCAGATAAGTTTGCGTCAGCGCGAACTTCTTCGTCGGAGTCAGACCGACCTGAAAACCAACTGTTTTGCCGGAGTTTTCGCCGACGTTGTTTTCAAACACATTGTCCCAACCGTTGAACAGGAATCCGCTCAAAGCAACTTTGTCGTTGAACGAATATTTGGCGCGGAAACCCGTGTGGTAATAAGGACCGAAGGCGAACAACCAGCCGCGCGAGTAATTGAAATTGTCTTTGGTCTCGATAACTTCTGCGCCGACTGGCGTGTACATCTTGCCGAAATCAATCGTCAGGCCGCTGCCAATCGGAGCGACGTAACTGGCGTAAGCCTGCAGGACGTGTTTGGTGGCGTCGTTGCGGCTGGAATCGCTGACCGAAATAATCCGGTCAACCGTTTCGCCCAACCCCAGATCAACGCGGAATCCGAGCGGGCTGTCCTTTGAATTCGCCTTGTTCAAAGTCAGTTTGGCCAATTGCAGGCTGAAAGCGTTGTGGCGCACGTCGAAGGCGCGGCCCTGCGTGAACATGTCAACTTTGTTGTTGTTGTAGCTGTAATAGCCGTCAACAATGCCGCTGACTTCCACATCGCGGAAGAACTTCAGCACGCCTTCGTTCTTTTTGACGTCTTCCTGAACAATCGCGATTTCTTTTTTGATTTCGGCGACTTCTTCAGACTTGACGGCGCTGACCGCTGCGGCGCCGGATGTTTCGGGTTTGGCGTTTTCGCCGGTCAACTTCGCCAGTTTCTCTTCAAGCTGGCGAATTCTCTCTTCCAGCGCTTCGATCATCCTGGCGGTTTCGGCGGCGACTGCCTTGCCTTCTGATTTGCCGTTGGCCTCATCTTTGCTCAAATTCTCTTTCGACAATTTTGCCAGGGCGGCTTCGTCGGATTTGGCAACTCGCAAATCCTGAGCAAATGCCGGAGCGACGGACGATGCGATCAGCGCAAAAGCAACAGCGAAAATCAGGCTTTGCGCCGGACGACGGAACTTTCCGTGATTGAATAAATTTTTCGTCAACATGACTCTGTGTCTCCTTTTAACCTGCTGCAAGGCCGAAACACAGAGCGAACGCTTGCGCGCAAATTCGGGCGCGTTCTAAACTCCGTTGACGGCCACGCAGGCTCATGTGCAAGTGTGATTGCGTGGTTCGGAACGGGCCGTGGCTGGATGATTCTCAGACGATGTTGCCGCATCGTCGCATTCGCCACGGCCTGACTTTATTGCATATTAAACAGCGTTGATTCCGTGTTCTCCGGTGCGAATGCGGATCGCTTCTTCGACCGGGAAGACGAAGATTTTGCCGTCGCCGAATTTGCCAGTCCGGGCCGATTTGATAATCGCCTCGATGGCGCTTTCGATGATTTCATCATCAACGACGACTTCCACCTTCACCTTCGGCACGAATTCCACTTTGTATTCGCTGCCGCGATAAACTTCTGTGTGACCTTTTTGCCGCCCGAATCCGCGTATCTCGCTGATCGTCATTCCCTGCACGCCCAGGGTTTGCAGTGAATCTTTGACGGCTTCAAGCAGATGCGGACGAATGATCGCTTCTATCTTTTTCATAATTCGTTCTCCTTATTTTTCCAAAGCGTCGGCAGTTCTAAGCGTCGGTTCGCCAACAGGCGAAACGCCGATCGAACTGAACGAGCCGGTTGAGATCAAATCCACATCCAGATTGTAGCCTTCTTCGCCGTGCTGGCTGATATCCAGACCGGCAATTTCGTCTTCGCCGTTGACGCGCACGCCGACGACCAGATCAACGACTTTCAGAATGATGAACGATGCGACGCAGCCAAGCGCAATTGCGACCAAAGCGCCGATCAACTGGTTGAGCACTTGTTTCGGGTTTCCTTCGATCAAACCGCTTGGCAAAGCTGCGCCGTTTGCATCCTTGAAAACTGTGTTGACGGCGCTGTTGGCGAATACGCCTGTCAGCAAAGCGCCGGTCAAACCGCCGATTCCGTGAACGCCGAAAGCGTCGAGCGAATCGTCGTAACCGAGTTTCTTCTTCAGTTGGGTCACGGCAAAAAAGCAAACCACGCCCGCGATGAAGCCGATGGCCAGCGCAGACATTGGCGTGACGAAACCCGCCGCCGGAGTGATTCCGACCAGACCTGCAACCGCGCCGGAAATTCCGCCTAACACAGTCGGTTTGCCGGATCGAATCCATTCAATGATCAGCCAGCCGATGGCCGCCGCCGCCGCTCCGAAATGAGTGGTCACGAAAGCGTTCGACGCTCCGGCTCCAGCCGCCAGCGCGCTGCCGGCGTTGAAGCCGAACCAGCCGACCCACAGCAGACAAGCGCCGATCACGGAAATAACCAGACTGTGCGGAGCGAATGGAGTTTTCGGATAACCGACACGTTTGCCAAGATAAATTGCGCAGATCAACGCCGAGAATCCTGAAGAAATGTGAACGACCGTGCCTCCTGCGAAATCCAGCGCGGGGACTTTGCCGCCCAGAAAAGCGTTGAGCAATCCGCCGTCGCCCCAAACCATGTGCGCCAGCGGAAAGTAAACGACCACAGCCCACAAGCTGCAAAACAACAGCATGGCGGAAAACTTCATGCGTTCGGCAAATGCGCCTGTGATCAGCGCGGGCGTGATGATGGCGAACATCAACTGAAAGATCATGAACGTCTGGGCCGGGATGGTTCCGGCATAAGCAGACGGATCAGCGCCCACGCCATTCAGAAACAGGTGAGAAAAACCGCCGACGAACGGCGAGCCTTTGTCGAAAGCCATGCTGTAACCGAAAACAGCCCAGATGACTGTGATGACTGCCATCATAATGAAGCTTTGCATCATCGTCGCCAGCACGTTTTTCTTGCGCACCAAGCCGCCGTAAAACAAAGCCAGCCCCGGTCCTGTCATCATCAACACCAGCGCCGAACAGACCAGCATCCAGGCGTTGTCGCCAGCCGTTTGAGCGCTGGCCGCAGCCGCTTCGGCCTTCGCCAGCCTTTCTTCGATCGTCGGAGTTTGAGCCAGCGCCGTCAGCGTCATGGCTATCAAGCCGATTGGCGCAACTGCCAGTTTAGTGATCAAACTTCCCAGTTTGTGGAGTGGTTTCATAACCGTGTCCCTTCATTTGGTTTTATTAGTTTCGTTGAGTGCAAGACGAAGCGCGTCTTCGATGGTTGGCAAAACGTCGTCCGCCAATTTTTCTCCCGCCGCGTTCGTCATATAAAAGATGTCCAGCGCCAGATGCTTTTCCGTCGCCACCTTGGCGAACACGATGTCCAGATCGAGCGAGGTCAGCGTGCTGGCGATTTTGTAGGCCAGCCCCAGCCGGTCGCTCATACGAACTTCCAGAATCGTGCTTTTGTTTGATGAAATGTTGTCCCAGCTAAAACGGGTGGGCGCGGTTTGCAGCAACTTGCGCCTGGATGAAAATTTCGATCCTGATTGCGCTCGCAAACGTTTTTCGACGGCGACGGCGACGTCGACATCGCCGCTGATCGCGCGTTTGAGCGTTGAATCAATCTGTTCCCATCGCACCGGATCGTTGATCGGTTCGCCCGCCGCGTCGCACACTTTGAATGAATCAACCGCCACGCCGTCCGTGCGCGTGTTCAGGTTGACGCTCAGAATATTGATCCCCTGAGCCGTCAGCGCTCCGGCGACGGCGGCGAACAATCCGCGACGATTGCGGGCGCACAAATGCAAATCGGTGCAGCGCGCCTGCGTGTTCACTCGCCAACCGGTTTTGACCGGTCTGGCGTTGAGCGAAGTCGCCAGCCTGATGTGTTCGATGATCACCTGCGGCGGAGTGAATCGCGCGTAATCGTCCGGCAACATTTTGAAATGACGCCGAACTTCATCCTGATCAACTTCGCTGGCCAGCATTCGCGCTATCCGCTGGCGCAAAGTTTCGACTTCGCGATCTCCCTCCTCATCCGGCAACAAAACCGAGCGCGCTTTTATGTATAGCTCCCACAACAAAGCGTCTTTCCATTCGTTCCAGACGCCCGGTCCGACGCCGTTGATGTCCGCGTAAGTCAAAAGGCAAAGCAGGTTCAGATTTTCGATTGTGCCCATCTGCGCGGCAAAATCGCTGATGACTTTTTCGTCGGACAGGTCGCGCCGCTGAGCGATGTGCGACATCAGCAGATGCTGGCGAACCAGAAACAAAACCTGTTCGGTCATCTGCTCTTCCAACTGCAACCGCGCGCAAACGCGTTTGGCAATTTCAATTCCCTTTTCCGTGTGTCCGCCACCCAGCCCTTTGCCGATGTCGTGCATCAACAAGGCCAGGTGCAACACCGCCGGATCGCCGATCTGGCTGAAGACGTCTCTGTAACGTTCAAGCTGTTTGCTGCGCGAATTCACCAGATTGTCCAGCGCTTCGATGGTTCGCAGCGTGTGTTCGTCAACGGTGAAACGGTGGTAAAGATCGTGTTGAACCAGACAGGTGACGCGCGCGAATTCAGGCAAATACTTGCCCAGAAAATCCAGGTCGTGCATCAACCGCAATCCGGCGGCGACGCGGCCTTTCGCGCGAAGCATTTTCAAAAACGATTGCGAAGCTTCCGGCGAAGCGCGAAAGGTCTTGTTGACGTTCGGCAGCGAAGCCTGAACCGTTTCCTGCAATGACGAATTGAAACCCGCTCCGGTCGCCTGCGCGTACCCGAACGCCAGCATCATTCGATTGCCATTGAGCTGATCGTCCGATTCGTCCAAAGCAAGCTCGCCATCGCTGATCACAAAACCGCCAATGGCGGCGGCGGTTCGCGATCGTCCAAACCATTTTTTCTTTTCCTGTCTGGCCGAAGCGCGTAACAAATGCGATTCGGACAAACGATGTAATCGCCGAGCGTGCAGGTAATAATCGCGCATGAAAATTTCCGAAGCCCGCTGCTGCGGCGTATCGGCGTATCTCAGATTGGCGGCGACTTGCTGTTGCAAATCCAGCGAGAGCAGATCGCTTTTGCGATTGGTCAGAAAGTGAATCTCGTTGCGCACTCGCAGCAAAAAATCGTAAGCGGCGTTGATCGCTTTGGCGTCGCGTTCGGCCATCGCTCCGGACTCAACCAGCCCGCCGATCGTGGACATTCCGTGGCTCACGCGCGAAGCCCAAATCAATTCATGCAAATCGCGCAATCCGCCCGCCGTCTCTTTGACGTTCGGTTCCTGCAAACAGGCCGCGTCGCCGAATTTGTTGTAACGCGCCTGTCGTTCGACCAGCAATTCATCCAGCAAAGCCCTTTTGTGTTTTTCAAAAACTTCTTCGTCCAGGCGTTCGGCCAGCATTTCAAACAGTTCGTTGCTGCCCCACAGCAATCGCGCCTCGATCATTGAATTTCGCGAAACGACGTCTTCCTTCGCGGCGGAAATGCATTCGCTCAGACTGCGAACGCTGTGACCGACGCTGAATCCAACGTCCCACAGCAAATACAGAATCGCCTCGCTCAACGTCGCCGCTCTTTGCGCATCGCGCCTGCCCTGATACAAAAACATCAGATCAATATCCGATTGCGGCGAAAGTTCCTGACGCCCGTAACCGCCCAGCGCGACGATGGCGAAATTCGCCGAGTCAACCTCGCCGCCCAACCGCTCCTCGACGGCGGAGCGCGCAATGCGCTTGATCAACAGATCAACCACCAACGACCGCGCCGCGACAATCTGAGAACCGCTGATCCCAAACCGATGCCGCAAATGCAATCGCTGCGTTTCGATCTTCAAAAACTTTTTGATTGCGGCCAGTCGCTCAGCCGAGCCGGGCTGTTTCTCTATCCGCCTGAGCTTTTCGCTGGCGTGCTGTTCGATTGTCGCCAAATTGATCTGCATTATTGATTGTTCGCGTTTCCTGAACTTCGCCGCTGAGAAAGGCAAAGCCAGTGCCAAAGACCGTTGGCGACAATTTATCTCGACCTAACTGACGTGTTTATTGAAGATCAACTGCTTCATCCATCCGTCCTCAATATTCGGACGAATTCCGTAAACCCACAAAAAAGTGTGACCGAGAACTTCGCACTACATTTTTGTAGATTCAGACCATTTGACCACCCAATACCCGCGCCAGCGCAATTACAAAATTGTCAGCCGATCAACCTGAATCAACATTTATGTCGCAGACCTGTTCCCCCTGTTGCGCTCAAGCCTCGCAAAAAATCCGCACGGAAGTTTTTGTTGCGTCGTTGGTGGCGCATTTCCATGTGTTCCCGCATCGGCTGAGCATTGCATAACAGCGGGCGAAGGGCATTAATAGGCCTGTGAGCAAGCGCTCAAAACTCATTCATCTTCCAGCTTAAACACAGAAAAGAGGTGTTCCATGAAGCGCCGTATCGCCGGTTTCGGGTTACTGCTCCTTTCCCTGCTCGTCGTTTTGCTGCCGGAGTTGCCGTCTTTGATTTCATCAGCGCAGCAACCGACAAGAGTCGAACAAGTCGAGCTTCAGCCTTTGACGGCTCAGGTCAAACGGTTGATGGAAGCGATGGATTATCTGGGCGCGCCGATCAGCGCCGCTGATAAACAGGCATTGGATCGTGCCAGCAATTTGACCGACGCTGCGCGAGCGAGGCGCGAAATTCAGGATGTGCTGGACAGGTATTGCCTGCTGGATGTTCACATCAACCCTGAAAGCCGCGTCAAAGTCTCGCAAGCCGCAGCCAAGCCGGAATTGGTCGAATCCGGTTGGCGAAGCTTTCTGGTCAAAGTCCGCAACGAAGCCGGAGTGACGGCGCAGCTAAAAGCCGAGAGCCTGAACGCGGAAAAAGTGTTTTCGCGCGGCAAAGGCGGTTTCAGCAACAGCCCTCGCCCACAGCAAACCATCACCGAGCGCGACGTGCGCGACCGCTGGCTGGATTTGGCGATGTTCGACAAACCGCCGATGAAACCGCAGCTTTCGGGCTTGGAACTGGAATATCGCATCATTCAACTTTACAGCCGCGATGCAGGCCGCCGCGAAGCCCGCATCAGTTTCAACGTCGGTCAGGGATCGCAGGATATTGGTTTTCGCAACGAGACGGACATTCTCTTCGATTGTCGCCCGGCTGTGGACGTGACGTTACGAGTGTTGGACGAACGCGGTCGTCCGACAACTGCCTCATTTGTCATACGCGATGCGCTGGGTCACGTTTACCCGCTGCAAACCAAACGGCTGGCGCCGGATTTCGATTTCCATCCGCAGATTTATCGAAGCGACGGCGAACGGATCAAACTTCCGGCGGGCGACTATTCCGTCGAATACACGCGCGGGCCGGAATATCTGGTCGAGCGCCAACCGATCAAAATCGCTGCTGGCAAACCGCAAACGATCAGCTTCAAATTGGAACGCTGGATTGATATGGCGAAACTAGGCTGGTATTCGGGCGATCATCATATTCACGCTGCAGGTTGCATGCATTACGAAACGCCGACTCAGGGCGTGTTGCCAAAAGATATGATCCGCCACATCCTGGGCGAAGACCTGAATGTCGGCAGCGTGCTGACCTGGGGGCCTTGCTATTACTACCAAAAGCAATTTTTTGAAGGCAAAGATCATCAGCTTTCGACTGCTGAAAACCTGATGCGCTACGACGTTGAAGTTTCCGGTTTCCCATCCAGCCACGCCGGGCATCTGGTTTTGCTGCGGCTGAAGGATCAGGATTATCCCGGCGCGAAAGAACTTGAAGACTGGCCGACCTGGGATTTGCCCATCCTGCAATGGGCAAAAGCGCAAGGAGCCGTGGTTGGTTTTGCGCATTCCGGCTGGGGGCTGGAAGTCAAAACCGCCGAATTGCCGCATTACGAAATCCCCCCATTCAACGGCATAGGCGCGAACGAATACATTGTTGACGTGACGCACGATGCGGTGGATTTCATTTCGACAGTGGACACGCCTTCGGTGTGGGAACTGAACATCTGGTATCACACGCTGAACGCGGGATTCCGCACGCGCATCAGCGGCGAAACCGATTTTCCCTGCATTTATGGAGAGCGAGTCGGATTGGGGCGCAGCTACGTCAAGCTGGACGGTAAGTTGAATTACGACGCCTGGGTTTCTGGCATTGACGAAGGGCGTGCTTACGTCACCGACGGCAAAAGTCACTTGATGGATTTTCAAGTGAACGGCGCGGTGATGGGCGTTGGCGGCAGCGAGTTGAAACTCAGCAAGCCCGAAACAGTTCGTGTGACGGCGAAAGTCGCGGCTCGGCTTGACGAACAACCGAACGAAACAATCCGCAAGCTGAGTTATGCCGAAAAGCCGTATTGGGATTTGGATCGTTCGCGTATCGGTTCGACGCGCGAAGTCCCGGTCGAATTGATCGTCAATGGTCAGCCGGTGGCGAAGAAAAACATTCTGGCCGACGGCGCAATTCGTGAAGTCGCGTTTGACATTCAGATTGAGCAAAGCAGTTGGGTGGCGCTGCGTATACTGCCTTCGTCGCATACCAATCCGATTTTCGTCATCGTTGACGGCAAACCGATACGCGCTTCACGGCGAAGCGCCGAATGGTGCTTGAAAGCCGTTGATCAATGTTGGAGTCAGAAAGCTACGAAGATTTCGGCCAAAGAGCGCCCGGAAGCTGAGAAAGCTTACGAACACGCGCGTCAGGTTTACCGGCAGAGATTGGCTGAGAGTCAATCCAACTGAACTTTCGCGCACATCACATAACATTCGGAATCAAATGAAGATTGCCGCCATAGACATTGGCTCAAATTCGATTCATCTGGTCGTGGTTGAAACCGACCGCGAAAAACCTTTCAACGTCATCGCCAGCGCCAAGGAAATGGTCAGGCTTGGACGCAGCGCGGCGCGCGACCGCCGTCTTTCCGATTCGGCAATGGAGCGGGCGGTAACTTGTCTGAGCCGTTTTCGCCGCATCGCCGAAACTCACGGAGCGAAAGAATTGATTGCCGTCGCCACCAGCGCCGTTCGCGAAGCCGCCAATCGCGATCAATTTCTGGCGCGCGCCATCGAAGAAGCAGGCGTCCACGTCGAAACGCTTTCCGGCGTCGAAGAAGCTCGCCTGATCGCGCTGGCAGTTTCAGCCAGGCATCGGCAAGTCAACCGACAGCGCGCGTTGGTCATTGATATTGGCGGCGGCAGCACCGAACTGGCTGTGATGAAAAACGGCGAGCCGGAGGTTTTGATTTCGTACAAACTCGGCGCAGTGCGGATGACCGAACAGTTCGTCAAAAGCGATCCGATTGGCGAAAAGCAATTGCGGCGAATGCGTTCGGAACTGCGTCAACTGGCCGCCCATCGCGCAGCCGAAATCGAAGCCGTGGGATTCGACGCCTGTTACGGAACTTCGGGAACGATCAATTCGCTCTGCGCGCTAAGCCTGCGACGCCGACTGGAAGCGGGAATCGCCCGCCGCCGTTATGAACCTTCGCTGACGCTGGATGAATTGCGCGCCATCAACGCAGACCTGGCCGAAGCTTCTCAGGAAGAACGCATGCGCATCGGACGGCTCAATCGCCAACGGTCTGAAATCATCGTCGCGGGCGGACAATTGCTGGAAGCCTTGATGGAAATCCTGAAAGTCAACGAACTGGTTTCCTGCGATTGGGCTTTGCGCGAAGGCGCAATCATTGCGCATCTGGCTCGGCGGATTGAAACCGTCACGACTTCGCCCGCGCGTTTGGAACGCGATCCGAGTTTGCGCGGAGCTTTGGCGCTGGCACGCCATTATCAAACCGACCTGAAACATTCGCACCGAGTGGCTTATCTGGCTCAACAACTGTTCGACGAATTGCGCCCGCTGCACGCGCTTGGCGGAGAACATCGCCGATTGCTTTCCGCCGCTGCATTGCTGCACGACATAGGCTATTTCGTTTCGCACACCGGCCATCACAAACACTCGGCCTATCTGATTCAACACAGCGAATGGTCTGGATTCACTTCGCCGGAAATTGCCACCATCGCCAACGTAGCGCGTTATCACCGCTCGTCGCTGCCGAAAGCGAAACATCCTTACTTCAACGCGCTCAGCGAAACCGACCGCGAAACGGTTCGGAAGTTGGCGGCGTTGTTGCGTCTGGCAGACGCCTTCGACCGCGACCACGGAGGCCGAGTCCGCAGCTTGCGCTGTGAAATCGGCGATGAAGAAGTCCGCATCATCGCGCTCTGTTCGCGCGAAACCGATACCATGCGCTGGCGTCTGGAAGAACGCGCTGATTTGTTCACTGAAGTTTTTGGCCGACGTGTGGAATTGGTGGCGACACTGATTCAGAACGAAGCTGATTCATACGGCTAAGTAAAAAATCCGTAACTGCTAAGCCCTCATTGCCGCAGAGCGGC
>CAYRQB010000192.1:0-11771 GCA_964426025.1 uncultured Heliomicrobium sp.
CCGATGACAACCGTCGCCAGCGGGCGTTGAACTTCGGCGCCGGGGTTGGTGGAAATTGCCATCGGCACAAATCCCAGACTGGCCACAAGCGCGGTCATCAGCACCGGACGCAAACGCACGCTGGCGCCTTCGCGCACGGCCCTGTCCACCGAACGCCCATCTTCTCGCAGCTTGTTGATGTAAGCGACCATAACCACGCCGTTCAAAACAGCGACGCCGAACAGCGCAATAAAACCAACCGACGCCGACAGGCTCAAATTCAATCCGCGCAACCACAACGCTGCGATTCCGCCAACCAGCGCGAATGGCACGTTCATGATAATCAGCAGCGAATGTTTCAGCGAACCGAACATGACAAACAGCAACGCCAGAATCAGCAGCAATGCCAGCGGCACAACAATGTAACCGCGCTTCATCGCGCGCTGCTGGTTTTCAAACTGTCCGCCCCAGGTGATGAAATAACCGGTGGGAAGTTTGACCGAAGCGGAAATTTTCTGTTGAGCTTCGGCGACGAAACTGCCCATGTCGCGTCCGCGCACGTTGGATTGAATGACAATACGTCGCTGATTGCTTTCGCGGTTGATAATGTCCGGTGAACGTTCGACCTCGACTTCCGCCAGATCGCCGAGCTTCAATCGTTCGCCTCCGGAAGCCGTCAGCGGCAATTGCGCGACCTGAGCCGGATCGCTGCGCCAGTTTTCGGGAAAGCGAACAACAACATCGAATCTCTTTTGCCCGTCAATCACAGTGGTCGCGACTTTGCCGCCGATGGCCGTTTCAATCAAATCCTGAACATCTGAAACGTTCAATCCGTAACGGGCAATCTGCGAACGATTAACTTTGATCTGCAATTGAGCGGCCCCCGACAGAGCCTCTGCCTGCACGTCAGCCGCGCCCGGAATTTTTTCCAGCACGCGCGCGATGTCATTGGCTTTTTCTTCCAACGTGGTCAAATCCTCGCCGAAGAGTTTGACGGCGACGTCGGCTTTGACGCCGGAGATGGTTTCATCCAATCGCATAGCCATCGGCTGAGTGAAGTTGTAAGCCACTCCGGGCAATTTGCTCAGTTCGACGGACAAGGCTTCGATCAACTCATCTTTGGATTGATGTTTCGGCCATTGATCGTTCGGTTTCAGAATCACGTAAACGTCACCCTGATGAATGCCCATCGCTTCGGTGGCCAGATCGGGCCGCCCGATTTTCGTCGTCACCGATTCGACTTCGGGGAATTTTTTGACGACTTCTTCCACCTGATGAGAGATGTTGACGGATTCAGTCAAACTGACGCTCGGCAGTTTGCGTGTTTCAATCAGGATTGCTCCTTCGTCCAATCGCGGCATGAATTCAGTGCCGATGAAAAACAGCGAACCGACCGCCGCCGAAACGGCCAACACCGCGACGGCGATCGTCAACACGCGATTTCGCAATGCTTTGTCCAACACACGGGAATAGCTGCGCTGGACGAATTGATAAATGCGGCCTTCGTGTTCCTTGATCTCTCCGCGCAACACCAGGGATGAAATTGCCGGAACGTAAAGCAGCGCCAACACCAGCGACCCCAGCAGAGCGGCGCAAACCGTAATCGCCATCGGCGAAAACATTCGGCCTTCCAAACCTTGCAGGGTGAACACCGGCAGATAAACCGCGATAATAATCAACACGCCGAAGACAATCGGCCTGCCTACTTCAATGGCCGCATCGTGGATGATCCGATCGGTTGATTCGCGTGAATGGCGATGGCCCAACTGTCTGATGAAGTTTTCCATCATCACCACCGCCCCATCCACTATCAGGCCGAAGTCCACAGCGCCCAGACTCATCAGGTTTGCCGAAACACCCAACAGCCTCATGACAATGAAGGCCGTCACCATCGAAATCGGAATCACCGAAGCGACGATCAGCGAAGCGCGCACGTTTCGCAAAAACAGAAACAGGATGATGATGACCAGCAAAGCGCCTTCGATCAGGTTTTTCTGAACGGTGGAAATCGTGCGGCTGATGACTTCGGTTTGATCGTAGAATTTTTTGATCGTCACTCCGTCGGGCAATGCGGTTTTCAATTCTTCTATCTTCTGTTTGACGCGCTCGGCGACTGATTTGCCGTTTTCGCCTTTCAGAATGATGACCATACCCGAAACGCGTTCGCCTTCGGCATCCTGCGAAACCGCGCCCTGACGCGGCATTGCGCCGTCCGTCACTTCGGCGACATCGCTCAGGTAAATCGGCGTTCCTTCGTGAGCGCCGACGACGATCCGTTGAATATCCGCCGCGTCTTTCAGCAAACCGACTCCGCGCACGGTGTATTGTTCGGCCCGATGTTCGATGAATCCTCCGCCGAAGTTGGCGTTGTTTTCGCCGACTCGCTCGAACACCTGTCGCAGGTTCAGGCCGTATTTCAACAGCAACGCCGGATCAACCATAACGTGATACTGCCTGGTCAAACCTCCCCACGAATTGATTTCGCTGACGCCGGGCACTGTTCGCAGTTGCAATTTGATCAGCCAATCGTGGAGCGTTTTCATCTCCATCAGGCTTTGATCAGGATTCGCGTCGCCATTCTTCGGACGGTTGTCTTCCAGCGTGTATTGATAAACTTCGCCAAAGGCCGTCGCCACAGGACCAAGCGTCGGCAACAATCCCGGCGCAATGCGAGTCTTGGCTTCGTTGAGTCGTTCGTTGACCAGTTGGCGCGCGAAGTAAGTGTCAACGCCGTCTTCAAAAACAACTGTGATCAGCGACAAACTGAACTTTGAAATTGATCGGACTTCTTCGGTTCGCGGCAAACCCAGCATTGCGCCTTCGATTGGAAAAGTGACCTGAGCCTCGACCTCGCCCGCTCCCATTCCTGGCGCTTCGGTGATGATGGTGACCTGGTTGTTGGTCAGATCGGGGAAGGCGTCCATGGGAATTGTGACCAGCGCGTAAACGCCAGCCCCAACTAATCCGGCGACGATGGCCAGCGTGATGAAGCGTTGACGCAACGCGAAAGAGATGAGCCGTTCGATCATTCTTCCTCCGCCATTTTGTCTTTCTGGAATTCAGACTTGAGTTGAAAACTGCCTGCGGTCACCACGCGTTCGCTGCGAGAAAGGCCGGAAAGTACCTCGACCATTTCGCCCTGCTTGCGTTCGATTTTGACCACGCGTTTTTCAAATTGATTTTCACCGCGCACGACGAAGACAACCGTCTGACCATCCATTTCCTGAAGCGCGGCGCTGCTGACCATCAATGCCGGACGCTTGTCTGCGGCGGTGGCCGGGCTGATGCTGATGCTGGCGTACATTTCCGGCTTCAACTTGCCGGAGCGGTTATCCACCAGACAGCGCACTTCTATTGTTCGCGTTTCCGCGTTGAGCGTATTGCCGAGCCTGGCGATCCTGCCTTTGAAACTTTCATCGGGATAAGCTGCGACTTTGATTTCAACCGGCGAGCCGATTTTTAACGCGGAGAGATTTTTTTCAGGCGCTTCGGCCATCACCCAAACGGATGACAGGTCGCTGATTAAAAACAGATTGTCTCCGGGATTGACGCTGGCTCCGGGAGTCACTTCGCGTTTCATCACCACTCCGGCGGCAGGCGATTTGACCAGCACACGTTCATCTGCGCCGAGCGTGGCCGGCAGACCCAGATGTTCGCGATGACCAATGGCTCGATCCAATTCGGCTTCGGCGCGGGCGGTTTCATCCATCGAAGCCTTGTATTCAACGCGCGCTTTCTCCAACTCATATTGCGAAAGCGCTTTTGACTGATGAAGTCGCTCTGCGCGGTCGAGCATTGATTTTGCGTGATCGGATTCGGTCTTTCGTTGCCGCAATTCAGCTTGAGCTTTGGCGAATTCGGCCTGCGCTTCGTGAACTTCGTGCGTGTGCAATTTGGCCAGCGCCTGACCTTCCCGCACACGGTCGCCGACTTTCACAGGGACTTCCAGAATCCTTGCCGAAAACAGCGATCCGACTCGCACAGTGCGATCTTCGTTAATGGCTACGTGACCTGTCACCGTCAACGGAATCGAAATCTGTTCCTCGACCACTTCGGCGTATTGCAATCGCGCGTATTTGACCGCGTCAGCCGAAAGCGTCAACACATTCGGGTCTTTCTCCTGTTCAGCCAACGGCTTTGATTCGGCTTGCTTAGCATCCGTCTGCGGCGATTGTTTCTGGCAAGCTGTCATTGCAAAAACGGTGGCTGACATCAGAAAGATCAACAATGATTTTTGAAGGCGTGTGTTCATTATTTGTTTTCACCTCCAACGGTCAGCGCAAGTTCCGCCAACGAAATTTGAAACTCCTGCAAAGTGCGGTAATAAAGCAATCGCGCATCGTTGCGAGCGCGTTGAGTTTCCAGCAGCTTGTACAAATCCATGGCTCCTTCGCGATAAGCGACCAATGCGATGTTGCGCGATTCATCGGCTTGAAGCAGAAAATCGCGTTGCATTTCGATCAATCGTTCAGACAACTTTTGCGCCGCGCGGTGGGCGGATTCGACTTCGGCGCGAATGTAATTTTCTTCGGCCAGCAATTCTTGTTCGGCTGAACTGATCAATGCCGCCGCACGGCCAATTTCGGCGCGGTTACGATTGAAAAACGGCAGCGGAACCGTGACGTAGGCGATGAATGTATTGAAACCGCCAGTGCGTTTCATGCCTGCGGACAATTCCCAATCCGGTCTGGCATTGGCATGTTGCAATCGCAAATTGGCTCGTTCGGCTTCGACCTTCGCCCGCAAATGAATAAGTTCCGGCCTTTGCCGCAAAGCGTCCGCGCGCAATTGATTCAGACCGGCAGACAGCAATGGTGAAACCGCCGTCAAACTTTGCGGCGCGGAAAGTTTGAAATCCGTATCGAAGTTGGTTTCTCCCATCGCCCGCAGCAAATCCAGTTTGGCTCGTACCAGCGCCAGTTCGGTCGAGGCCAGTTGTCCGATGATCGTCTGGCGTTCCAATCGCGCGCGAATCAATTCGCTTTCCGCCGTGTAACCTTCGCGAACGCGTATGCCCGTGTATTGAACCAGTTGATCCAGATCGCTGCGATTTTCCGAAAGGATTTCCAGCAGCATTTGCGATTGCAGAGCGTTCCAGTAAGCGCGCGTGATTTCCTGTCGCAAATGTCGGCGGATCAAAATTATTTCCGATTGAGCCGTTTCAGTCTGTCGTTCGGCCAGTTCGCTGCGTCGCGCAGCCTTGCCGGCGGTTTCCAGGCGCTGAGTCCCGTAAATGAAAAGGTCAATATCCCGGCCAAATGCGAACGGCGGTTGTTGCCAGGCTCGCCAGTTTTCCGTTTGTAAAGTGAATGTCGGGTTTGGACGAACCCCGACGTAACGGCTGAATTCTTCACTGCCCTGCAAACGCGTCTGTGCGGCTTTCAGCAATGGATGATTTGCCATCGCGCGTTCGACGCATGCAGCCAGTGTCAGTTCACGTGACGAAGTTGTGGTTTGAGCAAATGCCGCCGTTGCCAGCAGCAGACAAATCGAAATGGTAAGATGCGTTTTGATTTTCAGCATAATCTGCGGTGATTGCGATGATTGATTTTGCTTTTTGAATTCGACTGGATTCTACCAACGCACGATTAGACGCAGATTAGCGAAAGACACATTGGCTGGCGCTTTGTCCGCCCAAAAAACTCTGAAACTTCTTTATGGCCTACATTGAAATTATCGAACCGGAAGCCGCCGCAGGTTCGCTCAAAACGGAATACGACGCGGCGATCAAACGCGCGGGCAAGGTTTTCAACATCCTGAAAGTCCAGAGCCTGAACGCGATAACTTTGCGGGCTTCAATGCAGTTGTATAAAGCCACGATGCACGCGCCATCGGGTTTGTCGCGAGCCGAACGCGAAATGCTGGCGACGGTCGTCTCAAGCGCCAACGATTGTTTTTACTGAACGGAAGCCCACGGAGAGGATCTCCGTGTCGAATCGAAAAACGATGAACTGGCCGACGCAGTTAAACGCGATTTCCGACAAGCTCATTTGAGCGAGCGCGAACTTGCTCTGTGCGAATTCGCCGAAAAGCTGACGCACTCGCCCGCCAAAATGACTCGCGAAGATTGCCACCGTTTGCGTGACGTTGGGCTTGCCGACAGCGATATTCTGGACGCGGTCGAAGTCATCTCGTATTTCAATTACATCAATCGCGTCGCCGACGCCCTGGGCATTGATCCCGAACCGGAAATGCTGCGAAGATGACGGCGTCGGACAACCAACTGAATGCGAGGAAAGTAATGATTTCACCTGTTCCCAGACTAGAAAAACCAATTGAGTCAATCACCGCCGCCATCCGGCAATTGCCAGATGGCGCAACGCTGAGCTTTGAAGACATAAGCTGGAACGAGTACGAAGAGTTGTTGGAAATTCTGGGCAACGATTGCAGTTCGAGGATCACTTTTAACAATGGGGGGTTGGAGATAATGTCGCCTTCGGATTGGCACGATTATTACAAATCGCTTTTAGGCCGGTTGGTTGATGTGATTACGGAAGAACTCGATCTGGATTGTGTAGCTTTTGGCTCGACGACGCTCAGACTTGAGAAAAAGCGCAAAGGAACCGAGCCGGATGATTGTTTTTACATCACCAACGCAAACAAGGTCATCGGCCAAAAAGGGCTGGATATGCAAAGCTGCCCGCCACCGGATTTGGCGATTGAAGTTGATGTCTCGCATCAATCGGACAGCAAGTTTCAGGTTTACGCTGCGCTAGGAGTGCCGGAAATCTGGCGCTACAGAAAAGGGCAAGTGTATTTCTATCAGTTGTCTGGAGAAGTTTACGTTGAGACGACAACAAGCGGCCTTTTCAATTTTCTGACAACAGACGTGTTGAGTAGTTTTTTGAAAGAAGATTACATCCAAAATCTCAATCAGGTTAAACGCGCTTTCCGTCAATGGGTGCGGGACAATAAGCCGGAGTAGTTCTCAGTGAAATTCGATCTTTTGATTCAAAACGCGCAAGTCATTGACGGAACCGGCCAGCCGTCTTATCGCGCAGACATTGCCATCAACGGCAAACGCATCGCCGCCATCCTGCAAGCCGACAGCGGCAATTCGCCAATCAAATCCCGCAAGACAATCAATGCCGACAAATTGACAGTGATGCCCGGCATCATTGATCCGCATTCGCACGCCGACCTGATTTTGCCATTGAATCCGAAACGGCAGGCTGAACTGATGCAATGCAAACTGGCGCAAGGCATCACCACGACAATTGTCGGCAATTGCGGATTGGGATGCGCTCCGATCGGCAGCGCCGAAGCCGAGGCGACGCTTCGCGCGGTCAATGCCTGGATGACGCCCGAACCCATCGAATGGCAATGGCGAACGGTCGGCGAATATCTGAACCGGCTGGAAGAAAACGGGCTGGCGTTGAACATTGCCACGCTGGTTCCGCACGGACCGGTTCGCGTTTCGGCTATGGGATTGGCCAAAGGCGCTCCGTCGCGTTCGCAGTTGAAAAAGATGCGGACGATGGTTGATCAGGCGATGCGCGACGGCGCTCTGGGGCTTTCGACCGGATTGATTTATCCGCCGGGCATGTATTCGGATTCCGATGAATTGAAAGAACTAGCAAAGGTCGTCGCGGATCACGACGGCATTTACACCAGCCACATTCGCGGATCGAGCGAAACTCTGATTCCGGCAGTCAATGAATTGCTGGACGTAGCGCGTTCGACCGGAGTCCGCATTCACCATTCGCACAACGAAGCCGTCGGGCGCGAACATTGGCCGAAGATTGACCGCGTGCTGAGCATGGAAGAAGACGCCGAACGCGACGGCCTGCGCATCAGCTTCGATATGTTTCCTTACACGGCGGCGGCGACGATGATGATCGCCATTTATCCGCCGTGGGCATTGGAAGGCGGAGTTGATCAACTGATCGAACGGTTGAAAGACGAAAAGCTCCGCCGACGCATCGAAGGCGACATCCGGCACAAAAGAGCTTCATGGCCTTCGTGGACGCCGAACGGTTGGCCGCACAATCTGGTCAGGGCGACAGGCTGGGATGCGATCTTCATCGGTTATGTCGAAAGCCGCAGAAACAAGCGCTACGAAAACCGCAATCTGGCTGAATTGGCTTCGATGACCGGCAAAACGCTGTTCGACGCCATTTCCGATTTGATCATCGAAGAGCGCGGACAGGTTTCGATGCTGATCTTTGAAGTGAGCGGCGAACGCGAAGAGCGTGAACTGTTGGGCAAGTTCGCACGCCACAGGCTTGGAGCTTTCTGCACAGACGCTGAAGATTACGGACGCGGATTGCCTCACCCTGCGGCTTACGGAGCTTTTGCCCGCATACTGTCGAAGTTCGTCCGCGAAGACCAACTGCTCACGCTTGAAGAAGCCGTCCGCAAGATGACTTCTTATCCGGCACAGATTTTCGGATTAAAAGATCGCGGCGTCGTTCGTCCCGGAGCTTTTGCCGATCTTGTGATATTCGATCCCGCGAGGATTGACGACAAATCTAATTTTGCCAAACCGCGCCGTCAGGCAACCGGAATCGAAGCTGTCATCATCAATGGCCGCGAAGCCCTTGAACACCGTTTATTAACCGACGGGTTGCGCGGTGAGGTAATCCGAAATTAAACTGAAAATTAGTAAGCTACGCATTTTGAGATCGGATGATAATCTGTCATCCTGATCCTCCGCCCAATGCCCAATTGATTCTGCATAGCTTGTTAGCGGTCTTCGGCGAGCTTATTCACCAGATCGTCGAAACCAATCTGATTTATAGAACCCATTGGCACAACCCTTTTCCGGTCTTCCACAAATCCCAATCTCAAACGACGGGCTAGCGGAACCCGTGTTGGAAGATCAGTGTTTTACCCCAAAGTATCAACATAATGTCTTTCTGAAGTGAGGTATCAAATGAAAGAAGCAATCAAGAAATTGCTGCGGCCATCCAGTGTGGCCATTTTTGCTATCGCTGTTTTGTTCTTTAGCCTGATTCCCGCAGGTTCGGCAGCGATGTGGATGGATGATGATGACGACAACCGGCGCGCTGAAGTCGCCGGGCCGATTACCAGTTTGCCGAATACCGAAGGCTGGCTGGGCGAATGGAAAATCGTCAGAACCGTGGTTAAGGTCACCTCTGCCACAAAAATTGATCAGACGCGAGGACGCGTAGCCGTCGGCGCTCTGGTCGAAGTCAAAGGCACAAAACAAAATGACGGTTCGATTCTGGCATCGGAGATCGTCGTCAAACTGAGTTTTGGCGGCGGATTGCCTGTCGAATTCACTGGCAAGATCGAGGAATTGCCCAGCACTCCGAATCGAGTCGGTGAATGGAAAGTCGGCGGCAAAACAGTTCTTGTCACCGGAGCGACCAAGATTGATCAGGAAAAAGGCCGAGTCGGAGTCGGCGTTGTCGTTGAAGTCGAAGGACTGGTTCAACCCAACGGTTCGATCAGCGCATTGAAAATAGAGGTCAAACCAGACGGCATAGCCGGAATTCCGGTCAAATTCCTCGGCAAGGTTGAAATGTTGCCCAGCACGACCGGTCGCCTGGGCGAATGGGTGATCAGCGGGCGCAAAGTCATCGTCAACGAACGCACTCAGGTCAAATCCGAACGCGGCGACATCATGGTCGGATCGCTGGTCGAAGTCGAAGGCGTGGTGCAAACAGACGGTTCCGTCATCGCCACGAAAATCGAACTGAAAGCCAACACAGAACCGCCGACTTTGTACGTCAATTTCCGCGGCAAGATTGAAACTCTGCCGAATAATCCCACCGGCACATCGCCTTTCATCGGCGATTGGAAAGTCAGCGGTCGCACGGTTCGCGTGACCGACAAAACATCAATCGGCGAAGAACGCGGCAAAGTTGTCGTCGGCGCGATGGTCGAAGTCAGCGGAACTTTGCTGGAAGGCGGCGTGGTCAACGCTCTGAAAATCGCCGTCCGCGAAGACAATCGTCCAAACACCATTCACTTCACCGGAATCGTCGCCACCTTGCCGCCGTCGAACGGAACCGTTCCGGGTTTCATCGGCGATTGGAAAGTCGGCGAGCGCGTCGTTCACGTCAGCCCATCAACCAAAGTTGACGAAGAAAAAGGCAAAGTCGCAGTCGGCGCTTTGGTTGAAGTCGAAGGAACTTTGCGCGACGACCGATCGGTTGACGCCATCAAGATCGAAGTCAAAAACACAGTTCCCGGCGGCCCGCCCAGCTACGTTCGCTTTTATGGGTTGTTGACCAAATTGCCTGAAGTCAGCATTCAAATCGGTAACGGACGCGCTGGCGATTGGATCATCGGCGACAAGGTCGTACACGTCAGCCCTCGCACGCGCATTCGCGAAGAGCACGGACGAGCGGTGATTGGCGCTTTCCTTGAAGTCGAAGGCAACCAACGCGCGGACGGTTCGGTTGACGCCAACCAGATTGAAGTCGAACGCGACGCGGACGCTCCGCGCGGAACCATCGGCTACATCAATTTTTACGGCCCGATTCGCACGCTGCCATCGGCGGCTGGCTTTGTCGGGATGTGGGTTGTTGATGGAAAGATGGTCAACGTTACCGATAAAACCAAACTGGAAAGAGGTCGCGCCGATTTCGCCATCGGAGCTTACGTCGAAGTCAAAGGCTATTTGCTTGAAAACAATTCGGTGACTGCCATCAAGATCGAAGGCCGCACACCGTCCAGCAACAGCAATGTCGTCACACGCAGCCTGGTCGAATTCATCGGCAAGGTTGTCACCTTGCCGGATTCGGCCAATTACGTTGGCGATTGGGTGGTCGGCGGCAAGACCGTTCACGTTCGGCGCAGCACGCTGATTCGACGCGAACGCGCAGCGGTGACCGTCGGAGCAACTGTTGAAATTTACGGAGCTGAATTGCCCGATGGAACGGTGGACGCCAAGTTCATCGAAGTCGAACACGGCCCGGCCAACGCCAGCTTCGTCGCGTTCGCTCCGCTGACTTCAGTCAACGCGGGCAGTTATCTGACCGGCTCAGCTTCTTCGGGGATCATCGCTTCATTCGGCAGCAATCTGGCCGGTGGAGTCGAAATCGCCAAGACACAACCTTTGCCGACCGAATTGGGTGGCGTGTCTGTGCTGGTTGACGGACGCCCTGCCGGATTGTTCTTTGTTTCGGCCAATCAGATTAACTATCTGGTTCCCGATGACCTGTTACCCGGCACTGCTATGGTAACTGTGATGAGGAACGGTCAGGTCGTAGCTCAGGGAGCTTTGGAGTTAGGCAACGTAGGTCCAAGCGTCTTCACCGCCGATTCCAGCGGTCAGGGAGTTCCCGCCGGTTTGTTACTTCGTGTTAAGGCCAACGGTCAGCAAAGCTACGAACCGCTGGCTAAATACGAAAACGGCAGAGTAACTCCGATTACCATCACTCGTAACGCGGGTGACAGATTGTACCTGGTGCTATACGGAACCGGCTGGCGTGGAGGCGATGACACGGACAACAACTCTGGCAACGGAGTAGCCGAAAATCTGGAAGTAACAATCGGCAACGCCAAAGCCACCGTCCTGTTTGCAGGAGAAGCTCCGGGCTTTTCAGGACTTGACCAGATGAACGTGGAAATTCCGGCCAACGTAACCGGAACCGTCACCATCGTGGTCAAAGTCGGCGACGGCGACGGTAACATCGGCAGAACCAACTCAGTAACTATTTCGATTCGCTAATGGCTGATTGAGGTAACTGGGAATAAATGAAGAGGCGGGGGAATTGGTTTCCCTGCCTCTTCGCGTTAATACAAACAATGGTTGCTTTAGGGCTATAGAGCATTTCTGAAAAGTCATGCAGCATCCAATCTTTGCAGCATGAGGCGTG
>CAYRQB010000193.1:0-11770 GCA_964426025.1 uncultured Heliomicrobium sp.
AACTTTGCGATGACCTGGCTGCGGCGCGAGTTAGAAAGATAAGTGATGGAACGCGGTTGTGACGACCGCGTTCCAACGGAGGAATCCCACAATGAAACTCAATCCAAACCACCCTCCTATTGATCGCAGCGAACGGCTGATTGAATTGTTCGAGCAAGTCAGCCAGATCGAACCGCCACAGCGCGATGCTTTCCTGGCCGAAGCCTGCGGCGGAGATGAAGCGATGCGCCGCGAACTTGAATCCTTGCTGAGCCACGCGAATGACGGCGGATCGGAATTGCCTACGTCGGCCATCAAATTGGCTGTGCGCCAATTGGCTGATGCACCGCAGCGAGATTGGGCGGAACAACAAATCAATCAATATAGGATTCTGCGGTTGCTGGGCACGGGCGGGATGGGCGAAGTTTGGCTGGCCGAAGACACGCGACTCGACCGGCAAGTGGCAATCAAATTTCTGACCGCGCATCTGGTTTCCAACCCTGCGCTGCTGCAACGGTTCGAACGGGAAGCGCGCGCGGCTTCGATGTTGAACCATCCGAACATCATCACCGTTCACGAAATCGGCCAGCATGAAGAAACGGTTTACATCGCTTATGAATTTGTCGAAGGCCGGACACTGCGGCAGCGGCTGCAAGATTCCAAACCGAGTTGGCAGGAAGCCGTCGCCATAGGCGCACAGATTGCCGCCGCGCTGAAAGCCGCGCACAGTGCCGGCAGTATCCATCGCGACATCAAGCCGGAGAACGTCATGCTGCGGACGGACGGGTTGGTCAAAGTGCTGGATTTCGGCATAGCCAAACGCTTCGATCTGCCCGCAGCCGAAACCGGCGGCGGCGCGACGGTAAACCAAGCCAGTGCCACGCAAGCCGGGTTGGTGCTGGGAACGCTCGGTTATCTGTCGCCGGAGCAAGCGAGCGGAGAAAAAGAGATAGACGCCAGGACGGACATTTTTTCTCTCGGTTTGGTGATGTATGAGATGCTTGCCGGACATCCTTACGCCGAACTGCCGCTTCAGGAAAAGCTCGAAGCCGTTAGCAACTCCGAAGAACTCCCGCCGATTGGCGCGCGACGCAAAGACATTCCCTCGACGCTTAATGCCATTGTGACCAAGGCTACGCGGAAGGCTCGCGACGAACGGTTTTCCTCCGCCGGTGAAATGCTGGAAGCACTCCATGAGCTTCGCACGCCGACGCAAGCCAACCTGCAAGAACGCGACCGGGCGCTGGCGCAAAAACGCGCCAATCAATTGCTGAATCAAACCGTCGCTCTTTATGCCAGTGACCGAAGCGTTCGCTTGTCGCCCGCCGCGCTGTGGACGGTCTGGCGGCATTCAACCGTCAAGCGCGGGCGGCTGGAATCATCGATGCTGCGCAAAAGTTTGTTTAGCGCGCTGAGCAAAGTCACGGCCATTGCCTTGCTGGCGGGATTGGTGACCCTGGGCTTTGCAGCGTGGAATTCCATCGAAGAGAAATGGGATGAACGAGTGTTGCGTGATGGACATAGAAAAGCCGCTGTACGCGCGGCCTTTTCACGCGATGGGCAAAGGCTGGCGACTTACGGAGCCGATGAACAGATTATCATTTGGGATTTTGCGAAGAGGCGACAAATCTCGGTCATTGGCGTCAGGGCTGGGAGCAAGGAGGCCCTGGAGTTTTCTCCTGATGGACAATGGTTGGCCCACAGCGACGGGTCAGTGGTCGTCATCCGCGAGGCAAAGAAACCGGAGCACATCGTTATAGTGCTGGATAAGCATCAAAACAATGCTGTGAGCAATGTCGCGGCGCTTGGCTTTTCGCCTGATGGCAAATTCCTGGCGGCTGGTTTCAAAGACCAAAAAGGGGCGATCTGGTCAGTGCCTGAATGGCAAAAGCTGCGCGAATTCTCCTATTATGCTTGTCACTCAAAACTGCTGTTTTATGTGGACAATCAGCGGCTGCTTACTCATATCGGAATCATGGATGTGGAATCCGGCCAGCGAAACTCGACGGAGCTTTTCTGCCCAATGGCTATTGCGCCGGATAACCGCCAAAGCCTCAGTGTTGACAACATGGGCAAGGTTACCTTCTTCGACCTGCCTACCTTCCGCGAGATCAAATCCGCGCGCGCGCATAAATTTCATGGGCGAGCGGCGACCTTTTCGCATGATGGCAAATTGGCTGCGACTGGCTCGCAAGACATTGCATTGTGGGATGCTGTCACGCATCGCGCTATCTCCCACTTCGAACACTCCGATAATGTTTGGGACTTGGTTTTCTCCCCGGATGACCGTTGGCTGGTTTCGACGCACGGTGATGGGGCAATCCTGGTCTGGGATATGGAGCAACGAAAGCGCTTGGCTGATTTGGCTGGTCATAGCGACAAAGTTCATTCCGTGGCCTTTTCGCCAAGCGGCAGCCGCATTGCTTCGGCCAGCGCCGATCAATCTGTCAACATCTGGAATTCGGCGAGCGGCGTCAAAGAAAAAGCTTTCATTGATTACCCGGCGGCTGTAGCACTTATCTCGTTTCTGGATGAAGATGCCGTTCTGACTTCTGATTTTGAAGGCCAAGTTTCTTATCGCCCCATCACTCCTCGACAGACGCCACCGGTTGCGCCGCTACCTCTCTTTTGGGAAGACGCTCCTACGATCTCTCCGAATAAACGTTGGGCGATACGTGGAGCGAAAGTTTACGATTGGCAGGAACAACACGTGGTTTACGACTTTCTCCCGATATTGGGCGATTCCCCCGGAGACGGGGCTTTCTCGCCCGATAGTCGCTGGCTCATCTTTTCCACTCGGTACGACGGGCGGATGGTTCTGTGCGAAGCGGGGACGTGGCGCATCGTCGAGCAAATAAAGACCCCAGGTCTCAGGCCAATTCGACTCGCTTTCACAAACGACAATCAGTGGCTCATCACGGGTTGTTACAACGGCGAGATGGTTGTGTGGAAAGTCAGCCCGTTGCGGCTGGAAAGGGTTATGGGCAAGCACGCAGACCACATTCAATCGATTGCTATCTCGCCCGACGGCAATCGCGTCGTCTCAGCCAGCGACGATCAAACGATTGTTTGGTGGGATTGGAGGCGGGGTAAAATGTTGTACAGGCATCTTCTCTCGGCACCCGTTCTCTCCGTGGCGTTTTCACCCGATAGCCATCAGGTTGTTGCCGGCGTGCATGACAAATCAGTGCGAATTTACACGCGACGGCGCAGTTTGTGGGGTTGGTCGTTGGATTGATCGGTTTCTTGTGGGAATGAATGGCCGCTGTTACGATGTTGACTAAGCGAAAGGAGGCTGTGATGAGTTTGGAAACCGATCGGATTGAAATCGCCGGATTGCCGCCGGGGACGCTTCAAGCTCTTGATGAGCGCGCGCAACAGATCGGAACAAGCCGCGAAAGTTATGTTCGCCATCTGATTCAAAAAGAGTTGAATGCGCCGCTCAGTTTGCGTGACCTGTACGCGCCGGTGCGGGAACAGATCGCAGAAAGCGGCATTTCCGAGGAAGAATTGGACACGCTGTTGGAGGAAGCCCGTGAAGAAGCGTGGCAGGAGCGGCAAGGCAAAACGCAAAAGTAAGCCAGCGCGCGGGCCAAAGGTTGTCTTTGACTGCAACATTTATCTGCAGGCGCTGATCAAAGAAACTGGCCCGGCCGCGGCCTGTCTTGATTTGTTTGAAAACGGGGCCATCCAACTTTACGTTAGCGAAGCCTTACTGATCGAATTACGGGACGTTCTCACTCGCCCGAAATTGCAACAACGATATTCAAGATTGACTGAAGCGCGGGCCGACCTCTTGATTGCCAGCCTCCGCGAGCGCGCCAAGTTGCTCAAAACCGTACCTCTCGTCTTTCATTACTCTCGCGATCCGAAGGATGAACCGTATCTGAACCTCGCCATTGCAGCAGGAGCGACTTACCTTGTCAGCCGCGATGACGATTTGCTCGACTTGATGACCGGAGTTACGCCGGACTGTAAAGACTTTCGGCAGCGGTTTCGCCACATTCGGATTCTTGATCCTGTGGTTTTTCTGAACGAGGTGAAAGTAGAGCCATCGTAAAAAACACTCTTCGAGTCTACGAATCAGCAAGGACTGGAAGCCCTCGCAACAAACGAACAGCCCGGCGAACCAAAGTCGCGCCGGGCTGCTTGCATTTTCAGAATCAAGTTCGCGGTTATTCGCCGCGCACTTCAATCTCTCCATCGGTCAAGTCCACGACGAAGGTGTTGAAGGCTTTCCACAGATTGGTGATCGGCAGTTTGATCAGTTCGTCTATCGTGCGTTTGAGGAAGCGCGCGCCGTAAGCCGGGCTGAAGCCTTTCTCGACGACTTTGTCGAGCGCCGCTTCGCTCAGCTTGAGCACCTTGCCCTGACGTTCCATCTGACGGCGAAGCCCGCCCAGATACAACAAAGCGATCTGCTTGACTTCGTCCTGAGTCAACGGCGAGAAGACCACGATTTCGTCAATGCGGTTTCGGAACTCCGGCGAAAAGCGCGTTTCCGCCGCGCCCAGCACTGCGCGTTTGACTTCTTCCACATCGGCTGTGGTTTTGTTTCCGAAGCCGAGCGGTTTCATGTACTTCTTGAAATTTTCGGAGCCGAGATTGGAAGTCATGATGATGATCGCGTCGGAGAGATAAACTTTCTTGCCGCGACCGTCCGTCAGCCAGCCTTCGTCAAAGGCCTGAAGGAAAAGATTGAGCAGATAGGGCGAAGCTTTTTCGACTTCGTCGAGCAGCAATACCGTGTACGGATTTTCCCGCAAACGTTCGGTCAGAATTCCGCCGCGCTCCGAACCGACGATGCCGCGAGGCATGCCGATCAGTTTTTCGATGGCGATGGTTCCGTCCTGATATTCGCTCATGTCAATTCGCACCATCTTGTTTTCTTCGCCGAACATGGCCTCGGCGACGGCTTTCGCCAATTCGGTTTTACCAACACCGGTCGGCCCCAGAAACAGCAGCACGCCATCCGGTTTGTAGAAGTTTTCCTTCAATGGCCCTTTGTTTAATCGCAAACGTTGAGCGACGGCCTTGACAGCTTCTTTCTGGCCGATGACGCGGCGACCCAGGGTTTCTTCAAGAGTTTTGAAACGGTCAGACGTGTCGCGGAAAATCAAATCACGCGGGATGCGCGATTCCTGAGAGATGACGTCAATGATGTGTTCCGGCCTGACCTGCATCAGAGTCGGTTCGTTGATTTCGACTTTGACTGACGCGGTGTCCAACCAACCGATGACTTTGTCCGGCAAATGCAGATTGCGTATGTAACGCGGCGCCATTTCCAGAGCGGTGTCAATCGCAGCGTCGGTGATGGTGACCGAATAATTCTTTTCCAGACGAGGCCGTATGCCATGCAAAATCTGACGGGTTTCGGTCAACGTAGGTTCGTCAACTTTGACCAGGCGGAAACGGCGGGCGAGCGCTTCGTCTTCGGCGATGTATTCCTTGTATTCGGTCAGGGTCGTCGCGCCGATGATGCGGATTTCGCCGCGCGCCAGTGCGCCTTTGAACATATTCGAGGCGTCCGAGGATGCGCCGAGCGCAGAGCCTGCGCCGATGATCGTATGAGCTTCGTCAACGAAAAGGATCAGGTCTTGCCGTTCCTTTACTTCGTTGATGATGCCTTGCAGTCGTTCTTCAAACATTCCGCGCAGCATCGTGCCCGCGACTATGCCGGCCATTTGCAATTGCACGATGTGCGAATTGCGAAGCCGAGCCGGAACTTTTTGCGGCTCCAATTCAATCAGACGAGCCAGCCCTTCGACCACGGCAGTCTTTCCGACGCCGGGTTCCCCGACCAGCATCGGAGAATTCGCCCGTTCGCGATGGCAGAGGATTTCAACCATCTGGGTGATTTCCTGTTCGCGGCCAATGGTCGGCGGCAATTTGTCCTGGCGTGCAAGTTTGTTGAGCGAAATGCCGAAATGTTTAAGGTAAGGCGGCAGTTCGTACTTTTTGCGAAGCACTTCGGTCTGCTCTTCGCGCGTGCGAACTTTTTGAGAAATGGTTTCAGTGGCAGTCAGAGGGTCAACTCCAAGAGCGCGCAGAATCTCAGCCGGTTTGCCTCCCTGATCGGTGAAGAGAGTGGCAAACAAATCGTAAGATTCGATTTGCTGGCGTCCCTGCGACCGAGCGCGTTTGAGCGCGCGATTGAAAAGGTCGCGGGTTGTGTCGGCGATGTACATCTTCTTGCCGACGTATTGACGGCTCTTGGTCAGTTCCTGTTCCAGCAAATGACCGACTGCGCGCGGGTCAATGCCGATTGACTGCATGGTTTCGGCAAACAACAGATTCTCCACATCGCTCAGCGCAGTGAAGATGTGTTCAACCGAAAGAAAATTGTGATCGCGACTTTTTGAAACTTCTATCGCGCGAAAGATCACCTTCTGCCCGGTATCGGAAAACTTGTCGGTCATCGGCCCAAGATCAAACACGGCATTTTACCTCTCTTGAAAAAACTGGCCTGAAAATCCAGACCTGATAAATCACAGATTGAACAATGATAAGTTTAGCCCCTCAAGCCGAAACTTTACAGGCAGAACAGCATTATTTTTCTTTCGTCTCGGGTCGTGGTGAAGTTCGCTCAGCCACGTGTTTTGAAGGAGAGCGAAGTAAAACTACTTCCCACCATTCCGACTGTCAAGCATTCATTTGTTTAGCGGATAAATTTGTCAATCGTGTTTCGGCGGTTAGCGGTCATTGAAGTCGAAAACCCGAACGACGCAGGTCGCCAACCGCCGATTAATATTTTTAGTGATCTTCACCCGGCATCGGCGCAGCAGCCGCTTCGGGAATGTCTGTGACCGCCGCATCGGTGGTAATCAACAGACCTGAAATCGAAGCCGCGTTTTGCAAAGCGGTGCGAACGACTTTGGCCGGATCAATGATTCCGGCTTCCATCAAATCTTCTATCTGTCTGGAGGCGGCGTTGTAACCGACCGTTTTCTTTTCTGATCGCAATTTGCCGACAATCAGACTTCCGTCCTGACCGGCGTTGCTGGCAATCATACGCAATGGTTCTTCCATCGCGCGTCGCAGAATTTCAATGCCGGTCTTTTCGTCGCCGGTCGCTTCAATCGCTTCCAGAGCCTTGGCC
Organism: uncultured Heliomicrobium sp.; assembly: GCA_964426025.1. Classification (GTDB taxonomy): domain Bacteria; phylum Acidobacteriota; class Blastocatellia; order RBC074; family RBC074; genus RBC074. Next base: position 7,079 of record CAYRQB010000193.1, read on the forward strand.
GCGCGTAACAACATGACGCCGCCGCCCGGAACAATGCCTTCCTGAGCTGCGGCTTTGGTCGCGTGCAGAGCGTCTTCGACGCGCATCTTTTTCTCCTTCATTTCCATTTCCGTCGCCGCGCCAACCTTGATCACCGCAACGCCTCCGGCCAGTTTGGCCAACCGCTCCTGAAGTTTTTCGCGGTCGTAATCCGAAGTCGTGTCTTCGACCTGACGGCGAATGGTAGCCACGCGTCCCTGCATATCGCCCTTCTTGCCGCCACCTTCGATGATCGTCGTGTTGTCTTTATCAATGATGACTTTCTTGGCCGTGCCCAAATCCTCAACGGTCACGTTTTCCAGCTTGATGCCGAGGTCTTCGGTGATGACATGGCCGCCGGTCAGAATGGCCAGGTCTTCAAGCATGGCTTTGCGGCGGTCGCCGAAAGCAGGCGCTTTGACGGCGGCAACCTTCAAAACTCCGCGAAGCTTGTTGATCACCAGTGCCGACAGGGCTTCAGCTTCGACATCCTCGGCGATGATCAACAAACTGCGTCCCATTTCCGCTGCCTGCTGCAAAATCGGAAACAGTTCGCGCAAGGAAGAAATCTTCTTCTCGTTGAGCAGAATCAGCGGATCTTCCAGCGTCACGTCCATCTTGTTCGGATCGGTGACGAAGTAAGCAGAGATATAACCGCGATCGAATTGCATGCCTTCGACAATATCCAGCGAAGTTTCAATCGTTTGCGCCTCTTCGACTGTCACGACTCCGTCCTTGCCGACTTTGTCCATTGCTTCGGCCAGCAATTCGCCGATCAGATGATCTCCGTTGGCAGCGACCGTGCCGACTGCGGTCAAATCTTCCTTGCCTTTGACCTTCTTCGACATCTTTTCGATTTCGGCGACAGCGACTACAACTCCGCGATCTATGCCGCGTTTGAGCGCCATGGGGTTTGCGCCGGCGGCGACGTTCTTGACGCCTTCGCGGAAAATCGCCTGAGCCAGCACAGTGGCCGTCGTCGTTCCGTCACCGGCAACGTCGTTCGTTTTCGAGGCGACTTCGCGAACCATCTGGGCTCCCAGGTTCTGGAGCGGGTTCTTCAATTCAATCTCTTTCGCCACGGTCACGCCGTCTTTGGTGATCAGCGGCGAGCCGAATTTTTTATCAATGACCACATTGCGTCCGCGCGGTCCCAGCGTTACGCGGACGGCATTTGCCAGAATGTTGACGCCTTCCAGCATTGCCCGGCGGGCTTCTTCTCTGAATTTAAGGTCTTTTGCCACGATTGGGTTTTCTCCTTGGGAACGGTTCGCCACCGCCCTGTTCGTTTTTCAATGTTTAGCCTGCCCGTCCCACACGTACACGCGCCGGACGCAGCAAACGATCTCCAAATTTATAACCGGTTTGATATTCGGTAATGACTTTGTTGTCCTGATCAGCTTCGACCCGAACTATTTCAACGGCTTCATGAATTTCCGGGTTGAACTCCTGCCCTTCACTGGCAATCGCGGACAACCCCAGGTTTTGCATTTTGCCCTCGAACAATTGCGCGGTGGCCTTCACTCCATCCAGCAGTGCGCTGAAATCTTTTTCGTGACGCTGGCTGGATTCGGCAGCCGTCACAGCACGCTTCAAATTATCCAGGGTATCCAGCAGGCTGCTCACCAAATCGCCTCGCGCCGCGTCAAGCTTTTGTTCGAAGCTGCGATTCATACGCGCTCGCATCTCATCGTTCTCGGCTTTCAACTGCTCCTGAGCTTTGCGGAAACGGTCTGCGAATTCGCTCACCTTGCGCTCGGCTTCCGCCAGTTTTTCTTCCGACTCTTTCAATTTCGCCTGCAGGGATTCGATGTCGGTTTGAAGCTCCGGCGAATCATCCGAAGAAACTTTAAGCTCTTCGTGTTCGGCAACCGGCTCGCCATCGTTTGTGAAACGTCGTTTGTCGGTCACGCGAATTTCTTTCTCCTGACCGTCATTGTCTTGTTCATTGGCAGCTTCAGCCGCAGGCTGACTTGCCTCGTGGTTACCAACATTTGGACTCATAAAAACTCAACACCACCTCAATAGTAAGATTGCATTTGGGCAAAAACCAAAGACGAGCAATCTACCATGCGCTTTACCGAAAGCCAAAAAAGATCAATATTTAACTGGCGGCGGATGCGCTCTGCTTTGTCGCGAAGTCCATCTGCCCATTGTCCAAATCTCCTTTGACGATCAGGGTATCGCCGGGTTTGATTTCGCCGCCGAGCAGTTTCATCGCCAACGGATTCTGGATCAGACTCTGAATGGCGCGCTTCAACGGACGCGCTCCGTAAGTCGGGTCGTAACCTTCGCGCGCCAGCAATTCTTCCGCCGAAACATCCAGCGCCAAAGTGATCTTGCGATCCGCCAGCATGCGCTTCAACGCTTCCAGTTGAATCTTGATGATTCCTCTTAGCTGCTCCATTCCCAACCGCTTGAAGATGATGATGTCGTCAATGCGGTTCAGGAATTCCGGCTTGAAATGATCGCGCAACTGTTCCATCACGCCTTCGCGCATAGCCTTGTCGTCGCCCTGGAAATCCTGAATCTCTCGCGAACCGACGTTTGAAGTCATGATGATGACAGTGTTTTTGAAATCCACCGTGCGACCTTTGCCGTCGGTCAACCGCCCGTCGTCCAGAATCTGCAACAGTATGTTGAAGACGTCCGGATGAGCTTTTTCAATTTCGTCGAACAGCACAACCGAATAAGGACGACGGCGAACGGCCTCAGTCAAATATCCGCCTTCGTCGTAGCCAATGTAACCCGGGGGCGCGCCGATCAATCGCGCGACCGAATGCTTCTCCATAAACTCTGACATATCCAGACGAACCATGGCGTGTTCGTCGTCGAACATGAATTCGGCCAAAGCGCGGGCAGTTTCCGTTTTGCCTACGCCGGTCGGACCCAGAAAGATGAACGATCCGATCGGACGTTTCGGGTCCTGCAAGCCTGCGCGAGCGCGTCGAACTGCATTGGCCACTGCCGTCAAGGCATCGTCCTGTCCGATGACGCGAACGCCAAGCCGCTCTTCCATCCTGACCAACTTCTGCATTTCGCCTTCTAGCATTTTGGAAACCGGCACGCCAGTCCAACGGGCGACAACTTCGGCCACGTCTTCTTCGGTCACTTCTTCCTTCAAGGTTCGTCCGGAAACCTGCAACTCTTCAAGCTTGGCCTGATCCGCGTCGAACTGTTTTTGCAATTCGGACATTTTGCCGTAACGGATTTCGGCGACCTTTCCGTAATCGCCCGCGCGTTCGAACTTCTCCGCTTCTACTTTCAGAGCTTCCATCTGCTCTTTGGCCGAACGAATGCGTTCGATGACTTCTTTTTCGGATTGCCATTTGGCTTTCATCGCCCCGGATTTTTCCTTCAGGTCGGCGATTTCTTTTTCGACCTTGGCCAAACGCTCTTTGGAAATCGCGTCTTCTTCGCGCATCAAAGCCTGCTTTTCGATTTCGCGTTGAATGATCTCGCGCTCGACTTCGTCAATTTCCGTCGGCAGCGAATCAATTTCGATCCGCAACTTCGAAGCAGCTTCGTCAATCAGGTCAATCGCCTTGTCCGGCAAAAATCGGTCTGTGATGTAACGGTTCGACAGCGTAGCCGCAGCGACAATCGCCGCGTCTTTGATCCGAACGCCGTGATGAGTTTCGTACTTGTCCTTCAAACCGCGAAGTATGGCGATGGTGTCTTCGACGTTGGGTTCGCCGATGTAAACCTGCTGGAAGCGGCGTTCCAGAGCTTTGTCTTTTTCGATGTATTTCTGATATTCGTTGAGCGTCGTCGCGCCCAGACAGCGCAATTCACCGCGAGCCAGCGCAGGTTTCAGCATGTTGGAAGCGTCCACAGCTCCTTCCGCTCCGCCCGCTCCAACCAGCGTGTGAAGCTCGTCAATGAAAACGACTATGTGACCTTCGGCCTGTTCGATTTCGCGCAGAACGGCTTTCAATCGCTCTTCAAATTCGCCACGATACTTCGCTCCGGCCAGCATCGCTCCAAGATCAAGGCCGACCAGCCGTTTGTTTTTCAGTGTTTCCGGCACGTCGCCAGAGACGATTCGCGGAGCCCGACCGTCGACAAACGCGGGTTTACCGACGCCGGGGTCGCCAAACAGCCCCGGATTGTTCTTCGTGCGGCGAGACAGAACCTGTATCGCCCTTCGGATTTCGTCGTCACGACCAATCACAGGATCGAGTTTGCCCTGCCGAGCCAATTCCGTCAGATCGCGCGAGTATTTCGACAAAGCCTGATAACTCTCTTCGGCATTCTGGCTGGTCACTTTCGCCCCGGCTCGCATCTGTTCGATGACTTTTAACAAAGCATCGCGGCTGACTCCGTGAGATCGCAGAATCTTCCCGCCTTCCTGTTTGTCATCAACCAGAGCCAACAATAGATGTTCGGTCGAAATGTATTCGTCCTTGAGCTTATCCGCTTCTTTTTGAGCCTTGCTGAAAGCTTCTGTCGTGCGGTTGCCATAAAACTTCTGACCGAATCCGCTGACTTCCGGGAACTTCTTGATCGCCGCCTCGACTTCGGTCAAAACCGTCTGAACATTGGCGCCGATCTTGCCGAAGATTGGCCGCGTCACGCCCTCAGACTGTTCGATCATCGCCGCCAGAACGTGCTCAGGTTCGACCTGCTGGTGATTCTTTTTTTCGGCCAGCGCGACGGCTGATTCAATCGCTT
>CAYRQB010000194.1:0-11736 GCA_964426025.1 uncultured Heliomicrobium sp.
CATGCCAACTAATTCTGTGTACTGGCTTTAGCCACTAACTTTAGCTGCATGGACGAGACGTCCGCGCTCCGGCCATCAGCAAGGCGCAAAGGTAAACACCACCACGCCGATCACAAACCACAACACCGAAAAAATCATTCCGTAGCCGATGAACTCACGGAAGCTGACGCGCGCGATTCCGGCGATGATCATCGCCCAGAACGGCGTAGCCAGATTTCCCATATGGTCGCCGATGCTCAGAGCCAGCATTCCGCGTTGCACGGTCACGCCGACGGCCATCGCAGCTTTTGAAGTGACGAATCCCTGAATCGCCCATTGCCCGCCGCTGGAAGGCACGAAGAACGAAATAACCGTTCCCGAAACCGCCGCCAGCAGCGGGAAAGTGTAAGGCGTGGAAACCGCCGCGATCATTCCCGCCAGCTTTTCGCCGAGCGTAGTGTGCTGAATCAATCCGGCTACGCCTGCGTATAGATGGTAAATGACGATCACCGGCCAGGCGGAAAGAATCGCGTGCTGCAAGGCCTTGGTGAAACGGTGAACGTTGCGATGCAGCAGGAAGCTGAGAAAGAGAAAAATCGCGTTGAGCGAGTTGATGTCCAGGCCGAGCTTTTTGACTCCGAAATGGTAGTAAATCCATGCTGCGACGGCTGTGCAGAAAATCAATGTGACGATTGAACTGCGCTCCAACCGTTCAGAAAGATTCTCTACGCGTTCTTCCACGGCTTCGTCAGGTTCTGCCAGCTTGTTGGCTTCGGGGAAAGACGAAAGCTGGCGCGCGCGTTTGGGCATCATCCGGCAGCCGATGGCGATCAGCGCAATCAGGAAAACGATTTCGTGAATGATTGCCGCCGGAGACCAGATGGTTGTGCTGAGCGGAAGCACGCCGATTGTGCCTTCAAGAAAATGACCCGGCGTAGCCATCAGCAAAGGAGCGCTGGCCGAAAATCCGAATTGCCACAATGCGTTTGCCGCCCAGACCAGAGCCAGCAGAAACAGGAAATCCACCGGAATGTTTTTGCGCTCGGCTTCGCGCGCGAAGTAAATGGCGATCAACGGCCCCAGCGCGATTCCCAAACCCCAGTAAAAATACGACAGCCCGCCGTTCAGCAGTATGGCCAGAATCACGACCTGGTTTGCTGTCTTCGGCAATCGCGACAGCGCGGCGACGGTTCGGCGAAAAACCGAAGTCTGGCCTAACACAGAACTGAGCGTGATGATCAGCGTCATCTGCATGGTGAAGGGAAGCAGCATCCACAACCCGCGATACCACGCATCCATCGTCGCCGAAAAAGAGTTGCCGACTATCAGCGCGGCTACGAACAACGCGACAAGCAAAAAGATCGCCGCAGTGATGGCATCGGGCACAAACCTTCCCACCACACGCGCAAAGCGATCAGCCCAGGTTTCTTGTGTCATCAGAGAATGTTCCTTGAGAGCTTTGGATTTTTGTTCGCGCGATTCTTGAACAAGAGCGGCGGAAAGACAATACTCAGGGCATTAGCGGGTTGAACAAAACGCGACGCATTTGCCATAAGCAGTGAAAAAAATCGCTGGTTCGGGCAAGATGCCCGCGACCCCGTGCGAGCAGGGATGCTCGCGCTCCCAAATTTTCAAGGAGATCGAATGAATCGTCGAGACGTGTTGAAAACCGGTCTGGCCGCCGGAGTCGCTGGCGCGACAGGCGTTAATGCTGCGGCTGCCGAAGCAAACCACTTTTATGAACTGCGGACTTATCAACTGCGCAATGATATTCAGCCCGCAAAGATCAACGGCTTTTTCCAGGATCATTTTCTGCCGAAGATGCAAAAGCTTGGTGTCGGGCCGATTGGTTGTTTCAACGTCGTGTCCGGGCAAAACAGTCCGGCGTTGATCGTCGTCATTGATTACAAATCGCTGGCGGAGATGCAATCGGCGATGGAGTTGTCCGGCGACAAGGACTTCGTCAAAGCCTGGCGCGATTTTGAAACCTCAGCCGATATGCCTTACGTGCGATATGAATCTGTCGTGCTGAAAGCTTTCGACGCTCATCAGAAAATAGAATTGCCGCCGGTTGCCGAAAAACAGACCGCGCGATTGTTCGAGCTTCGCACTTACGAATCGCGCAACGCCTTTTCGCTTCGTAACAAGGTGGACATGTTCAATCAGGAAGAGATCAAGATTTTTCGCGCCTGCGGAATGTTGCCGGTCTTTTTCGGCGAAGGTGTGATTGGGACGCGATTGCCGTCGCTGACTTACATGGTCGGATACGAAAATATGGCGGCCAGAGAAAAAGCCTGGGACGCTTTTCGCGTCAATCCCGATTGGTTGAGAGTGAGAAACAAGCCGGGCTGGACTGATCCTGAAGCCGTGTCGAACATTCACGCTTCGTACCTGAGGCCGACGGCTTATTCACAGATTCGGTGAATCGAGAGAGACGGGCGGACGAAGACGTCCGCCAACCAGTCTGCGGACGAGAACGTCCGCGTTCCGGTTATTGAATCAGGTCTTCGAAGTCTTCGATGCTGGGCAGTTCGGTCAGGTCTTTCAATCCGAACTGGATCAAAAACTCTTTCGATGTGCCGTACAACATCGGACGGCCAACGGTTTCCTTGCGGCCTTTGGTGACGATCAGACGTTTTTCCAGCAGAGTCTTGATCGCCGACGATGAACTGACACCGCGAATTTCCAGAATCTCCGGAATCGTGATCGGTTGTTTGTAAGCGATGACCGCCAGGGTTTCCAACGCGGGCAGAGACAGTCGCGCCGACGGGCGAGATTTCAGATACTTGCGAATGAATTCGTGATTTTGCGGACGAGTCGAAATTCGCCAGCCTCCGGCAATCTCGCGAACTTCCAAACCGCTGTTGCGCGATTCGTAATCGGCTGCGAGTTCGTTCAGCGCCGCCAGCACATCGGTTTCGGAAACATCGCCCATGACTTTGCAGAGCTGTTTGAAAGGCAGCGGTTCGTCCGCGACGAAAAGCAGTGATTCGATGGCCGGTTTCAATTCTTCGCGAGTTGCGGTGATTTCGTCTGTTGCCGCCGCGATTTCGCCGACAGTTTCAGACTGTTGATCGTCGGCGGATTCCAGCACGGTTTCATCCGAAGCGATGATGCGTATGGTTTCGTCATCGGCAAATCCGTCAACCGTTTCTTCATCCAACGTCATTTCTTCGTCAAATGACAATTCTTCGGGCCATTCGGTTTCCGGTTCATCGTCAATTGCAATCAAATCATCTGTCGCCGGTTCTTCCATCGTTTGATCTTCAAGCGGCGATTCCGGCAACAACTCTTCGTCGTTCATTTCTATTTCCAGTTTCTCTTCGTTCATATCTGCTCAATCAACTCATCCGATTCTTGTTCGTTGGTAATTTGTTCTTCAGCGCTGGCCGCGTTCTGAAGCTCATCGGCGACGGCGCTTTCAACAAGCTCATCGCTGGCGCTTTCCGTTATTGTTTCAACCGGAACCTCAGGCTCTATAGTTTCAGGTTCAAGTTCGATGATCGGCTCGGTGCGTTTGCGGGCGAAAATTTCTCCGAACAATTCGCTTTGCACCAGATGAATCTTCAGGTCTTTGACCAGTTCCAGAAAAGCCAGGAAGGTCAGAATCAGTTCGCGCTTTGTTCGCGACTGTTCGAATATTTCGCGGACGTTGATTTCTTCGCCGCTGTCCAATCGGGCGTGAATCTGCGCCAGCTTTTGGGCCATCGTGACTTCTTCACGATGGATTTCCATCTCGACTTCGGATTCGGCTCGCTTCAGGATTTCGCGGAAAACCCTGAGCAAATCGAAAACCGTCGCTGAAACTTCCGGGTTGCTTTTGTCTGTTTCCAGTGCGCCGCGCGTGTAAACCGCCGCTTCGATTTCGCCGCGCGAATGCAGCATCTGAGCCGCCGATTTGAATTTCTGATATTCCAGCAATCGTTCGACCAGTTCGGCGCGCGGATCTTCGTTCAAATCTTCCTCGCCTTCGATCTTTGGCGAGGGAGGCAACAGCATCTTCGATTTGATGTAAATCAAGGTCGAGGCAGTGACCAGAAAATCTCCGGCGATGGCGATGTCCAGTTCGCGCATCAGGCTCAGATATTCCAGGTATTGTTCCGTGATGCGCGCAATCGGGATGTCCTTGATCTCGATTTCGTCTTTCTTGATCAGGTACAGCAGCAGGTCCATCGGACCTTCAAAAATTTCCAGGCGCACGCGGTAACTGTCGTGACGCTCGTCTTCATCGTGTTCGGGCGTGTCTTCCAACATCGCCACAGCCGCTCGTTTTTTGGTTTTTGCTTCTGTCATTACGTTTAATGTTTCCTATCGGTGACGGAGCAGAGCCGAATTCGACAGCAGACTGACTCCCCAGCGGTGAACGTCGAAAGCCAGTTTTTCCAACTCTGTCATTTCCAGCCAGACCAGTTCATGTTCGGGTTCGTTATCGAGCGGCGCTCCGAATTGCGCTTCAAAATACGAGCAATGAAATTCCCAATGGCTGCCGTCGTGTTTGTCTGTGAAATACTGAAGCGCGCTGCCCAAAAAGCCGGCGATGAAAACTTCGCGGGCGCATTCTTCTCGGACTTCGCGAGCCAGGGTTTCTTCCGGCGATTCTCCCGCTTCGATTCCGCCGCCGGGAAGAAAGAGTTTGGTTCGTCCTTTGACCGCCGCGAATTTTCCGTTGCCGTCAAATATCACCGCATAAGCTCCGGGGCGTCGGCGATATTCGACATCGTCAGGAAGCTTCCCAAAAATAGGTTTGTCGGCCATTGCTTGAAATGCTCAGATCACAAAGCGGGAAAATAGCCGGGATTCACAGAATCAATCAGGATTAGTCGGCAAAAACGACTGGCTCTCATCCTGTGAAATCCTGTCACTCCTGTCTAAACCCACTCTCAATCATTCCCAGGCGATTTTCATCGCGCGACGAACTTCGCTCATTATGCGACCGGCTTCTTCGCGCGCCCGGTTTGAACCTTCGATGATGATGTCGCGAACTTCGTCCTGATGGTCGCGGTAATAATTCAGGCGTTCGGTGATCGGCGACAGGTATTCGACCAATGCCTGAGCCAGGGCTTTCTTGCGATCAACGCAGCCGATCCGCGCGTTTCGGCAATCGTCGTCGAATTTGTCTGCGACTTCCGCCGGAACGAACATTCTGTGCATTTGGCAAACATCGCAATCTTCGGGGTGGCCGGGATCAACTTTTTTGATTCGAGTTCGGTCGGTGATCATCTGACGGACTTTGGCCTGAATCACGTCGGGCGAATCGCCAAGCTCTATGGTGTTGTTGTAGCTCTTGGACATTTTGCGTCCGTCGGTTCCTGTCAGTTTGGGCGTCGCCGTCAGCAGGGCTTCGGGTTCGGGGAAAACGTCGCCGTAAAAGTTGTTGAAGCGACGAACGATTTCGCGCGTCAGTTCGACGTGCGCGACCTGATCCTGGCCGACCGGGACGTAATTAGCTTTGTACATGCAGATGTCCGCCGCCTGCAAAACCGGATAACCCAGAAAAGCGTAATTGCCCAAATCCTTGTCGGTGATGTTTTCGCGCTGCTCTTTGTAAGTCGGAACGCGTTCCAACCAGCCAAGCGGCGTGACCGCCGAAAAGTAAATGTGCAATTCGGCGTGTTCGGGAATCAGCGATTGGACGAAGATCGTCACCTTGTTCGGATCCAGTCCCGCCGCCAGCCAGTCTGTCACCATCAGCAAAGTGTTTTCGTTGATTTTGGACGTGTCGGCATAATCCGAGGTCAACGCGTGCCAGTCGGCGACGAAATGATAGCTGTGATAGCTGTCCTGCAACTTGACCCAGTTTTTCAGCGCGCCTTCGTAATTGCCCAAATGCAATTTGCCTGTCGGGCGCATTCCGCTAACGATTCGTTTCATAACTTAATGTCAGATTTACGGGTGAGATTTTCAACCGGCTAGAGGTTCAGCAAGAAATAAACAAAACGCTCAATCGGTCTGATCAGCGATTCGGTAAAGCCGATTCTGATAAGCAGAAAGAGCGCGATGAATCCAACCCAAACGGGGATTTGAGCGTAAACTTCAGCCACGCTATCCGGCAAAAGATTTCTCAAAATATGATGGCCATCCAGCGGCGGAATAGGAATCAGATTGAAGACCGCCAGAATGATATTCAGCGATATTCCGATGCCAAGCATTGCCCCAACAGGTTCTCCCATAGTGCCGAGCGACTCTCCCAAAGAGGTTCTGAAGATGACTTTGGCAAGGATTAAAAAGATGCCAACGAGCAAGATATTGCTCAACGGTCCGGCAGCGGCGATGAAAATCTCTCCCAGTTTCCGCTCGCGCAGATTTATCGGATTGAAAGGCACGGGTTTCGCCCATCCGAACATCCAACCGCCAGTGGTGATCATAATCAGCGGCAAAATAATTGTTCCGAGAATGTCAATGTGCGGTATTGGGTTAAGGGTGACGCGGCCAAGATAACGTCCAGTCGGATCGCCTGATCTTTCCGCCGCCCATGCGTGAGCGCATTCGTGAACAGATAAAGATAATAAAAAGACGACGAACCAGATGACTATTTGGCCGATATTCAAACCTTGCAAGATGGTTGCTCCTGTCAAAAACGAATGGGGTTGAACGAGCGGGCAAAGTAGCACGCGGTTTCAAACACTGTCAATTTCGGGTTCAATCGCCGTCGCCAACCGATTCAAAGACTTCGACCGAGACGGTCACGGTTTCAAAGCGCACGGCGCGTCGAACGATTTCGCGCGATGAAACCAGAATCGCTCCGCGTTCAATCGCCAGTTCATAAGCCTGGCCGGTCAGGTCGTAATGCGGAATGGATTTCACCTGAAACCATTCGCGACGCAAACCCAGACTGGCGGCAAATTCGTGCAACTCTTCGATGGAACTGTCCGACACCAGATGGCCGCAACGGCGATGCCAATACCGGATCGGGCCGCGAGCGCCGTTTTGAAATGAATCAATCAGGATTGCCATTGTCTTTATTCGGCGGCGGCGGATGTTTCAGATTGGACGGCGGCGACGGATTCGGTTTTCGCCTTCTTCTTGCCTGCCTTTTCTTTCCTCGCGGCTTTTTTGGCTCCGACTTTCGAGTTGTTCTTTTGAGCCGGTTTGGTTTTTTTCGCAGGTTTATTTTCCGGCTGACCGTTTCCGCCGCTGGCAATTCTGTGCTGCAATTCTTCTAAAAAAGTGATTGTGCGTTGCAGTTCTTTTTCAAATTTCTCTTCGCCGAGTTTGCGGCGGGATTTTTTCAGAACCTTTTTCACCCGGCCAACCATGGCCTTGCCGTTTTTGTCTTTCAACATTTTGTCCTTTTTATTTTTTGCCTCTTTCACATCTTTCAACTGAGGATTCTTTTCCTGTGTTTTTGCCATAGCCATTCCTTTCATTTTGCTATCGCAGTCAGTGATTTCCGTGAAGACTTTTTTTGCCTGATCCAGATGCTTCGCAGTATGAATCACATAATCTTCGATCAATTGCGCCAGCGAGATCGTCCCGTACTGGTCGTGATCGCCGGTTTGCTCCCAGATGGGGTTGGGCAAATTCTCCAGCAATTCGACGTTCTCGCGTCGGAGCAAAGCGAATCGCCGACGGATAGTCCCGATTTCGCGATGCGAATAATCCAATCGGTTCGCCCAATCTTCCTGCCTGTATCCCCAAAGTTTGGGACGATCCTGCGTGATGATGCGGCGAATCCGAACCGAAGCCAGCAATTCGGCGTCTGCCAGATGGCTGGCAATTTCCAAGATTGACCAGCGAGTTTCATCCGGTCGCAGCGCGATTGATTCGACGGGAACGGTCGCAATCAACTGCTCCAGTTTGTCGGCTTGTTCGGCATAACTCGCTATCAGATTATTTGATGGTTGCATGCGCGCGCCAGTATAAGCCAGCCGCGCGCTGGGTGTCACGGTTTGACGCTAACTGCTTCGACGCCTATCATCGCCTACTTCAATCACATACTCATTCAGAATTGGAGAGAACGCCGATGGCAGAGGCAAGAATAGATGTCTTCAGAAAGATGCTGGACGCCGATCCGGGCAATGTTATGGTGCGATTCGGACTGGCAAATGAATTATTGAAACTGGAAAGATTCCAGGAGGCCGCCGACGAATTGCAGAATTACCTGAATCAATCCGACGATCAGGGCAATGCTTATGGAAAGCTGGCTCAGGCCCTGGAGCGATTGGGCAGGATTGACGAAGCGAGACAGGCTTATCAACAGGGAATCGCCGCCGCCAATCGTCATGGGCATCCGGGAATGGCTCAGGATTTTGAGATGGCGCTGGCCGATCTTTCGTAAATTCGGCGAGGGGAATACCGCCGCGTTGAATTCTTCAGGAAATCGGAGCAGGTTTGATGCCTGCTCTATTTTTTTGCCTGGTTGAGGAAAATTTCAATTCACTTGAGGGAGTTTGGCTCTGAATTACGGTATACAGGTTGAATGTTGATTCCAGGCGATTCTGCAGACAACAACTCAGTACATTGCTATTAAGTTGTGGCAATCCGAGAAGTCGCTCGTCAGTGACGCTTGATTGAAGAGCTGTGAGGTTGAGCCTTGACCGGCATTCAAACCATAGCGCGAGTTTGGCCGGAGAGGCTTTCTTGCTCTCCCCCAATTTTCCGGCAGCGGCTATTCCAGGACTTTATTGATAAGGCTAAAGTTCTCGGGTTGACCGCGTGGCCGCTGCCGGAAAACTTTAGACTGCTTTACCACCAACCAAGAATTTTCCACCAAGCCAGCCCGACAGTTGCCCAAATCAGAATGTTCGGCACGGAAGCGATCAAACCCAATTGCCACCATTTCTGTTGAGTGACGTAACCTGCGCCGAAATAAATCGGACCGGGAGTCGTGCCGTAATGCGTCAGTCCGGCGGACAAGTTTGAAAAATAAGCCAGCATCACAACCGCCAGAATTGTCGGAGCGCCGGAAGCGATGACAACGATCAAGAATGGCAGGTACATCGCCAATGCGTGAGCCGTTATGCTGGCGAAGGCATAGTGAGCGTAATAGTAAACCAGAGCCAGTGCGGCCAGCGCAGCCCACCATTTCCAACCGAAAGTTATGCTGGCGGCGAATTCGGCGAACTTTTGCGTGATTCCGGTTTCGCCCAGCGCTTCAGCCATTCGCACCATGCCGCCGTACCAGATGAACACGTCCCAGGCGGCTTTCTCGCTTTTCAAATCTTCCCAGTTGAGCACTCCGCCAATCAGCAAAACGCAGATTCCGATCAAAGCCACTACGGAATAATCAATCGTATGCCATCGCCCGGTAGTTCCCCACAACAAACCGACGACGGCAAAAACGACCAGCATCATTATTTCGTGAAAGCTGGTCTTTCCCATTTTGTCCAATTCGCGAACGGCGAATTCACTGGCCGCTGGCGTGTGAGTGATTTCCGGTTTGAAAATTCGGTACAGCAACATGCCGGTGAAGGCAATTGAAATAACTCCGGGAACGATTCCTCCCAACATCCACTGCGTGTAATTCAGATCAAAGCCGGTTTGTTGTTTGGCCAATCGCTGGATGACCAGATTGCCGGCCTGTCCGGTCAGGAAGGTCGCACAGATGATGACTTCGCACTGATAAACGAAGGTCATCAGGAAAGCTCCGAGCCGGTTGGCCGTCGGCCCCGGATGCGAATCGTATTCTTCGGCCAGAGATTTGGTGATCGGAAAAGTGATTCCGCCGCATCGAGCGCCGTTTGATGGAATGACCGTCGCCAGCAGGAAATCCGTTCCGACCAACGCATAACCAAGCCCGATGGAACGTTTGCCGAAAAACATGATGAAAATCAGGGCGATCCGTTTTCCCAAACCGGTTTTGATCATGCCGCGCGACATGAAAAACGCCGCCAGAACCAGCCAGACCACCGGATCGGCGTAACCGGCAAGCGCGGATTTCAATCTTAAAGCTTCAAGCGCTTTCGGATCGGTGACGGTTCTGGCCAGCGCTTCGTTCACTGGCATGGCTTTGGTCAAAGCCAGCGCGGCGATTCCGATCAGGACAATTGCTCCGCCCGGAACCGGACGCACGATTGAACCGACAATGGTGGCGGCGAAAATCGCCAGCAGTCGCCACGATTGTTGAGTGATGCCTTCGGGAGTCGGGAGCAGGTAAATAATTACGCCTGAAAGAACTGTGATCGCCCATCTGATTGCCAGGCTGCGAAATTCGGAGTTGCGGTTATTGTCATCGGCAGCAGTTTCAACAGCGAGGGAGCTTTTCTCCATTTGCATTCAGCCTTTTTTGATGTTGGATTTTTTGAAGCTTTGAAGCCATAGCGTTTAAGAAAATACATTTCACGCCGAGCCGCCAAGCCGCAAAGAATGGAAGTGGGAGATACCTGCCGAGAAGAACTTACCTCCTGGCCTTGCTGATTTTACTTTGCGTTTTGCCGCTTTTGCGTGAGCTTTCTTTTTCTCAAAAGGTATGGATGTGAGTCACAAGCGCGCGGATACTAACATCGCTTTCTTCGCTGACTCAAGCTTCGCCGCCTGTCGTGTTGCGCTATCGAAAGCCGTGTGCGATGTTTATCGAACCATAATCATTGTTTATCACGAAACCGAAAAGGAAAGTTTCAGTATGCCGATTCAATTTGATTTGACCGACGAACAGTTACAAGTGAAGCAAATGGTTCGCGAATTCGCCGAAGCCGAAATCAAGCCACACGTGATGGAGTGGGATGAAGCACAGCATTTTCCGCGCGAGCTTTTTACGAAGATGGGCGAGCTTGGGCTGACCGGCGTCATTTTTCCCGAAGAATACGGCGGCGCGGGAATGGGTTATGTCGAATATGCGACCGTCATCGAAGAAATCGCTCGCGTTTGCGGTTCGATTGGATTGTCCGTCGCCGCTCACAATTCGCTTTGCACCAATCACATTTTCCAATACGGCAGCGAAGAGCATAAGAGGAAGTACGTCACGCCATTGGCGCGAGGCGAAAAGCTTGGCGCGTGGGCGTTGACCGAACCAGGTTCGGGTTCGGACGCTTCGGGAATGAAGACGACGGCGGTCAGACGCAACGGCGGATGGTTGATCAACGGATCGAAGAATTTCATTACTCACGGAATTTCCGGCGACGTTTGCGTCGTGACCGCATTCACCAATCGCGAAATGCGCTCGCGCGGAATATCTGCCTTCGTCGTCGAGCGTGGAGCCAAAGGCTTTATCGCAGGCAAGAAAGAAAACAAGCTGGGAGTCCGCGCGTCGGAAACGGCTTCGATCATTTTTGAGGATTGCTGGATTCCCGATGAAAACCTGCTCGGCGAACAAGGACGCGGTTTCGTCAATGCCATGCAGGTTCTGGATGGCGGAAGGATTTCGATTGCCGCTTTGTCGCTGGGCATCGCGCAGGGAGCTTATGAATCCGCGCTGAAGTATTCACAGGAACGCGAGCAATTCGGCCAGCCGATCTTCGATTTCGAAGCCATTCAATTCAAACTTGCCGATATGGCAATGCAGATTGACGCCGCTCGTTTGCTGACCTGGCGCGCAGCCTGGTTGAAAGACAACAAGCGCCAGACGACCAAAGAATCTGCGATGGCCAAGCTTTACGCTTCAGAGGTCGCCGTTCGCGTCAGCGAAGAAGCCATTCAGATTCACGGCGGTTACGGTTACACCAAAGATTATCCGCCGGAAAAATACTGGCGCGATTCAAAGCTCTGCACCATCGGCGAAGGAACCAGCGAAGTGCAGCGATTGGTCATCGCGCGCCAGCTTGTCACTTCATAGCCAGCTTGTCGCTTCATAGCCAGCTTGTCGCTTCATAGCCAGCTTGT
>CAYRQB010000195.1:0-11722 GCA_964426025.1 uncultured Heliomicrobium sp.
CCGGATCAGCCGCCATTGCCGACGCCGACATTGCGACCAGCGCAAACATCGCCAGTAAAAGGTGTGTCAACTTACGTGAGGTTCGCATCTGTAAATCTCCTTGTAAAACAGGACCCGATAGACTTTTCGGATCGGTATCGAGATCAGCAGGTGACTTTTTCTGTAATCAACACCCATCAGCAAAACCTTTGGGCTTACAAAACTTAAAATAGTCAACAACTGCCAGATTGATCAGGTTCGGTTACGATAATCAAGTCTGACTTCAACTTTGGACTGAAATGCAATTTAGCAGGAAAATTCAGTAGCTGATTTATGCCAGAACAGTGAGCGATTATTGGAAACCGAATAATCAAACATTGAATCTTCAGTGAGTTTTCAGTTGTGAGGAAGATTCAATGCAGGGAGTTTATAGCACGCCTAAAGTAGCTGAGGCAACAAAGATTTACCTCATTGAATAAGGCATTGATGACGCTTCTTGTTTGAACGATAGGATTTGAGGTCTTTACTGCCCCGGGCTTGTGTGGATAATGGTGTCGCTGTTCAATGATGCCTGTGAATAAACCACTGAAAACAAGGGAAATCGCCGAATGAATCGTCAGTATGATGTGCTGATTGTTGGAGGCGGACATAATGGCCTGGTTACGGCAGGTTATCTGGCTCGTGCCGGATTAAAAGTGCTTGTCCTCGAACGTCGTAATGTTTTGGGCGGCGCTTGCGTAACCGAAGAAACATGGCCCGGATACAAGGTTTCATCGCTTTCTTATCTTTGCAGCCTACTGCAACCACGTGTGATCAAGGATTTGGAACTTGGGAAATTCGGCTATCACATTTATCCCAAAGACCCCTCCTTCTTCACTGCGTTTCCGGACGGTCGTCACATCTTCTTTTGGCAAAGCATGAGCAAGACGGTTGCTGAAATCTCGAAGTTTTCGCTTCGTGACGCCGAGGCCTATCCGCAATATGAATTGGAGTTGGCAAAGCTGGCCGAGTGGGTTGAATCAATACTGCTTGAAACGCCGCCAAACATCGTCAGGCGAGAGCTATCCGATCTGATCAATCTGGGCAAGTTCGGATTGCGAGCAACCAGATTGGGCGACGATGGCCTGGTGCGGATGGTCAAAATCATGACTCAAAGCGTCCGCGATTTTCTGGACGAGCGTTTTGAGTCGGACGAGATTAAAACAACGCTGGCCACCGATGGAGTGATAGGAACCAATGGAGGTCCGGCTACTCCGGGCACGGCTTATATTCTGTTGCATCACGTGATGGGCGGAGCCGCAGGAGCGCGCGGTTTGTGGGGCTTCATACGCGGAGGAATGGGAGCGATCAGTCAGGCGCTGGCTGCTTCGGCTGAAGCCAGTGGCGCGGAAATTCTCACCAATGCCGAAGTTGACCGTGTGCTTATCAAAGATGACAAGGCTTATGGTGTGGTGCTGAAAAACGGCGACGACATACGTGCCAATATCGTTGTGTCCAACGCCGATCCGAAGCGCACTTTCCTGAAACTGGTTGAAGAATCGCATCTTGAAGCAGGATTTCTGAGTTCAATAAAAAATTTCCGCGTCGAAGGTTGTTCGGTCAAAATCAATCTGGCATTGGACGGATTGCCGAACTTCACCGCTTTCCCGAACACGTCTGATAGCGAACCGAGCTTGCCGCACAAAACAACCATGCACGTTTGCCCTTCGATGGATTACATTGATCGCGCTTGGGAAGACGCCAAACAAGGTATGATGTCGCAACATCCTATGCTGGAATGCACGATTCCAACGGCCTATGACAATACGATAGCGCCGCCGGGCAAACACATAATGTGCATCTTCGCTCAGTATGCGCCCTACACCTTGAAAGACGGTTTCTGGGATCAGGCGACGAAAGACGAATTTGCCGATCGTTGCATCAACGCCTTGGCGGATTACGCGCCGAACATCAAAGACATCATTCTTCATCGGCAGGTCATATCGCCCTTCGACATGGAGTTCGAGTACGGATTGACCGGCGGAAACATCTTTCACGGAGAAATGGATTTGGATCAGTTGTTCTTTATGCGGCCAGCCGCCGGCTGGGCGAAATACCGCACGCCGATTCGTAATCTTTATTTGTGCGGTTCGGGGACGCATCCCGGCGGTGGGGTGATGGGCGCGCCGGGTTTCAATGCCGCTCGCGAGATATTGAAAGACTTAAAACGTTGAATTTGTCAGGAGGAATTATGGACGCAACGACTATTGGCTTTGTCATTCTGGCAGTTATTGTGCTTTTGATCATCGCTCGACTGGTTTACCGTCTGCTGTTGGGTCAGGGAGTGACTGAAACCCTGATCAATCAAGACAACAAAGCTGCGGCGATTTCTCTGTGCGGATTCATGCTGGGCGTGATCAACGTCATCATCCCGGTTTTGAGTGGGCCTAGCCATTCGTTCTGGGGCGATGTCAAAGGCGTTCTGGCTTACGGCATCGGCGGAATTCTGGCGATGGCCGTCACAGGATTCATCTTTGAACAATACAGCCGGGCGACGGGAATTCCGCTGCGCGAACAAATCGCTTCGGGCAATGTGGCTGCGGGAATTGTTGACGGCGCGATTCATTTTGCCGCCAGCCAGATCGTTGCCGGAGCATTGACCGGAGACGGCGGTTCGATTGCGCCGACGATCATTTTCTGGGCGGCTGGCGTAGCGGCGATGATCTTGCTGACGCATATCTTCAGAAAACTGACCTCTTACAACGATTCCGACTTGATTGGCAAAGGCAGTGTCGCCGTGGCGTTGGGCAATGCCGGGTTAATCGTCGCAATCGGGATCATGGTCGGTTATGCGGTATCAGGAAACTTTACCGGCTATGCGGACAGCTTCCGCAGTTTCGGTTCGATGCTGCTGGTGGTTCTGATTCTTTATCCGGTCAGACAGATCGTCGTTCAGATGTTGATGCTCGGAGCCGGATTCAGTTTTCGCGGCGGGCGGCTGGATCAGGAAATTGCTCAGGATCAAAACGTCGGCGCGGCATTGATCGAAGCCGTTGGTTATCTGGCAACGGCCTTAGTCGTCACTCGTATCTTCTGACGAGTTCAAGCCATAGCTCAATTAAAGTTAGGGATTAGTGGGACAAGCTGCCAGCTTGTCCCACTTTTTCAATACATTGCTCTTGCCGGAGGAGTTAGAAATTCAATCGGGCGACGATCTGAATCAGGCGACCGCCCGGATCGTTCGTCGTTGAAGTGTCCTGATATGCATTGGCCGTTTGACCGAAAGTCGCCGAACCGAAACCGCCGATGTTTGTTACATCCGCAGCCGCGCTGCCAATCAGGAAGTTGATGTTGTTGAAAGCGTTCAGGAATTCCGCGCGAAGTTCGAAATTCACGCGTTCCGAAAACCTGAATCTTTTGACCGCGCTCAAATCGAAACGCGTGAAGCTTGGCCCGTAAAGAACCAGATTTGAAGTTCCGCATTCGCCGGTGAAGGCTTCGACGCAGTTCGCTCCGCTGGCAGGCGCAATGTAACGCCCGGTCGGAACGCCCTGAGAACTGTAACCCGACGCGCTTGTTGCACTGACGTTATTCGCCCGGATCGTGTTGTCAATGATGTCCTGCGGCAGGTAGAAAACGAAATCCGATTCCTTGCGAATCTTCAGCGCTTTCTGCAGATCATTGCGCGTCATTCCCACCAATTGAACATTGCCGAAATTGTTCGGGCTGCCGGATTGAATTCGAGCAGTTCCATGGAATTCCCAACCGCCAATCAGTAAATCGCCGAGCCGCCCAACTCCTGCGCCAATGGCTTTGCCTCTTCCAAATGGCAGATCGTAAATCCAGTTCGCTTTCAGCGCGTGAGTGATGCCGAACGGCGAAAGAGATTTGTTGCCGCCGAGGTTGCGCAATGTTCTCGGTTGATAAAAGACGGCAGAGCTGCTGGCAGGCATATTGGTCAGGTTGCGGGCAAAAGTGTAACTGCCCTGAACCAGCAGGCCTTTCGACATGCGGCGACGCAATTCAATCACGCCTGCGTCGTAATAGCTGCGACCGTTGTTTTCGATCGTGAATGCTCCGCCCAGCTTTCCGGGATTGACCAGGAACAGGTTGGCGGCAAGTCCCGCAGCAGCGGCGTTGTTGCGGAATGTCGCATTGTTGTAAAGCGTGTTGGCAAAGGTCAGCGGCCCGGGGCTGTTGACTGCCAGCAGGTTGTAGAAAGTCGAGCTGGCGAAATTGCCGGAGTTGTAGCTGGCAGAGGCGTTCGGATCGCGCGCTCCGCTGAAGTGCGAGAGGATGATCGGCAACGGCGAAGTTCCCGTTCCCGGCCCGGCGTAACGGAAATGAGTTCCGCGTCCGGCGGCGATGTTGGCTTTCAGATTTGCCTGCGCCAGTTTGAATTCGTTGAGGAAGCCGTTTTCAACGATGTTGATTTCGTTCAGGTTGTATTGTTGCCATTGTTTGACGGCGCGGTTGCCGACGTAGCGAAATTCGACGACTGTGTCTTTCGTAATTTCGCGTTGCAATCCGAACGACCACGACTGGACATAACCCAACTTCAGATTCGGATTGAATGCGTTGACCGAATCAGTGACCAGACCTGTGTTCGGATAAACAGGCGCTTTGGGAATATCGTCAGGCCGACCCAGCCGGTTGGTTTCGCGCAGCAGCACGGGCAGATCGCCCAGGTTGCCCAGCGTCAAATTGCGATTGGCGGAAATCGTCGCCCCCGGATTTGCGCCGTAGATGCTGGCAAAAACGTTCATGCCTTCGCGGTTGAAAGCGATGGAATATCCGCCGCGAAAAACCGATTGACCGCCGTCGCCGAAAATGCGGCTGAGCAGTCCGTTGCTCCAGTTCGGACTCCAACTTATGCCAACGCTTGGCGCAAAATTGTTGTAATCGGTGTTGAACGCTTTGGCTCCTGTGGCGAACGCAGTGTATTGAGATTCGCGTCCGTTTGTCGTTCCGGGTTTGAAGAGATTGCCCGGCCCCGAAATTCCGAACAGATCGTCGAAGGAAACTTGAGAGAACACGTCGCTTGCCGCAACGAATGGGTATTGAACTTCCCAGCGCACTCCGCCAGTCAAGGTCAGATTCTGATGCACGCGCCAGGTATCCTGCGCGAAGATTCCTGATTCGCGCATGCGGTAACGCTGAGTCAAAGTTCCCAGATAATTGTATTGCCCGGTGTTTTCATCCAGTCTGGCGTTGGCGCTGATGGCTGTGATGTGGCCGGTCAGCACGGCATAAATGTTCCGCGCGCGATTGATGTCGGCGGCTGCCGATCCGGGGAAATTCGCAGTCGTGAACATAGTGTTGGCCGGATCATCCGTGTTGATGCCGAAAGTTATGCTCGGAACCAGCGTCTGTGCCTCAGACCATGAACTGATGTGCGTGAAGCTGAAGCCAAAACTCATGCTGTGCGAACCGCGCGTCCAGTTCAGCGTGTCACTGAATTGCCAAACCGGAGCATTGCGTCGGCTGGGAGCCGTGGTGTTATGCGCGTTGCTGATGCCTGCGGCGCTGATGCCCAAAGCGAATCCTTGCTGATTGGCGACCGAGCCATTGAAATCTGCGGCGCTGGCTTCAGGGAAAAACAACACCGTTCCGCCTGTCAAACCCAGTCGGGCTTCGTTGACCAGCGAATTGCTCAGCGTCGAGCGCAAAGCAACTACGTTCGAAAAACGATTGGAAACCTGACTGCCTTTGTTGGGGAAGCCAGGAAAGATCGGATCCCTGCTGTTGAGAAAATCCACTTTCGAGCCGAAGTAATCGTAATTGTAGATGTTTTCCAGGTGATGCTTGCTCGACAGGTTGAAATCGAATCGCACAGTTGTGAATGTCCTGCGCTGCCCGCCGGAATTGGTGAAGGTGTATCGCTGCAGGTTCGGATCGCTCAGTTGTTCGATGGTGCCGGTCGTTGACGTGGCCTGCCGAATGTCGGCCAGAAGTTTTGTAACCGTCGGATCGAGCGTCGCCGTGCATCCGTTGCAGCCGACAGTCTGAGCCAGTTGGAGCAGGTTGACCTGCCGCACTCCGCTGGAAGTGTTGTACTGGAAAATGCCCTGTTGCGTCAGCGGATTGAGAATCGTTCGTTGACGAGTCGCCTGTTCCGGCAAACGGTATTCTTCGTAGTTGACGAAGAAAAAGGCTTTGTCGCGCCCGTCGAAAAGCTTCGGCACGGAGATCGGGCCGCCGACGCGTCCGCCAAATTGGTTCAGCAGCACTCGCGCACGCGGCAGGTTGGCGCGATTGTTGAACCAGTAATTGGAATTGAGCACCGGATTGCGATGATATTCGTAAAGGCTGCCGTGGTAATCGTTGTTGCCGGATTTGGTGACGAACTTGATTTGAACCGCGCCTTCGCCGGAACTTTCAGCGCCGGGAGTGGCTGTTGAAAGCGTGACTTCTTCGACCGCGTCAATGCGCGGGCGAATGTAAGTGAAAAATCCGTCCGAAGATTTCAGCGTGTTGTCCTGGATGTTGACGCCATCCATAGTGATGTTCAGAGCGCCTTTGGGCAATCCGTTGACGGTCGAAGTGCGAGGCCGTCCGGGAGTGCTGGTTCCGGGAAGCAGCAAAACCAGATCGAGCGCGTCGCGCGAAGCGAATGGCAATTCAGTGATCTGACGACCGGTGATCGTCGTGCTGATGTTGGCCGATTGAGTTTGCAACACGTCGCCGGCTGCCTGAATGACAACGGATTCGGTTTGCGCACCGACTTCCAAAATGATGTTGACGCTCGTCGGTGTGGCGGCGTTCAACTTCACATCCTGTACGACAGCCTGTTTGAATCCGGACGATATGATGGTCACGGAATATGTCCCGGCTGTCAGAGCCGGAACGCTGAAGGTTCCGTTGCCTGAAGTGGTCGCCTTGAATTCGGCGCCCGTAGCGTTGTTTTTGACTGTCACCTCCGCGCCGGGGACGACGGCTCCGTTTGGATCCGTAACAGCGCCTGAAAGCGAAGAGGTGGAGCTTACTTGCGCCAAAGCCATTAGACCGAATAGCGCAAGTAACATGAATACACTGGTGAATCTGAGGCAGAAGCTCTTCATGATCAAATTCCTCCTGATATTTTCCGGACTGCCGCAGACGGCAACAGCCCGTAAAACAGGTTAACGAGTGGATTGGATTAGTGCTGTTGAGGACTGATACGTTGTCAGCCGCCGCACTTTGGCAATGTCAGGGACGCGAACTGTCCTCCCTGACTTCCCGACTTTTGATCAATTCATCCCAGACAATTTCTTCAACTGCATCGGCAAAGGATTCGAATTCCTCCAAAAGGGAATCGCGTTTATCCAACCGCTGCATCAGCCTTTGGCTTATGGGCTTTCCCTTGTTCTGCCGATAATGAGCAGTCAGTAGCGAATTGGTTTGCTCTATGACCTCGTAGGCGAGTCTGGCTGTTTTCAGGTCTTTGAGAATTTCATAGGCATGCGCCAGTTCATGTCCCAGCACCTCGGCGTAACGTTCCTTCCGTTGCAGACCGTAAAAAGGAATGAAGCCGCTGGATCGGGCGACTGTTTCATTCGACACCGCCGAATCAATGACTGATGGACGTAATTTGATAACTGCGACGTGCCTTTTACCTGTTGAATCGAAATGCTCAATTCTGAAACGCCCTGCGTTCGTACCCAGATAAGTGCTGCGATACTGCAACTCTATGTAAATTGCGTGCGGAGAAGATTCCGCCCACTGCCACAATCTTTTAAGAATCGGATGCAAGGAACGTCCTTCGCTGTCCTCAGAAAAAACCAGCCGTTCGATCTCCTTCCATTCTTTAAGCTGTTTTTCCGAAAGACGGTTTGTGATAAGTCCTGTTGCTGTTCCGGCAGGACGCGTCTCTTCGACTTCGCGGATAGATTGAACGCGCTGTATTGCAGGTTCGGTAGCCGTTAGAGCGGTCAGCGTCGTTAACAGAGTTACGATCAATGACTGGTTAACCTGCATCTTTACTTTTCCCCGCTCATTTCGCGTGAGGAAAAAGAGGGATGTGATGATTTCGGCAACACATCCCTATTCAGAGGGGAAAATGCGACTGGGCTTCCAGCCGCAAACTTTGAAGAAAAACTTTTTACCTGAACGCGAACGACATTGAGGAACGCTCTGAAGGCGCAAAAGCTCTGCTTGCTTTTTTGAATTCTTAAAGCAGTTTTGGACGACGCTCCGAGTTTTGAAACATCTTGTCGGAAGCTGTCAGTCTGACTGTTCGTGTTTGGCCTTCAGGGCACTCGTGCTAAAATTTCCGCATTCCGCTCTGTCAGATAGGTTTTCTGACATAAAGGTAGAAAACAATAAGTGAGAAACATTCACTCAAATAAAGCTCTTGTCACGACGAGACAGTTTTGGGCTGTAGTCAGGCATAAGCGCCTGATCAAAGCCAAAACCCCAAAATAATGGAACGTTGATGACGCAGGTTCCATTGACTTGAAGATAAGTGGTGAGAGTTTTAAAAGTCTTCAATATCAACTCATTTTTTATTGAGATGATGATTGAGGATGCAAAAAACTTTATTGAGGTCGGTGAAAACCTAGCTGAGTCATCATGATCGAGAGGCTCCCAAAACATTATTACAATTTCGGCCCGTTTAGAGTTGATCCCGCCCGGCGATTGCTTTTACGTGATGGCGAAGTTGTGCCTCTGGCGCCGAAAGCATTTGAGATGCTTCTGTTGTTGGTTGAAAACTCAGGGCAGGTGCTTGAGAAGCGGGAACTGTTGGAAGTCCTGTGGCCTGGCAGCATTGTGGAAGAAGCGAATCTGACGCAGACCATCTACCTTCTCAGGCGAGCTTTGGCTGATGGTTCGGGCGGACAGCAATTTATCGAAACCATGCCCAAGCGAGGTTATCGCTTTGTCGCTGAAGTCACAGAATCCACAGACGAAGGCGCGGGTTTTCACGATCGGCAGCTAAATGGAGTTGGACTTGCTATCGTCTCGCCGAATGAGTTGGAAGTTGACAACCATCGAGAAAAGAATCCTGAAAACGAAAAATCCGCAATTGCTCCGCCCGCCAACCGCTTTCGTCTGATGATTTCAGCCGCCGCTCTGGCTGTTCTGATAGTGGCCGTCTCACTGATTTCATATTTTGGGATAGCGCGAAAGACAGCAAATTCAGAAGTCGGCGAGCCAGTTCATTCTCTGGCAGTGCTGCCATTCAAACCGCTCAACCCGGATGCTTCTGATAATTATCTGGGACTGGGAATGGCCGACATAGTGATAACCAGGCTCAGCGATCTGAACCAGATTGTCGTTCAACCAATCAGCGCGGTTCGTAAATACGACAACATTGATGTGAATCCCTTGTTGGCAGGTCAGGAACTGAAGGTTGATTCGGTACTGGAAGGCACTTTCCAAAAGGTTGCCGGCAGATTGCGTGTGACGCTCAGGTTGCGTGACGCGCGCGACGGCAGGACGTTGTGGAGCGGCAAGTTCGACGAAAGTTTCACAGACATCTTCAAAGTTCAGGATTCAATTTCCGAACAGATAGCCAGTGCCTTGGCCTTGAACCTGACACGCGAAAAGCGAAACCTTTTATTCAAACGCTACACTGAAAATTCCGAAGCTTACGAGCTTTACCTGAAAGGCCGGTATTGGTGGAGCAGGCGCACAGTGGTCGGCTTGAATAAAGCCATCGGTTATTTTGATCAGGCAATAACGCTGTCCCCGGATTATGCGCTGGCCTACGCCGGTTTGGCAGACTGTTACAATCTGTTGAGCATTCTGGAAGCGATGCCTCCTCAGGAAGCATTCATGAAAGCCAGGTCGGCTGCGCTTCGCGCCTTGGAAATAGACGGAACTTTGGCCGAAGCTCATACCTCGCTGGGTTGGATCAAATGGGTTTACGAATGGAACTGGAATGAAGCCGAAAAAGATTTCAAGCGCGCGATCGAACTCAGTCCGGGTTATGCCGTCGGTCACGATTGGTATGGCGTATGTCTGGCACAGGTTGGACGATTTGACGAGGCGCTTGAACAGCTAAAAGAGGCTGAACGGCTCGATCCAATTTCGTTTGTGACCCAGGTTCATATCGGATGGGTTTATTACTACACCGGAAAATATGATCTGGCCATCGAACGTTACAAGCGCGTTTTGGAAATGGAACCGGGTTTTGCGTGGGCGCATTTGCATCTTGGGCAGGCTTACGAACAGAAGGGAATGCTCAGTGAAGCGATAGAGGAGATGATCAAGGCCCAATCATTGTCGTCCATCATCCACCATCGTTATAAAGCCAGGTTGGGTCGTCTTTATGCCATTGCCGGGCATCGTCTGGAAGCGGAGGCGACGCTTAACGAATTGTTGGAGACGCAAAAACATCGCTATGTTTCGCCGCACAGCATAGCTCTGGTTTATGCGGGGATGGGCGACAAAGACCGCGCTATTGAATGGCTTCAAAAAGGAATGGAACAGCGCGCGGGCAGAATGGTCAGATTGCAATTCGATCCCAGATTCAACAACCTCAGATCAGACCAGCGCTTCAAGCAGATTTTGCAACGCATTTTTCCGTCGCCGAAACCCAACGCCTCTCCCGCGCTCGCAAAAAACTCCTGAGCCATCAATCGCACTTTCTACATTCCTGCTGGCAAACGGCGTTTGGCGAAACGGAAAGCTTGTCAGTCAACAGGCGCGAAGCTAGAATGCGCGCCGTCCAATCTTTTCCCGCGAAGTATCGTTAATTCTCTACAAATCAGAAGATGATGTGATTTCCGAATCGCGTCGTTGATTTTTTCCAGGAGGCGAAATGTTCCGAATCAAAGCCGCAGTTTCTGTCTTGCTGCTGATTGGCGTCGGCATAGGTCTTTCGCAGATTGTCGCGATTACGCAATCTGCGCAGGTCGCTGTTCCGCCACAATTGCGCGCTCAGCGCGACACCTGGACTCCGTTGATGGATGTGATGAAAGACAAACGCCCGCGCGTCACCGATGAACAGCTCGAGCGGTTGAAGAATGTATCAATCGAAAATGTCTGGGGGGCGATTCAGGGCAAAGGTTATCGCCAATGTTTCGTCACGCATCTGAAGTTGACTCAGCCCGGAGTGAAAATGGTTGGTCGCGCCCTGACGATGCGTTACCTGCCCCAACGACCGGATTTGGATGAAGGCGTTCGCCAATTGGCCAAGGAAGGGAACTGGGATCCGTCTTTCAATGTTCGCGGAGGCGAAGACGCCAAACCGGGCGATGTTGTAGTGGTCGAACTCGGCGGGATGGTTGATCGAGCGACTTTCATGGGTACGATGACCGGTTTGGGAATGAAGCTGAAAGGCGTCAAAGGAATTGTTGTTGACGGCGGAATTCGCGATCTGAACGAATTTCTTGGCTGGAAGGATTTTCCGATTTATTACGCCGGAGCGCATGCTTCGGCGATGGCCGACCAGATTGGCGTTGAATGGAATGCTCCCATCCGCATCGGCAATGTGACAGTGCTGCCGGGCGATGTGGTGATCGGTGACGAAGAAGGCTTGCTGTTTTTCCCGCCGCAACTGGCCGAAGAGGCAATCAAGGCAGCGGAAAACCAATCCTACAACGAACAGTTCAAGGAAGAGATGATGCGAAGCGGGAAATATCGCACGCGAGACATTTACCCCAGACTGAGTCCTGAAGTGCAAAAAGAGTTTGAAGAATGGCAGAAGAAACACCCGCGTAAACCTTAACCTGTAGAATTCAAGAAAATGTTTTTCCCGCGGATAACGCGAATGAACGCAGATATTTTGGAAAAGGCTATTCAACAGCTTTGATCTGACCAACAAGATAGCTGATTCTCA
>CAYRQB010000196.1:0-11602 GCA_964426025.1 uncultured Heliomicrobium sp.
GCGGGAAAAACATTTTCTTGAATTCTATAGATAGGTTTACGCAAGAAGGACAATTTCAACGCAAGGTCGCAAAGATTCGAAGACGCAAAGCTGTTTTTAGCGGGGAAATGATTCAAGTTGCCACAACCAAAATGGCATTGCGCCTTTGCCACTTGGCGTCTTTGCGTTAAGGCAGTGACTCTGCGTAAGTCCTGATAAAATTGACTTGCTGCAAACCGAACTTTCAATCACCCGGCCTCGTTATGAAAATTGCCTGCCAGGTGAATCACTTCAAAAAAACTTCTCGGATGATTTGGTATCTTTTGCGAATTTGATATGAGTCTCTTGTGTGGGAAAGGAGATTGTTTGATGAACAAAAAAATTATTATTTCCGGTCTGGCGCTGATACTGGTGATGACGGTTTCCGCCACAACCAAAAACGGATCAGGATTGTCGCCGGCCAGGATCAGCCAAATTCACGCAATCCTGAAAGCGGAGATGGCAAAGCAGAAAATCCCGGCGCTTTCGATTGCCGTTGCCACCGACAATCAGCTTCGTTACGAACAGGGATTCGGCCTGGCCGATCTGGAAAACAAAGTTACGGCCAATGCGGCGACGGTTTACCGAACAGCTTCGATTGCCAAAGCCATCACCGCCGTCGGAGTTCTTCAGTTGGCGGAACAAGGCAAAATCAATCTTGACGCTCCGATTCAAAAATACTGTCAGGCTTTCCCGCAAAAACAGTGGCCGCTGACGGCGCGGCAATTGCTCGGCCATCTGGGCGGAGTTCGCCATTACAAGAGCGGCGAATCCAGCGGTACGAAATTCTTTCCCGGCATTGCTTCGTCGCTGTCAATTTTCAAAGACGATCCGTTGTTGCATCAGCCAGGTCAGAAATACCTTTACACGACCTTCGGTTACAGCCTGCTTGGATGCGCCATCGAAGGCGCAACGGGAATCAGTTACGAAGAGTATCTGGCTGAACGATTGTTCACGCCCGCCGGAATGAATCAGACTGGTCTGGATAAACAGCGGTTGATCATTCCGAATCGAGCGAGCGGTTATACGAAGCTCAGCCAACTGCGTTACAACAGCCTGTCGGAAGAAGAAAAGCGTTATTTGAAAGTGAACGAAATCTACAATGCTTCGCTGCACGACACCAGCATGAAGGTTGCGGGCGGAGGATTGCTGGCGACGCCGTCCGACCTGGTCAGATTCGCCGCCGCTGTGAATGCGGAAAAGTTGCTCGGCAAAAGCTGGTTGGAACAAATGTGGACTGAACAGAAAACTCGCAACGGAAAAACGACCGGATACGGTTTGGGCTGGGACATCACGTCAATTGCCGGGCTGAAACTTGTCCGGCATACCGGCGGACAATCCGGAACTTCGACTCTTTTGGAGATGATCCCCGAAAAAGGATTGATCGTGGCGATCATGTGCAATCTGGACGGCGTGGCGATGGTTCCAATCGCCGAACAGATCAATGCTGTTTTGCTGCGCATAGAATGATT
This sequence comes from uncultured Heliomicrobium sp., assembly GCA_964426025.1. Classification (GTDB taxonomy): domain Bacteria; phylum Acidobacteriota; class Blastocatellia; order RBC074; family RBC074; genus RBC074. The sequence goes on from CAYRQB010000196.1 coordinate 1,491, forward strand.
AACGAATAACCGATCAAGTTTATCCAGCGTCGTAAAGACAAAAGGGAAGCCAGCATTCACCGGCTTCCCTTTGTTTATTGAATTGCCTGGCGGCAATCACTTCTCATTCGGCTTTCTGGATTTCATTTCAGCTTCGTGCTTTTTGGCGGCTTCCAGTTTCATCTTGATGATGTCTTCAGAAGATTTGCCTGTGAAGTTGAAGCTGTTTTCTTTGATCGTGTAATCACCGGGAACCTGGAAAAGCGATGCGTCAGGCTCGCTGCGATTGATGTTGGTCAGACGATATGTGGTTTCACCTGATCGCGGATCGCTGTTTTTGCTCATCACCACGGTTTGCAGTTCGGGCGAATACCAACGCTCGTTGACGGTCACGATTGGCATGGCATTGCCGATCTTGCCAGCCGGAATCGTGAAAGTGACGCGAGTCCCTTCGGCCATCACGCCTTCGATCATCTGCGTGCCCAAAGTTTCCTTGTTGACTTCAGCTTCACTGGAAAAAGCCATGACTTTGTCGCCAGCGACTGAAACTCCTGAAACCACGCCAGCAGGAGCGGCTTTACGGGCTTTCACTTCGGCAATCGCTTTTTCCGCACCGTCTCCTGACAAAACGATTGTACGATTGTCGTCAGTTACGAATTTGAAATGTTCGCTGTTGCCCTCGCCCTTGACGTTGGACTTGGTGGAACTGCTGGAGAAGGTGTAGGTGGCAACCTTGTCGCCTTTCTCGCCCTTGTCGCTGACGGTTGCGGTTATGCGATGGACTGCGACTTTGGTAGCGGTTCGTGTTGAAGGGTTCAATGTGTAATGCGTGCCTGCCACCGGATCGTTGATGGAAATGGTGACGGGGTTGTCGCCTGCGACCGACCACGATCCCACAGATTTCAAGGCCTGTTCGCGTCGCGTGCGTCCGACGCTGTCGCGATAGATTTTGGCCGAAGACGTGCGCGTGATTCGATTGCCATCGCCCAGAATCTGGACGAATTCCGTCACCGCGTCAGCCGCATAAGGCGCGCCTTTGACGATGTTGCTGTCGAAGTGAAAATCGTTATGGACAATTTGAACCTGAGGCGAACCGTCGTGACTGGTTACAAAACCCGCGCCGGAATCGGCGAAGGAAAAATGCGTTTGGTTGCCGTGCCCGGTTTCCTCAACCCAGACGCCGCCGCCGCCGGGAACTTCAACAGTGTGTCCCTCGCGGCTGATGAAGACCTGTTTTTTGGCGGTGGGTTCCTGCTTTTTGTCCTTGTTCTGAGCGAAGATCGCCGCACTGTCGCCAAGCAAGGCGAAACTGCACAGCAGAGCGATCAAAAATTTTCGGTTCCTTTTCATAAGCTTCTCTCCTAAATTCAAAAGTTGTTTGGTTGAAGATCAATTGAAAACTCGTTTGTCCGGCTCAATAAACCAGCCGTATGGCTCGCGCCAATCCGTCGTTGCTGACCAGCACATCGGCCATCACGGTTTCATCCGCGCGTTGCTGGTTGAAAGGAATTCCCAATGGAATCAGATTGGCGCTGGGCATCTTGACGCGAAGGATTTGTCCGCCTTCCAGCGGAATCAACTCGCTGGTCTGATTGATCGGATAAAACTGCGTGACGATTTCGCCGCGCAATGGTTGCGAACTGCCGTCTGTTTTTGCCGGTCGTTTGCGGCGTTTATCAGGTTTCGCGTCGCGTATGACGAGGCCGTTTTTTGTCGCCAACAATTCCTGTTTCGACGGCTGAGCTGTTTCGCGCGCATCGGTTTTTTTATCAACCGGCAAAACTGTCGGTTCGGGTGTTGGATTTATCGCGATTGACTCATGCTTAGGCGCTGTTGCGAACCAGGCCGTCAATGAAATGCCCAGCGCCAACAGGATCGCCGCAGCCGCAGCCAGCATCCATCGTCGTTTGAGGGGTGAAGCTGAATACTCCGGTTCCGCATTCGCGGCGACGTTTTGACGATAAGCCGCCAGAACGGCGGTTTCCAGATTGGCCGGAATCTCTTCGGCGACGGTTTCGGCGGAAAGCGCGCTCAAACGTGCGCTCAATGCTCGCTCTTCATTCAATAGCGCCATGCATTGCTCGCAAGCTTCGACGTGTTTCAATCCGCGCTCGCGAACCGACGCATCCATCAAACGATTGCGCGCAATCTCGACAATGCTTGTTTCAAAATCCTGACAGTTCATAACTCATCTCAAAAAAGCCGCGCGATTAACCCGTGGCGAATCATTTTCCAATTGGCCGGTTTGCAAACGCTCTTTCAACAATGCCCGAGCGCGATGAAGCCGCGAGCGAACCGTTCCGACAGCGCAATCCAGCAGGGCTGCGGCTTCGTTGTAACTCAACTCTTCCAATTCGCACAGCACTACGACTTCGCGGTAATGAATCGGCAAAGCCAGAACAGCCTGACGAACCGATTCAATTTCTTCGTTGCGCATCAGATTGCCCAATGGATTGCCTTTGACGATCAGCTTTTCATCCGTCGGAACATCTTTCTCCTGCTTGTCATTCTCGAGCGGAACGTACGCGCGGTCGCGATTCAATCGCCGCAAAATTTCATTTCGCGTGATCTGCAACAAATAAGTTGAAAGCGATCCTCGCGTTGGGTCAAAGAGCTGCGCTTTGCGCAAAAGAATCAGAAAAACTTCCTGGGTTACGTCTTCAGCCATTGCGGAAGACCCGCTCATCTGCCGCGCGAATCGGTAAACTACGCCGCAAAGACTGCGATAAAGACGGGTGAAAGCTTCTTCATCCCCAGCCATAGCGCGTTTCAAAAGTATTTCGTCAGTGCAGGTTTCGATTGCTTTCATACCCGGATGTCATTTCGATTCGTCATGAGTGATAGGGCTGAGAAGGCGAAATGGTTCCAGAAAATTTCCCGTCGGAGAAAAAATAAAATTCAGGAAGTAATGCCCAGCCCGATTCATCGGGCTTCCCCGCAGAGGGCAATTAGGCCAGCCGGTTTACGGCTGGTAAGCGAACGTTTGACGGATGTCAGCGCGCTTCAGCGTGCTTCTCAAATGGCTTTAGCAAAAAAGGGGCGCTAAAAAGTCTGCCTGACAAGCCCGTTCAAAACGGGCTGAGCAATTGAGGCCCTGCTTAACCAGCGATCAAATCGCTGGCCTAGTCGCCCTTCGGGAAAGCCGCCTGAAAGGCGGCTGAGCGGTGACTTAGGAAAAAGGTTGTTCCCCCAAGAATTTTACGAGAATTCAGACGATGCGGTTCTTCAGCTTTTCGCCAGCCGAGAACCGTTTGAGGTTTTCCAGAAAATGATCAATCAGGCATTCCATCTCGCGATTGTGTCCGCCAGCGGTGTGCGGAGTGATGAAACAATTCGGAGCAGTCCATAAGGGATGATCGGCGGGCAATGGTTCAGGATCGGTCACGTCCAGATAAGCCGCGCCGAGTCGCCCCGATTGAAGAGCGGCCAACAAAGCTTCCTGATCAACCGTCACTCCGCGACCGATGTTGTAAAACAGCGCGCCGGGTTTCGTCATGTTGAATTTGCGCGCGTCGAAATATCTGTTGGTCGAATCGTTGGCGGGCAGAATGTTGATGACGTGATCTGCCAGCGGCAGAAATTCGCTCGACTGCGATTCGCTGATGATCCGGATCGGTTCATTGCCTGTGGCTTTGCGGCGAACGCCAATCAAATTCATTTTGAAAGGCGCGAGCAATTCACTCAGCCTGTTGGCAATCGCGCCGAAACCGAAGATCAAAGCCGTTTGTCCATTGAGCAGAAACGATTCGTCGCGGCGTTTGGCAGCAGGCCAACCGCGATCATCAAGCTGTGTTCGCATCGAAACCGGAAGCTGTCTGGCCATCGCCAGCATCATCGCCATTGTGTGTTGCGCGCAAGGTTCGTCATAAACGTTCGAGCTGTTGGTCAGCGCCGCGCCGCGCGCCTTCATTGCTGCTTTGACCTCATCGCGGTCGTAAGCGGTGTACCCGGCGCTGGACAGATGAACCCATTTGAGATTCGCAAGCTTTACGACCTGACCGGCGTCGGGTTGTCCGAATGCTATGTCAGCTTCGGCCAATAGCGGATCAATCGGACTGGCCGCCAGATTGAGCTTGTTCATCTCAGACGCGTAAACCAGCCGGTGCGGAACTACGCCAAGCTCCAAACGCTCTGTCATCGCATGGTCGAAACTGGCGTTGGTCCAGATGGTGAAAGTTGTTTGGGACATAAACAAGTATTCCGAATCGGCAAATTGGTTTTAGCTTTTGATTGTCGCGCTGAATTGAAACGAGCGACGGCTCATCATACGGTGAAGCCATAGAGTTGACAAAGTTTTGACCGACGGCGGGAGAAGGACAAATGGCTGGAAACAAAAGTTGAGGGTCGTAATTTGCCGACCCTCGGTAGTCTTCGAAGAAAGTTTAGGGATTGGTTTCAGGAGGCCGTTGATTTTGACGATTAGGTTGATTCGGCCCCAGTCGGCGCAAATTTTGTTGGCGCAATTGCTGCTGATTCATTCTTCGCTGTGGCAGCACTATTTCTCCGATCAAAAAGCGGAAGACGTAAAACTGGTCAGGCGTCAGAATCTGGCGGAATTGCGATTCTATACCGGCCTGAGTCCTGATGATTTCAGCCGTCAGATCGGCTGATTTTGCAGCCAGTTCTTCGACGCGTTGCGGATTGAACTGTTCGCCGTAAATGGCTTCTTCAAGCTGGATTTCAGTCTGGCGTTTTTCGTTCTGCAACCGCGAAAGTTTGTTGCCGATGCTGAATCTCAGAGCCTTGAAGCTTTCCTTTTGCGCCGGAGTCAGATCGAGCTGTCTGAGCAAAACCAGCAAAGCCGGCGGACTGCCAAAACCCGGAATGACCATTTGCGCTTCTTCTCTGGTGAAGAAACCGCCGATTATCCCGCGTTCGCGAATCCCGTCCAGGCTGTGTTTCTGCGGTTGAGCAGGGTCGTCTTTCACTGCGGTTTCCGAAGCGTTCGGCGACGAGGAATTTGAATCGCCGTTCGATGTCAATTTTGCGCCCTGCTTGTCCAGCTTCTTCTGAATCTGACGTTGGGTTTTAATTGGTCGGCGCGCTTGCGCCAATGAATCAACCGAGGCCGTTGCAAAAACGCCGATCAGAACCACGGAGAAAATCAGTTTGAAAGTAGTCAGGCGATTTGTCTTCATCTTGAGTCACCCCACTGCTCCTGTTGATAGTTTTCAACGGCAAAGAAAGAGCGGTAAGAGCCGGACTGGCGATTCGTTTTCTTGATTTCGTTTCTCAATGAAGCTTTGACCGTTTCCAGACGAGCCTGATGTTCCGCGTTGACGCTTTGCAATTGCGCCTGATGATCCGCGGCGATCTGATCTTTAAGGCTGGCGAATTCTGTCTTGTATTGCTGTTCGATCCTGGCTCGCTCTTCGGCGACGGCTTTGTAGACTATCGCTTCAACCTGCTGTTCGGACAGCACAATCTGATTGGACGGCTTGTTGCCATTCGCGGCGAATGCCGACAGCGCAAATAAAACAATTGCCGCCGCCGCTCCGGTCATTGCCAGACCGCGCGCCCAAATCGGAAACAGACCGATCAGTTCGCGCAGAACTTCCATTCTGGATCGCGGCAGGACAAGTTCTGTGCGTGGCGCAAAACCCACTTGCCACGCGCTCAGATTGTCGCGAACGCGTCCGAAAGCTTTTAACTCAGCGTTGCAATCATCGCATTCGTTCAAATGCCGTTCGAAAGATGCGCGCTCGTTTGTCGTCGCTTCGTCGTAAAGAAAGGCGATCAGGTCTTCCTTACGATCACATTCATTTTGAGGGTTGAGTTTGTTTGTCTTGTTGTTCATGGCTTAACGCCTCCTTACCTCTCTGCTGCTTCCTTATCATTGAACGAGAGGGCGCGAGCATTTTTGCTCGCCTTGCATCCGGTAGCGCGAGTCCTTGCTCTCGTCCGGTGTCGCGGGCATCACGCCCGAAATTATCAACCTGCTTAAAGTAAGTAACTCAAACAAGGTTGATCACAGTGCCGGGCGGATTTTATCCAATCGCGCCCGCATCTGTTGAAGCCCTGTGTAAAGTCTTGATTTCACCGTGCTGACCGGAATGTCCAAAATCTCTGCGATTTCGGCGAAAGTCAGTTCTTCGTATTCCTTCATGATGATCACCTGCCGCATTTCGGCGGGCAAAGCCTGTAAGGCTTTTCTGACCAAAGAAGCGCGCTGGTCGCGATGCAAACGATCCGGCATTGGCTCAGCGTTGGTATCGGCCAATTCGAATTTGCGCCCATCGTCGTCTTCCAGATCAATTGATTGTTCGGTTGACCCATTATGTTTTCGCAGTTTTGAATGGCACGCATTGAGTGCGATGCGATAAAGCCACGAAGAAAATTTGGCGTCGCCGCGAAATTTCCGCAGATTGCGAAACGCCGCCAGAAAAGTTTCCTGACACACATCGCGCGCGTCTTCGTCGCGCCCCAGCATGCGCAAAGACAGCCCGTAGATGGGACGCTCCCATCTGCTCACCAACAAACTGAAAGCGTCGGTTTCACCGGCGAGAGTACGCTCGATGATCTGATCGTCGCTGATGTCCATAACCTGAATCAGATCCGCCTTCCTCTTTTCGCTTTTTCGTTTTCACCATTTGAGCTTTTTGTGCCGCTTGCTCATTCGGAGTCTGCGGCCTCAAAGCCTTCGATCCATCGCGGTTTTCACCGCCGCCCGATAAGACGAGTGGGTATAAAGGAAAGTCGAAAAATTTCTCAATCGTGACGGCTGGGCTTCGGATGCTGAGGAGTGAGAAGGAACAACTCAGGCAATAATACCGTCCGGGCTTTGGCCTTCCACCCAGGCTTCGCCGTCTTCAAATATCTCTTTTTTCCAGATTGGCACGACTTGCTTCACTCGATCAATCGCGTAATGGCAGGCTTCGAAAGCCAAGCGGCGATGCGGCGAAGTGACGACAATAACCACAGACGATTCGGATATCTTCAATTCGCCGAAGCGATGAATGATGCCTATGCGCTCGACTTCAGGCCAACGCTGGCGGATTTCTTCACCAACGCGCCGCATCTCTTTAACGGCCATCGGCGCGTAAGCTTCGTATTGTAATGTGACGACGCGGCGACCTTTCGTGTTATCGCGGACGACTCCGTCGAAAGTGACTACGGCTCCGGCTGCGCCGGTCAGCAGTCGCTGTTCCAACCCGAGCTTGTCAATCGGCTCGCGAGTGATTTCGAAAATATCCTGACTCATTTCTCCTCCTGCGTTCCGTAACCGGCAATTACGTCTTCGATATATTTTTTGCTGCGTTGAATGCGCTGACCTTTGTTTAAGGTTCGTTTTTCGTCACCGGTTTGGTTGTCAATGCGTGTTTTGGTTGTCAGCTTAAATCCGGTCAGTAAATTGATGCTGTGAGTTACGTTTTCGCCTGTCAGCCTGTCGTGGCTTTTTACGTCAACGCCGATGAATGCGAAGCGCCTTGTTTCCGGTTCATAACGGAAACGAAAAGTCTCTTTCGACAATTCTCGCGATCCGTATTCCTGATTGATGATGATTACGCCGTTCGTGATTTCGACATTGGTCGGCGTTTCAACCACGCCAAAGAAAGCGCCGCCGCATCGAGTGCAAAGCAAAACCTTGTTTGCCAGCGCCGCCCGGCTGAATCGTCCATCCTGAGTTTTGAAAAGTATCAGCAGAGCGCGTTGTCGTTCCGGAGGACCAGTGACTGAATCCTTAGCCCCCGGGGGAAGTTGCTGAACAGATGCCGGAGGCAATTGCTCAACCAGAGTGACGGCCAGGTCAGGAATGGAATCATTGTTCAAATCGCCGCCGGCTTCGGCTTCGATCATCCAGCCGCGAGGCACGAAATCGCCCGGGTTTGAAGCCGCTAGCGGAAGTCTGGCCGGATCAATCTGCGCTCCGGTCTGAGTTTCGACAGAAAGCGACGCAGACAGCAGAAGTAAAATCAACATTGCCGACATCGTTAACCTCCGGAAACCGGCGGAAAGATGGCCAGAGTGTCGCCGTCTTTCAATGGCTGATCCATCCGCGCGTGCTCTTCGTTGATTGCGACCAGAGCGGACCGCTCGAAGCGTTCAAGTTCGGCGAATTGCTGTTTGATCGCCAACCACGCGGTGGCGGCGTTCGCCGGTGAACTCAATTCGCAAGTCAATTCGTTGACACCAGCCACTTCACGGCATGCGCCAAACAGTAAAACGTTGATATTGATTGTGTCTTTGCTCATGGCAATTTCAGGTCGCCGAATGGCGGAATCAAAACCTAAAAACCCGTCGCCGGAATTCCCGCCGAATTATTTGACGATCCGGCCTTGGCGGTATTGGTCGCTGGTCTGTAATCGTCGTCACCCACCAGATTGGCTATCTTGCCGCGAAAGCGCAACGATTCGACCAAAAAATTATCGAACAGCAATCGTCCGTCGCGGCTTTCGTTGCGATGATCCCAGTATTTGTCCGTCTGCCAATCCTGAAAAGATTTTTCTATGTGAAACTGAACGCCGTATATCAATTGATCGTCTGTGCGCCGAACCATCATTTGATATTCGGACAAATAACCGCGCGCCAGGTGTTTGAAACCGTCAGGCAAACGGTCTAGCTGCAATCCGTGGTTTTGCCAGACGCGCAACAAATGACGGCGATTGGTGTATTTCTGCCAGCGCGCGCTGGGACGGTTTTCGACACCTGCAAAGATCGGGTCGGCGATGTCCGTAATCTTGACGAAGCGGTATTGGTATTCGATCAAACGACCATTGCGTTTTTCGCTCGGCAATTTGTCATCCAGCGTGACGATCTTTGCGCCGAAAGCCTGACCGGCCAATTGATGACCGCCGCAAATAGCCATCACCGGCACGTCGGTTTGCCGTATGAAGCGATTGAAGTCTTCGATGATTTCCGGCGAATAAAGATCGAAATCGCGCAAAGTGCCGCTCAACACAATCGCGTCGGGATCGAATTCGCGGACGTTTTTTTCGTTCAAGTTAGACAGGTGGACGATCTTAATATCAGGCTGTCGAATCAATTTGCGGACATTGCTTTCTATGTTGCCCATCGCCATTCCGGCAATCATTCGCTCCAGCCTGACCCATTTGCCGGCATGAAAATCCGGTTGGCGGCGGGCGACTTCCGAAAATTGATTTTCGTCGCTGACCAGATTGTCAACCAGCATGACGCGCATCGTCCGAATGCGCGGTTTGATGATCTCAAAGAGGCAATATAAGTCGCTGACGTTTTCTGATGAATGCTCCATAACTTCCCACATATTTCTAGATTTCGAGGCCAATGCAAGTCTACTACAAAGATGAAAGCCATGTGGAGTGGCGGCGAAAGGCGACCAAGCAGCGGAATCATAACCCGCACAATTCCGGCGTCCGGAAAAGTGAGCGAAATGTTTTGCTCATATTCCCCACATGAAATTGAAGGGAAAGAACGGAATCCCTTCATGCGAGATTGACAGGTCAGTAGGTGCGGCGTAATGTTCACGCCGTTTTCAGCTTTATCTTTTATTTGCCGCCAGCAGCCATTTGCCGATCTTAAGGCTGCCAAAAATTTGTTACAGGTCTTACCCGGAATAAAATCAAATACGAGGGAATACATGGCCAAGAGCAAAACAGAAGGAAACCAGCCAGATCAGAGACCATGGAACATTATGATTTACATGGTCGCGGATAATAACCTTAGCGAAGAATGCGTATATGCCCTTAAAGAGATCCAACGGTTGGAATTGCCGCCAAGTATAAACGTAGTTGCCCGTTTAGATACGAATATACCAGGTATTAAACCTGAGCACTACCGTTTTACAAATAAACCTAACGACAGTGCTAATAATTCTTCATCTGAAAAGCAAGGTAAGTATGCAAAGTTGGCTTCGGGCAAAAGAACCGAATTCAAACTTCGTCTTAGTGGAGAGATTGACAGTCAGCTTCGTAAAAAAATAGACAAAGACACTTCGGGTAACCGTAAAGGGACAAAGAAGAAACAAACTGAAAAAAAAGAGGATGAGAATTCTGCCGACCCGAAAGTGTTGGAGAAGTTTATCACTACTAGCCTCAAAAAACTCGGTCCAGGGCGGAACTTATTGATACTGTCAGGTCATGGCGGTGGAGCAGTAGGAGATTTCATGCGTGATCCAGACTCTACCAATCCTAAATCTGGTAAATTCGCTTCGCTAA
>CAYRQB010000197.1:0-8241 GCA_964426025.1 uncultured Heliomicrobium sp.
CGGGCGTGCTAGCCAATACCAATTGGGGTTTCTGCGCCGTCCCTTCAAAAAATAATGAGTGAGGCTCGCCATCGGCTTTGAAGTTTTTTCGCAAGCCCAAGAAGTTCATCACTCGTTGTGCGACCTTCTTCGCGCCGTGCTTGACGGCACCGCCAAGTTTTCGCACCTGCGCCACGATCTTTGCAATCACCTTATCAATCGCCTTATCCACTCGATTCTGAATGCCGCTGATGATGGATTTGATCTTGTCGCTGACGCCGGTCAGACCGAGCAGGTTGGCCAGGAAGCTGATGATCAGCGGGACGGTTCGTCCCATTGCTTTTTCGATCCAGTTGGCGGCTTCGCCGATTTGACCGGCTACGATCTTGGCCACAGATTCAATGACGGATTCGACCAGTTGTATGATCTGGTCAATGCGTTCGATGAAAAACATCACCACGCCGTAAATTGCCTGGATTGCTTTGATCAGCGCCGAGGCGGGATTGAAGAGGCTGATTACCCAGATGACCGCTTGTTTGACGATCTGGGTGATGACCCAGTCGCGAATCCCGTCAATCACCATCTCTTTCAGATTGCCCAGATATTCCTTGATCTTCTCCCATAACCCGGCGGGACCTTCGCTGATCAGCACGGAAACCAGTTCCCAGGCCTTTTCAAGCCGTTCGACATTCTTTTCGCCGATGATCTTGGCGACTTTGGCACGGATGCGATCTTTGGTGATGCCCAGAACTTGCAACACCAGTCCGAAAATGGCTTTGAGGCTGAATTCGGTCGGCATCTCAATTCCCGCGCTGGCCATTGCGCCAAACAGCCAGCCCATCAAACCGGCTTTCAAATGCTCGCCGATGTTTTTTGAAAACTGGTCGAAGCCCATTTTGACCGCATCAATCAAATTGCCGAGAAAACCGATCGGGTCTTTGATGATCTGACGAATGACGTTCCCGGCTTTTTTGAGCATACCGACGATGCGGTTTTTGAAGTTGCGCAGGATTTCGATGATCTCTTTGATCTTGGCAATGAAACCGTCCACCAGACCTTTGTTTTCGGCCTGCAATTCCTTGATCCGTTCGTCCAGTTTGTCGCGCGATTCCTGGTATCGCTTGGCCATGGTTTGAACCAGTTCTTTTTTCTTGTCGTCCACGCTTCTTTGCAGTTCGTCAAATCGGTCGGAGATGTTTTTCTCTGCTTCCTCGCCCGCTTTCTGCAAATTCTTGGGCAGGCCTTCGACGTAGGTGCGAATCTCTTTTTTGCCGTTGGCGATTTCGGTCTTTGCCTCTTTCAATCGCGCCTCGACGGTATTGGCTATGTTGATAAGAACGGCGTCCATGTCTTTCAGATACCGGTCGCGCCCTTCTTCATAAAACCGGTTGACTTCCTCCGGCATGCCCGTGAGTTTGTCTGCGATCCAGCGCCCTTTGCCGATGACACCGCTGTAACGCTCGTCTTTGTAATCGGACATTTTTCGATCCACAAAACTTTCAAAACGCTCGCGGGCGGCTTTCTCGCCTTCATCGAAAATCCTGTTGACGTCTTTGTCCAACGTGCTGAGCTTGTCTTCGACTTTCTTTTTGGTCGCGGCATACATGCTTTCGATCTTGTCGGCGACTTTTTTACGCTCTTCCTCTTCTTTCTTTTTGGCTTCTTCCTGACGGCTTCTGACTTTGTTTTTCGCGCCTGCGCGTTTGGACTTCATCGCCGATTTGGCGTCTTTCGCGTCTTCGGCAAGCTTGCCTTTAGCGTCCTTCAGATAAGCCTGTTCTTCCTGACGATAGGTTTGCGGCACTTGATCGGCGTGGGCTTCAAGTTCCTTTTTGGCGTCGAGCGCGGCGGCGGCTTGTGGCTCGTTGGCCTTTTGCAATTGCTCTTCGTCAATATCGTTTTCGGCCATGATTGCGTCGGCCTTCTTCTTGTTTCGTTCGACCGAAACCTGTGCGTCGGATTTGGGCTGCGGCAATACATCCTGTGATTGCAGAGCGGGCGTGGGCGCATCGGCAGCTTCTTCGGGCAAAGGCTTTTCTTCTTTCGGCGCGACGCTGTTCGGATCGGGCTGGGCTTTGGCGGCGCCTTTGATGTTTTGCGTGGCGGCGTCCTTGCGCTGATTGACCTGGCCGGTCAGCGTTCCTTTCAACTGGGCGGCTTTGCCATTTTCCTTAAACTCCGCTGTCTCTTCCATGTTCTTCGGCGCGATGCGGGCGATTTCGGCGCGCAACATTGTCAGGAAGTCATCTGTCTTGGGCTTTTCGGCTTCCTGTTTATCCATGACTTCGACCTGGTTGACTTGCGCGCGACTGCTTCGGTCGTTGGCCGGAGCGACGGAAGCGGCTCTGGCGGCGGCGACTTTTTTGCCTGCGGGTTCATGCGCCTTGGTTTTCTGCGCGGTCTTTTCCAATCGCTGCATCACTCCCTGGAAGCGCGCATCCTGTTCAGGAGACGGCGTAGCGGCGGCTTCTTCGGTTTGCTCTTCTGCAGGCTCTTTCATTTCCGCTGCGGGCTTAGCGGTTTCACTTCCGGTTCTGGCTTCTGCGGACGTGGCGGCAGGAGTTTTCCCGGCCATTGGAGATTCCGGCGCGGCAGACGAACTGGCCGAAGTTGAAGCAGTGGCTTCGCCGGGCATCGTAACGCCAGCCGCTTTTTCAACCGAGCTTGTTTCTTGTCCTGAAGCGGGGCTATCGCTTTCAGCGCCCGGTCTTGTCAGCGATGCAGGCGCCGAAGCAGTTGATGGTGCGGTCGCGGTTTGAGCCGGGGCGGACGCCGGAAGTTGTGTTTGAATCAATTGTTGAACAAAAGCGTTCCCGTGCGATTGCTGCAATCGCAGCAGAGTCTGAGCGCCAGGCGCAGGGTTCGCTGGCTGAACAGGCGAAAACCCCGGCGAAGTTTCGGCGCGACGTTGAACAGCCAAATTGTCGAACGCAGCAATCGAACCGGGAGCAAGCTTCTGACTTTCTTCAGACCTGGAAGGTTCGGACAACGCAGAGGAAACCCGTCGCTGAATCCGAACGGGTCTGGTCTCCGCATATTTTCTCAGGTAACTCCGCACGATTAAGTTGCCTCGCTGAATTCGCGCCCAAAATCCGGCGCGCCTGCTTACATCCCTTCTTCTGACTTCTCTTCTTCGGCTTGCCGTTGTAACGAACCGTCTTCGACTTTGGTCTGAACTGATTCGTCCTTTTTCTCTTCTTCGGCTTGCCGTTGCAATGGAGCGGCTGCTTCATTCGCGGAAGGCGCGCGTTGTTCCATGCGTGTGACCGCTTGCGCAACCTGATCGGCTTCCTGTTCGTGCCGGTCGCCGGGTTGGCTGACGCTTAGTTTGCGTTGCACGCCGCTGCCGCCGGATTGCTGAACGACGTGAGTCAATTCGTGAGCGATCAATTCGCGTCCGCTGGAACTGCCCGGTTGATAAGCTCCCTGGCGAAAGTAAACATCCTGACCGACGGTGAAAGCGCGCGCGTTGACGGATCGGCTGAGCGTGTCGGCCTGCGCGTCGGTGTGAATTCGTACGCCGCTGAAATCGGCGCCGATGGCCGATTCCATGCGGTCGCGCACGTTTTCGTCGAGCGAATGGCCTCCGCCGCGCGTGCGATGAATGTTTTCTTCGACTTCCGGCGAAAGTTGCGCTTCGCCTTCCGCCGCGCGCGCCAGCAGCAGAACGCTTTGGACGTAACGATTGCCATGCGACCGTTGCAATCGCAGCAGGGATTGTCCGACTGTCGCGCCAGCGGACGGCGAAGCGCCGGGTGATTGTTTTTGTTGTTCCTGAGCGCGCTGTTTCAAACGCGCGCCGGTTTCGGCATTGGATTCAAATTCCCTGTCATACATTTTGCACCTCAGCGAAGGTTGTTCAGTGCGTGGCGGACAAACCGGCGTATTCGCCGAATTCGCCTTCGGTAACGACTTTACCCATTTTCTGATATTCGCGCCGTGTGGCGTGGATCAGATGTGACATTGTGACAACACGTCCATCGGCAGCCGCCAGAAAAGCCGCTGCCAGCGCGATGTTGCGAATATTGCCGCCCGCCATTTCAAATCGGCGAGCCATGAATTCCAGGTTCAGATCAGGGCTGACGGGCGTATGCGACGGCCAAATCTGCTCCCAGATTCGGCGACGGTCCTGTTCGCCGGGAAAAGGAAATTCGACCGTGAAATGCATGCGCCGAACAAATGCATCGTCCATGTTTTTGCGGAAGTTCGTCGCCAGTATGACCACGCCCTGATACTCTTCCATCTTCTGCAACAGATAACCGATCTCGATGTTGGCGTAACGGTCGTGCGAATCTCGCACTTCGCTGCGCCGACCGAACAGCGCGTCGGCTTCGTCAAAAAAGAGAATGGCGTTGCTGGTTTCCGCTTCGTCAAAAATGCGCGAAAGGTTTTTCTCCGTCTCGCCGATGTATTTGCTGACGACGGTCGAAAGGTCAATCTTGTAAAGGTCCAGTCCCAACTCTCCAGCCATGATTTCCGCCGACATGGTTTTGCCGGTGCCGGAAGGTCCTGCGAACAGGATGTTGAGGCCTTTGCCCAGCGAGAGTTTGTTGTCGAATCCCCATTCCTGATAAACGAGCGCTCGATATTTGACGTAGTTGCAAATCTCGCGCAGTTGCTGAAGTCGGTCGGCTGGCAGAACAATATCCTGCCAGCGATATTTCGGCTGAATCTTCTGCGCCAAAACGGAAAGCTTCTGGTTCGAATGCGCGCGGCAGGCTTCATAAATATCCGCCACAGTCACTCGGTTGTCATCCGAAGCGCGCCAGTTGGCACGATCGCGCGCGGCAGTCGCGGCGTCGCGTATCTGTCCAGGCGTGAAGCGGAACTTACCGGCCAGGGCGTCCCAATCAACTTCTTCGGCCAATTCGCCAATCTCCGCCTGATGAAGTAACCAGAACTCTTTTCGCTCCAACTCATCAGGAACCGGCAACGCCAGATCAACGAACATCTGGTCTTCGATGTCGCCGCGGTTCGGTTTCCAGGTCTTTTTGCCGAGCAGGAAAGTCACTGTCGAAAAAATCCTGATGGCCTGCATCAGCGAGCGAAGCTGATCCAGATGCTTTTCATCTTCGGTCAGCAAACAGTCAAAGTTTTCCAGACACAGGGCGGCTTGCTGCATTGCGGCTTCGCGGCCAAGAATCCAGATCGCTTCTTCAAACGATCCGGCGGTATTCAACATTTTCTCCAAATTTCCAACCAGCAGCGGAACGCCTAGTTCGTGGCAGACGGCTTCTGCCAGCGAATACTTACCGGCTCCGGCAGGACCGTAAAAGTGAAATATCGTTTCGCGCGCGCGTGATTGCGATTGATCGAAGTGCGAACGCACGAATCGCCGAGTGTGATTGCGGACATCGGCGGCAATCGGCGCTTGATCCCAATTTGTTGCCGGAAAAACCAACTGAGCAAAAGTTGCCACGCGCGAATCCAAAACTTCTTGGCCGAGCAGAAAATCCACAACTCGGTCGTCAAGTTTTAGAAAACGTCCCAACAGCGGCGTCGGACCATCCTGCCCGCTGTCGGTCGTCTGCACTAGCCTGTATTTGAGCAAAGGCGATTGGCTGTCGAACGCCGCGCGCGCGGCTATTTTTTCCGGCTGGTTTCGACAAAGCAGATCGAGCGTCAAAGCCACAGTCGGTTTCCTGCGCGTCACGTCGTCCTGAAGATAGCCGTAAAACTTTTCGTATTTTCGCTCCAATTCCGGAGCCAGACAGATGAGCAGACACTGTTCTTCAAAAAACGAAAGGTTGAAAAGTTGCGCGAGAAAAGGGAGCGTCAAAAAGCGTTTTTCGCTTTGGCTGGCTGAGCGTCGTAGCTCTATGCGTTTTGTGATTTCATTCAGGGCTTGAATCAGCGCAGGGTCTTCGTTCGGATGATCGTCGCCATTTTGTTCGCGACTCTCAGTCGCCATCAAACGGGCGATTTCTTCCTCCGTCACCACCAGACCGCGAAGTTGATCGAGCAAGTCGGCGGAAGGATTAGCTGCAACCCGGACTTGATCGCGACACAGCAGAAGTTGGATGAGCAAATCCAATCTTTTGAGTTCGTCAGACAGATGTTCCCAACTCGACGCATAAGATGCTGTCGCGTCATTCACCGGCGAACAATCCGACGTAATTTCCCGCATGACCTCATCTCCGAGCATGGCTAATCAGCAACTAGGTAAGCGACCATCCGATACAGCTTCAATAAACGTGAATTCAGGAAAAAAGCGGGTGAAGATTTCGAGCAACGAACGTCAGGTCGTATTCGGCTGAAGTAATGCGAAGGCGGCCAAACGCTTTTTCTTTGATTTCTGCGATACGAACAATGCCTGGACGGCCTTCCAAACATCTCATCAGTTCAAACAATGAACGACAATAAAAAGTAATTGAGCTTAAAATTTGCAGCAAAAAATTCTTTATAACCGAGTGTGTGAACGGCGCGTAATATACTCTCGGACTTTTTAATTGGAAAGAGATTTTCGGAATTTCCGCTGAAGTAATTTCTTTGCGGTAAATACTTAACAGCAATTGCCGAATTTACGGAATGATTAACCGGCCTGGATTGAGTTGGAGCGGGAGACGGGACTCGAACCCGCGACGTCCAGCTTGGGAAGCTGGCATTCTACCACTGAATTACTCCCGCCCGGATTTCATTGAACGTCGTCAAAGCGGGCGTAACTTAGCACAACCGCCTGACAGCCGCAATTGACGTTTGTTACTTGCTGATCCGCCTTTTGCCGTCCCAAAAGGTTTTGGCTATGATGCCTGTATGACGAAACCGACTCTGCGAAGAACTCCCCTTGCGTTGATCATTCTCGATGGATTTGGACATTCCGAAAACTTTGAAGGCAATGCCATCAGGCAGGCCGACACTCCTTTCCTGGATCAGTATCTGGAAAAATATCCGCATACATTGATCGAAGCTTCGGGCGAACGAGCCGGATTGCCGCAAAGCCAGTTTGGCAATTCCGAAGTCGGGCATCTGAACATTGGCGCGGGCCGGATAGTGCCGCTGGACATCATGCGGATTGACGAAGCGATTGCGAGCGGCAAGTTTTTTGAAAACCCGGCGCTGATCGCAGCCGTGGAAGCGGGCAAACACAGTGCGCTTCATCTGATCGGATTGGTTTCGGCGGGAGGCGTGCATTCGATGAACACGCATCTGTACGCTTTATTGGAATTGGCCGCGCGGCGCGGCATCGAACGCGTCTTTGTTCACGTCATCACCGACGGACGAGACACAGCGCCAAATACCGGCAAGGATTATGTCACCGAATTGATCCAGAAAATGCGCGAGCTTGGCATCGGTCGCGTCGCCACAATTTCCGGTCGGTATTACGCAATGGATCGCAACAGCCGCTGGGAACGCATCAAGCTCTGTTACGACGCCATGACCAAAAGTGTCAATGCCGTTGGCAGAAAAGCCTGTGACCCGATTGTCGCTCTCAGCGAAGCATACGAAAACGGCATAACAGACGAATTCATCGAACCGACCGTTATCGTCAATGACGACGGTTCGGAGGTCGCGACAATTCAAAGCGGCGATTCGTGCATCTTTTTCAACTTCAGAGCCGACCGCGCGCGACAATTGACGCGGGCTTTCACCGGGTTGAATTTTGTCAACTCCACTGCCGACGGTTTCGAGCGGCAGAGGATTCAGGATTTGCAATTCGCCACCTTCACGCAATACGACCGCGCCATCAATTCTTCAATCGTCTTTCCTCCCATCGCGTTGAAACACACGCTGGCGGATGTGCTGGCCGCGAACAACGTCAGCAATTTGCGAATCGCCGAAACCGAAAAGTACGCTCACGTTACTTACTTTTTCAGCGGCGGCACCGAGCAGGAATATCCGGGCGAAAGCCGAATTTTGATTCCATCGCCGGACGTTGCGACTTACGATCAAAAGCCGGAGATGAGCGCTTTTGTGATGACGGAGGAAATCTGTCGTTCGCTGGAAGCGGGCGAAACCGATGTTTACATCATCAATTTCGCCAACTGCGACATGGTCGGCCACACAGGAAATCTGACGGCGGCGATCAAAGCAGTCGAAACGATTGACAGTTGCCTTGGCCGGGTCATCGGCTCGATCGAGCAAATGAATGGAACTGCTATCATCACCGCCGATCACGGAAACTGCGAACAAATGATTGATCCCGAAACCGGATTGCCGCACACAGCGCATACCGGCAATGCGGTTCCATTCATCCTGTGCGATTCGCAATTCAACGGTCATCTGCGCGAAGGCGGCGCGCTCGAAGACATCGCTCCGACAATG
>CAYRQB010000197.1:8341-11510 GCA_964426025.1 uncultured Heliomicrobium sp.
CCCCAACACATCCTTGTCATACACGTCGCGGGTTTGGCGCATACCACATTGGCGCTGCCCGCGTTGCGCGCGTTGCGCGCGCATCTGCCGCAAGCGCGCATCACAGTCGCAGCCAGTTCTGCCAGCGCGGATTTGATCCGGCTGGCAGAATGCGCCGATGAAGTTTTGCCGGTTGGCAGATTCCGACACGCTGAGCTTTTGCAACCGAAGGCTTTTTACCGCAGCACGAAAACCATTAGCGAGCTTCGCCAGAGTAATTACGATCTGGCCATCGAATTCAAAGTCAGTCCTGAAGGCGGGATCGCGCTCAATCTGGCTCAGCCGCGCGAACGACTGAAGCCGTCGAAATCCTCCGGCAAAGGTTTTGGCGAAGTTCTGGAAAAACTGGCGATGGCAATTTCGCAAAAGCCTGCGGCGATGAATCACGTCGCGCACGAATATCTGAAAAAGCTGGAACCGTTGGGCGTGCGTCCAATCGAATCAGAACCGCGCCTGAAAACCAATCGCGAAGCCGACGAACGGATTGACAAGCTGCTGGCCAAACACAGCGTCGAATTCGGCGAATTGCTGGTCGGCATTCATCCGGGCGCTGGCCGTATCAATCATCGCTGGCCGGTTGAGCGCTTCACGTCAATCGGATCGCGGATGATTCACAACTTCAACGCGCGAGTTCTGGTTTTCGCCGGACCGCAGGAACGCCGATTGGCCAAACGAATCGCGGCGGAACTTCCGCTCAAACGCGGGATCGCCATTCAATCGCCGAAGATTCCCGAATTGGTTTCGGCCTTTGCCAGGCTGAGCCTGCTGGTCGCCAACCACAGCGGCCCGGCTCATCTGGCCGCAGCGGTTGGAACTCCGGTCGTGGCTATCTCAACTTTTGTAAATCCTTCCTCAATTGACGTTTTGGGCGGTCGCTGTGACCATGTTCGCGGTTCGCATGTGGCCATTATTTCAGAGGAGGCCGTTTACGAAGCGGCTTGCAGGCTGTTAAAAATGAACCGTGCGGAATTTCTGCGCGGCAGATGAATGCAAGCTGGATTGATAAGAACATTCCTCGGGCAATGATCAAGTCGGGCAAGATGCCCGCGACACCGTGCGAGCAAGGATGCTCGCGCTCCCAAGAGGCGAGCAAAGATGCTCGTGCTCCCACTTTTTCAAAGGAGCTTTTGATGTTTCGCAAATCACTCACCACAACACTACTTATTTTTGCGCTCGTTGTTTCTCCGTTCGCCTCCTTCGCCGATGAAGGGATGTGGCTGCCGGACGCGCTGGATAAACTGCCACTGTCGCAGTTGAAAAAACGCGGTTTCGAGTTGAAACCCGAAGACGTTTACAGCACGACCAAAGCCAGTCTGAAAGACGCCATAGTGCAAATCAGCATCGGCGGCACAGGCTCTTTCGTTTCGCCCGAAGGATTGATCCTGACCAATCATCACGTCGCATTTGCCGCCGTCACCCGCGCCAGTTCGACCGAAAAGGATTACATCAACAACGGATTTCTGGCGAAATCGCGCGGCGAAGAAATTCCCGCTCAGGGTTATTCAATCTCCATTTTGCAGGATTACAAGGAAGTGACTGCTGAGGTAAATTCAGCCGCCAAGCCGGAAATGTCGCCCGAAGAACGCGACAAGGCGATGACGGCCAAGCGGGCGGAGATTCAAAAAGTCGCTCTGGAAGGCCGCGATAAGGACGGCATTCGCGCGCAGGTTGTCGAAGCGACCAGCGGGCTGCAATATTTTCTTTACACTTACCTGACGCTGCGCGATGTTCGATTGGTTTATGCTCCGCCCAAATCCATAGGCTATTTCGGCGGCGATCCGGACAATTTCGAATGGCCGCGCCATACTGGCGATTTCACATTCCTGCGCGCTTACGTCGGCGCGGACGGCAAACCGGCCAGCTTCAGCAAAGACAACCTGCCGTTCAAACCGAAAAAGTTTTTGCCGATCAACACCGCCGGAATCAAGGAAGGCGATTTCGCAATGGTGATGGGGCATCCGGGCGCGACCTATCGTTATCGCGAATCCTATTCGCTGGAATTTCGCCAGAACATCCAATTGCCCGATCAGATCGAGACGCTGAAAAAGCAGATCGAAACCTTGACCAACATGGGCGAAAAAAATCCGGCGATGAAGATTCGCCTGGCCGATCAAATATTCAGCATGAGCAATTCGCTCAAAGCCTTTGAAGGCGCAGTCGTCGGTTTGAAGAAGCTCAATCTGGTCGAACGTCGTCGCGCCGAAGAAGAAGCTCTGAAAAAATGGTTGGAAGCCAATCCGTCTGCCAAAGCCAAACACGGCGACGTGCTGCCGCAGATCGAAGAGTTGTACCGCGATTTAAGCTCCTTCAGTTCCAAGCAAAGCGCGCTGACCAATCTGCTCGGCTCCGGCGATCTGGTCAATGCGCTGGAGTTCGCTTACCTGCGCGCGCTGGACAAGGAAAAACCAGCCGCCGAACGGACGCCGCAATTGAGCGATGGTTTTCTGCCGCAAGTCACCAATCAACTCAGCAATGGTTGGAAAGACCGCGAGCCGGAATCGGAAGCCAAGTTGCTGGCGACGGCGCTGACCGGAGTGGCTGAATTGCCCGGCAACCAGAAATTCGCATACGTCGAAAATCTGTTCGCCGGTAAATCCGACGACGCTCGGCGCGACGCCGAACGCGAGTTCGCTCAAAACGCAATCGCCAATTCCAAATTCAAATCCTTCGACGAGGTGAAGAATTTATTCAACGCTTCGGCTGCGGACATTCGAGCGATTGACGATCCGTTGGTCAAGCTAATCGTTGCCGCCGCGGATGAAAACGCTCCCTTCGCCAAGCGAGTGGCCAAATTCAACAGCGAGATCGTTCGCCTGCGCCCGAAGTACGTGGCGGCGATGCTGGAAATGAAAAAGACTCCTTATTACCCGGACGCCAACTTCACGCTTCGATTCACCTACGGCGAAATCAAAGGCTACAAACCGCGCGACGCCGTCACCTACGATTACCAAACCTCGCTCAGCGGCGTGATCGAAAAAGACACAGGCGTTGATCCCTTCGCCGTGCCTCAGGCGCTGAAAGATTTGGCGAAGAAGAAAGACTTCGGCAATTACGTTGATCCGCGATTGAACGACGTGCCGGTCAATTTTCTGGCGACGACCGACATCACCGGAGGCAATTCCGGATCGCC
>CAYRQB010000198.1:0-11495 GCA_964426025.1 uncultured Heliomicrobium sp.
AAGATTTCGAGCGCCGCATCAAACACAACTTGATTCAGATAGGCAAGGCGGCGGATTGATTGACGGAAATTCCATTTCTGGCGGCTTAGCATATGGCAATGGATTTTGAGTGGGATGAAAATAAAGCCATAGCTAATGAGCGCAAACATGGAGTCAGTTTCGATGAAGCTAAAACGGTTTTTGCTGACCCATTATCAATTACGATTCCTGATCCCGCTCATTCGAGAAATGAAAACCGTTATGTCCAACTTGGAGAATCATTACACGGGCGATTGCTGATAGTAAGTTTCACTGAACGAAGAGCGAAGATTCGGATCATCAGTTCCCGTGAAGCAACAAGATCAGAAATAAAACAGTATGAAAAAGGCGAGTTCTAAAACTCATTCCAAAACCAGAAGAAAGTCGGAAGAAAACGATTTGTTGCCTGAATATGATTTTAGTGGTGGCGTGCGGGGCAAATATTATCGCGCCTATCATCAGGGATACGAAGTGAAAATCCATAAAGCTGATGGCACGGTAGAGGAGCATATTTATAAGCCTGAAGAAGGTGTAGTTTTGCTTGATAAAGATGTGCGTAACTTCTTTTCTGATGCTGAGTCCGTCAACAACGCCTTGCGTGGTCTAATTGCCTTGATTCCGCAAAAGGAAAAAGAATCCGAGCATAAAGCAAAGTCAGCGTAATAATTTGGATTTTCACAAAGAACGCTCTATATGGAAACAGTCAAGCTAACAATCAACGGACAGGAAATGACCGCGCCGAAAGGCGAATTGCTGATCGAAGCGTGCGAGATGAACGGCGTTTATCTGCCGCGCTTCTGTCACCATCGCGGGCTGACGCCGCAGGCTTCGTGCCGTATGTGCGTCGTGCGCGTGGACAATCCCAAGATTCCAAAGTTGCAAACCGCCTGCACAATGCCGGTTTCCGATGGAATGGTCGTCACGACCGATTCGCAGGAAGTCGAAGATGTTCGCGCAGCGATGATCGAATTTCTGCTCTCGAATCATCCGGTGGATTGCCCTGTTTGCGACCGTGCTGGCGAATGCGAACTGCAGGATCAAACCTACGGCTTCGGCGAAGACCGCATCCGTTCGCAATTCGACGACAAGGAAAACTACCTTGAGCGCCAGATTTCTCCGTTCATTTACAACGACCCGCAACGATGCGTGACTTGCAAACGCTGCACGCGAGTTTGCGAAGAGTGGATGGATGAAAACGCTATCACCACTGTCAACCGCGGTTCGGCGACTTTGATCAGCGCCTTTGGCGGATGGGTTGAATGTTCCGACTGCGGCAATTGCGTTGATGTTTGCCCGACCGGAACTCTGTTGCACGTGCCTTACAAATACGTGGCGCGTCCCTGGGATTTGAAACAGACTCCGACGGTTTGCAATTTCTGTTCTGACGGCTGTTCGATTCTGGCCGGAACTCGCAGCGAAAAACTGATTCGCGCAGTCGCACGCGACGGGCGCGGTCGCACGGCTGGCGGCATCAATCACGATTTCCTTTGCGCGCTTGGGCGATACACAGTTGATTTCGTTCACAACCGCGAACGCATTGATCGCCCGATGATTCGCCGCGGAGAGCATTTGATCCCGACCACCTGGGACGAAGCTCTGAGCTTTGCCGCTCAGAAGCTGGGCGAAATCAAATCGCAAAACGGCGGAGACAGCATAGGCGTCATCAGTTCCGCCCGCTTGCTCAACGAAGATCAATTCGCTCTGCGCAAATTCGCCGATTCGGTTCTGGAAACCAAACACGCAGAGCATTATCACGACGACGACGAAATTGACCTGACTTCGTTTTTCCGTTATGGCTCGCCGACCATCGCCACTCAGGAGCATATCCAAAACGCCGATGTCGTTTTGCTGATCGGTTCAGACCCGAACGAAGAAAACCCGCTGACGGCGTTTTCCATTCGATGGGCTGTTCGTCAAAAAGCCGCTCGACTGATTGTCGTCAATTCGATGCCGTCGCGTTTGGAACGCCAGGCGAATATCGCCGTTCGCGTTCGACAGGGGAGCGAAGGCGCTGTGATTCAAGCTCTGCTTGACGAAGCGAAAATCGGCGAAGCAGCCGACGCGATGGGCGCAAACGGCGATCAGTTGCGAGCCATTCGCAAAGCCATTCATGAAAGCGGACGAGTCGTAGTGGTTTTCGGCGACGAATTGCGCGGAGCGGCGGTCGAAGCTCTGCCATTGCTGGAAACAGTTCTGGCCACGCCCAGCGCCGAAGTCGCAGAAAATGCAAAGAAGGCTTACATTGACGCGCTCGAACGCGAAGTCAAATCGTCGAACTCGACTCAGAAGCCTTCGATCAACGAAAACCCGTACACATACATTGTCGAACATCCGACGCTGGAAGTCGGCGCGATTCCCGCGCGAACCGAAACCAAATTTTCATTCGTCCCGCTGGTTCGTTACTCGAACACATTGGGTTCGGGCTTGATGGGAATGGACAGCGGTTACAAGGGAGGCATGAGCGCTCAGGCGATGATCAACGCCGCCGGCGGAAGCATCAAGGCGTTGCTGGTCGCGGGCGAAGACGTTGTGTTCAAAGCCAACGGCCACGCCAGCGCCGTCAAAGCTCAATTGAGCAAGCTGGATTTTCTGGTCGTGCAGGAAATGTTTATGACCGAAACCGCTGAGCTTGCCGACGTGGTTTTCCCGGTTACCAGTTTTGCAGAAGCTCAGGGCACGCAGATCAACAACGGACTGCAAATACAGTTTGTCCGCCGCGCCATTCCGCCCGTCGGCCAGGCGCGCCCGGATTGGATGGTCGTCAATCAATTGGCCAAATTGATGGGCGTTGATTTCGGTTATCAGGGGCAACTCAAAAACGTTTTCAAGGAGATCGCCGAAAGCGTTCCAGGATTGACCGGGCTGTCGCACAACCAATTGGCCAACGAAGGCGCGACGCGGGTCAAGTTGCCGCAAACAGACGCAAGCAAGATCAACCGCGCGGATTTGATTGATCGCCTGGCCGGGCAAGTCGCCAGCGTCAATCGCTCGATTTCTGTGGATAAGTCGGAGATGACGGCGAAGGCCGGATCGCGACTGCATCAACGTTATGTGCAGATCACGCGTCGTTCGGAAATGCTGACTCCGAAACTGCCGCAGGAAGCAGAAGGCGAAAAAGCTGCGCCGCTGATCTTCCCGGCGTAAAAGACTGAAGAATTCAGAATGTTCTGACAGGATTTGCCTATGCCTCGAAGGCTGAACAAGTCACTGGTTGTCAGAAGCGTTGCGATTGCGGCGGCCATCGGCTCTGCGTTCGTCGGCTTCGGTTGCAATGAATCGCTCTCTGAAAATCCAAATGCTTCTTCGCTGGTCAAACAGCGCGAGAAAATGGCGAAGCAGATCGCAGACGAAGCGGGGAATTCGGCTTGTGTTCCCGCTGATCCGAAAAAGCAGGCGAATGGAGCAATTCGAGAAAGCCTGGCGACTTTGCTGGCTTATCCACGACAGTCCGGCGTTTACTTTGAACAGCAGCTTCTGGGCAGAGCCAAACTGGAAGTTCTCAAGGTCGAGGGCGACGACAGGCAGGTTTACTTTTACCTGTCCGAAGCCGACAGCAAAGGCGAGCGCTTGGAAAACGCCATCTGTCGAGTTGCCGTCAGCAAATCGCTGGTCGAAGTCGGCAAAGAAGAAGACGGGAAGTTTATTTTCGCCGACTACTCGTTTTTGCGAACGCCGGAAAAAGCTCTTTATCTTCGAGTGCCGTTCAGCAATCTGCGAATGGATTCGGATATGAAGTTGAGGTTTCCGTATCAGGGTGCGACTTACGCTCCGACACCGGAAGAGCTTCATCTTTCAATGCTCAACGCGACGATTTACGGCGGGATGCTTGAAGCAATTCCCGATTCGCGCAATTACGGCGAAGACATTCTTTACAACTACGGCGCGCTGGTCTCGAAACCGAACGAAGGTTCGCTGAAACGTTTTGTCAGCGATCTGACGAAAGACGTTGGCGAGCGCGAACAAAAAATCCAGCGACTGGCTGATCTGATTACGCGTGAGTTGGCGGTGAAGCCGGAGGAGATTCCGCTGAAGGTGGTCAAACGCGCCAGCGAAGTTCTGATGACCGGCGAAGCCGAATATCCATCGCGCGCTGTTCTGCTGGCTTCGATGATGGAGCAGTTGGAGGAAGATTACCTTCTGGTTTACTCGAAGGATTTTCTGACCGTCGCTGTCAAACAAGGCGGGTTTCCGGCGAAAAACGAATTTCAAATCAAGTTCGACGGCGGCATTTGGCTGCTTGTTGACACGCTGACGCCCGGAGCGCGCATCGGTCTGGATGCGCCGAAAAAGCGTTTGGGACAGGTCGCATACGTTCAGCGGCCACGCGAAAATAGCGTCATTAAAAATTTATCCACCGGCAGTTCGCTGCCTTTCAAATAAAACATAACAAGCTGACTCTTTATGTCATCGCTGATCAATTCAATAGACTTTCCCTATGTGCTCGGATCGCTGATCAAGGTCGCGGTCTTCTGGATATTCATCATGCTCACGGTCGCATACACGGTTTACGCCGAGCGGCGCGTGCTGGCTGTGATCCAAAATCGTCTGGGGCCGAACCGCGTCGGATGGCAGGGGCTGTTGCAACCTTTCGCCGATCTGCTGAAGTTCATCTTCAAGGAAGACATCATTCCGTTGGCGGTCAACAAATGGTTGTATGTCATGGCTCCGGTCATCACGCTGATACCTGCGATGATGGTTTTGATCGTCTATCCCTTCGGCCCTGAAAACGTGCCGTTGCCCGGCGGAGAAATTCTCAGTCAGTTGGTCAACGATCTTTCGGCCAGACTTGGGTTGGGATGGAACGTTGATTTGCGAACGTTCGATTTGCACGTCACCAATTTCAACGTCGGCTTGCTTTATGTTTTTGCCCTGACCGGTCTGGGCGTTTACGGAATCGTCGTCGCCGGTTGGGCGTCGAATTCAAAATACAGTTTGCTGGGCGGGTTGCGTTCGTCTGCGCAGATGATCAGTTACGAATTGGGATTGTCGCTGTCGGTTGTCGCTGTTCTGCTGGTCGCGGGCAGTCTTGATCTGGTCGAGATAGTCAAACAACAATCGGGTTGGGGCGGAATGAAGTGGAATATTTTCGGCGGCACTGCCGGGTTGTTGATGATTCCGGCGATGATAATTGCCTTCTTCGTTTATCTGATCAGCGCCATTGCCGAAACCAACCGCATTCCGTTCGACCTGCCCGAAGCTGAAACCGAACTGGTCGCCGGATTTCACACCGAATACAGTTCGTTGAAATTCGCGCTCTTTTTTATGGCCGAATACGTCAACATGACCACAGTTTCGGTTTTGGCGACGACGCTGTTTCTGGGCGGATGGAACGGCCCCGGCGTTGGCAGTCTGCCGTGGCTCGGCCCGATTTATTTTCTGGCCAAAGTCTTCTTCTTCCTTTTCCTTTACATCTGGTTGCGCGGGACGCTGCCGCGTTTCCGTTACGATCAGTTGATGAATTTCGGCTGGAAGTTTCTGTTACCGACTGCGCTGCTGAACATCGCACTGGCTGCGACGATTGCAGTGCTAACTTACTGATAAGCCCGATTCGATTATGGAAATCGTTCATCTTTTATTTCTGGCTTTCGCTGCGCTGGCGGTCGTCGCCGCCTTCAACGTGATCTTGCAGCGCAATCCGATATACAGCGCCATCGGTTTGATCGTCGTGCTGTGTTGTCTGGCGGCTTTGTTTCTGCTGTTGTCGGCGCAATTCATCGCCGCAATTCAGATCATCGTTTATGCCGGAGCAATCATGGTCTTGTTCGTATTCGTGATCATGTTGCTCAACATTCGCGAAGAAGAGTCAAAGATTGACCGGCAGAAATACCTGAAGTATTTGGCTGTGCCGTTCTTTCTGGCCTTGCTGGCAGAGGTTTTCGCCGTCATCAGACTGGTCAATCAACCCGCCGTGCCTGAAGCGCAAGCCCCAGGCACTGTGCAATCGGTCGCCGAAGGAATGTTCACCAAATACGTTTTACCCTTCGAAGCGACTTCGGTTTTGATACTGATGGCGATTGTCGGTTCGATGCTGCTGGCTCGTCGCGAAAGCAAGGAAGAGATCGCTGAAATCGAGCAGGCTCTGATTGCCGCCGAACAGCCTTCGGCTTCACCTGCCGAAGCAGAGAAAGAGGAGGTCGCCGCTTAAATGGTTCCCTTGTCATGGTATCTGGCGCTGAGCGCCGTGTTGTTCACCATCGGCGTTGTCGGAGTTCTGATTCAGCGCAATGTGATTGTGCTGTTTATGTGCATCGAACTGATGCTCAACTCAGTCAACCTGACGCTGGTTGCGTTCTCTCGTTTTCTTGGCGATGTGACCGGGCAATTGTTCGTCTTCATCGTCATGGTCGTGGCCGCCGCCGAAGCCGCAGTCGGTCTGGCCATCATCATTTCGCTTTTCCGCAACCGCGAAACGCTCAACGTTGACGAAGCAGATTTACTGAAATTGTAAACAGTCACCCGAAACCTATGCTTAAATGGATCACCCTGGCGCCGCTGATTGGCGCCATCATTAACGGATTGTTCGGCAAAAGGCTCGGCGAAAAAGCAGTCGGAGCGATTGCCTGTTTGTCGGTCGCTGTTTCTGCGGCGCTGGCATTCGGATCGTTTTTCCGACTGACGAGCAAACCCGCTGACGCCGATGGCGTGCGCCGCATCACGGAACATTTCTTCACCTGGATTTCGGTCGGCAACTTCCAGGCCGATTTCGCTTACCTGCTCGATCCGCTTTCAGGCGTCTACATTCTGTTCATCACCGGAGTCGGTCTGCTCATTCACATTTACGCGACCGGCTACATGCACGGCGATCCGGGCTATTACAGGTTCTTCGCCTATCTGAACCTGTTTATGTTCATGATGCTGACGCTGGTGCTGGGCGATAACCTGTTGCTGTTGTTCGTCGGTTGGGAAGGCGTCGGACTCTGCTCTTATCTGTTGATCGGTTATTTCATCAAATGGGACGTGGCGGGCGATGCGGCGAAGAAAGCTTTCATCGTCAACCGCATCGGCGATTTCGGATTTATGATCGCCACCTTTCTGGTTTTCACCACCTTCGGCACGATCAGCTTCATCGCCAAAAACATCAACGGTCAGGAAGTCGCAGGTTTTCTGTCTCAGGCTTCATTGCCGACAATTGCCGTCGGCGGAACGATGACTGCGATTGCCTTGCTGTTGTTTGTCGGCGCGACCGGCAAATCGGCTCAGATTCCATTGTTCGTCTGGTTGCCGGATGCGATGGCCGGTCCGACGCCTGTTTCGGCATTGATCCACGCTGCGACGATGGTCACGGCGGGCGTTTATCTGACTGCGCGATGCAGCGCGGTGGTCGTCAAATCTCCGACCGCGATGGCTGTCATCGCCGTCATCGGAGCGGCGACGGCGATCTTCGCCGCGACAATCGGTCTGGCGCAAAACGACATCAAAAAAGTTCTGGCTTATTCAACCGTCTCGCAACTCGGTTATATGTTCCTGGCCTGCGGCGTCGGAGCTTTCACTGCCGGCATCTTCCACGTCATGACGCACGCTTTCTTCAAAGCGCTGCTCTTCCTCGGTTCCGGTTCGGTCATTCACGGAATGCACGAAGAGCAGGACATTCGCCGGATGGGCGGTTTGCGCAAATACATGAAGTGGACGTTCGCGACTATGTTCGTCGGATGGCTGGCGATTTCCGGCTTCCCCTTGTTGTCGGGCTTTTTCAGCAAGGACGAGATTCTGTGGCGAACCTGGTCAAGCGAAGCTCTGCCCCACGTGTACGGATTGCCGCTCGGAAAGATTTTGTGGGCAGTGGCCGCGCTGACGGCTTTGCTGACGGCGGTTTATATGACCCGAATGATGGTCATGACTTTCTGGGGCGAAGAGCGATTCGGCAAAGCTAAGGATCATCACGACCACGAAGCTCACGGCGACGATCACGGGCACGGTCACGGCAAACCGCACGAATCCGGTTGGCTGATGGTTGCGCCGCTGGTCGTTCTGGCTGTGTTGTCTGTGGCCGGCGGATGGGTTGGCGTTGCGCCTGCTCTGGGGCAGTTTGTCGGAATTCACGAAAACAGGTTCGAGCATTTTCTGGAACCTGTCATCGCGCGTGTCGAACCGCACGGAGCGGCAGCCGCTCACTTGCCCGCAACTGGCGAAAGTCAGGGAACCGCAGCCAGCGAGCAAGCTGCCGCGCCGATCGCCAAAGCCGAAGAGCATCACGACACTTCGACCGAACTGGCTTTGACCGGTCTGTCGGTCTTGCTGGGTTTGGTCGGCATTGGGATCGGATTCGCCGTCTTCGGCAAAAATCCGCTCAAACAGATGCCGAAGCTTCTGGAAGACAAATACAAAATTGACGAGCTTTACGACGAAGTCATCGTCACTCCGATTGAAACAGTTTCGCGCGAAGGTTTGTGGAAAGTCGTTGACGTCAAACTGATTGACGGTTTCGTCAACGGCGTAGCGAAGATGTTCGGCGCGCTGGCCGGAGTGCTTCGTTACACGCAGACGGGTTTTGCGCGAAATTACGCCGCAGTGATTCTGCTTGGCGCAATCGTCGTCATTGGCTATTTCGGATACATCGCTCTCAGATAAGCGAGAGTGGAACAGGCTTCAGCCTGTTCAGCCGCACACGAACAGGCTGAAGCCTGTTCCACATTGACCACTTATGAACCTCATTACGATCACAACTTTCTTGCCGATAATCGGAGCCGTTCTGCTTGTGCTGTTATCGCTTCGCGGC
This sequence comes from uncultured Heliomicrobium sp., assembly GCA_964426025.1. GTDB lineage: Bacteria > Acidobacteriota > Blastocatellia > RBC074 > RBC074 > RBC074. Next base: position 8,735 of record CAYRQB010000198.1, read on the forward strand.
AATTCCGGCGCTCAGACGGAATCATCGAATAATTTGTATCGCTGGGTGACTTTGGCTGTCACGCTGGTGACATTCATTGTTTCGTTGTTATTGCTGGCCGGGTTCGACAATTCCAACCCGGCGGCGCAGCTTACCCAGAAAACTCCCTGGATCGGTTCGCTCGGCGTTTATTACTTCGTGGGCATTGATGGTTTGAGCATCTGGCTGGTACTGCTGACGACTTTCCTGATGCCGGTTTCTGTTCTGGCAAGCTGGCATGTGACCAAGCGCGTCCGCGAGTACATGCTTTTCATGCTGGTTTTGGAAACGGGAATGATCGGCGTGTTCGTTTCGCTGGATATGTTTCTGTTTTACCTGTTCTTTGAAATCACGCTGATTCCGATGTATTTCCTGATTGGCGTCTGGGGCGGAGAGCGGCGCATTTACGCGGCCATCAAGTTTTTCGTTTATACGGTGGTCGGCAGTTTGCTGATGCTGGTCGCCATCATCGCCATTTACTTTTACAACGCCAAAGCCGCCGGAGCTTATTCTTTCGACATCGTCGAAATCACGAACAACATTCAGGCCGGTAAAACCGCCATTCCGGGCAATGTTCAGTTGTGGTTGTGGTTGGCGTTTGCGCTGGCTTTCTTCATCAAAGTTCCGCTCTTTCCTTTCCACACCTGGTTGCCTGACGCTCACGTCGAAGCGCCAACCGCCGGTTCGATCATTCTGGCTGGCGTGTTGCTGAAGATGGGAACTTACGGTTTGATGCGATTCAATCTGCCGTTCTTTCCGGAAGTTTCCAGACAGGCGGCTCCATGGGTGATGGGGCTGGCAGTTGTCGGCATCATATACGGCGCGTTGGTGGCGATGGTGCAACCGGACATGAAAAAACTGGTGGCTTATTCATCGGTCAGCCATCTGGGTTTTGTCGTGCTGGGAATTTTCGCTTTCACCGATCAGGCGATGCAGGGCGCGCTTTATCAAATGCTGGCTCACGGCGTTGCTACCGGCGGATTGTTCTTGTGCGTCGGCATCATTTACGACCGTCGTCACACTCGTTTGATCGAAGATTTCGGCGGCATAGCCACGCCGATGCCGCAATATTCGACTTTGTTTTTGATCATCTCGCTGGCTTCGCTCGGCTTGCCTTTGCTCAACGGATTCATAGGCGAATTTCTGATTCTGATTGGCACGTTTGCTTCGCCGGTTCCTCACGCTCGGTTGTTTGCGGTGTTGGCAGCGACGGGCGTGATACTGTCGGCGGTTTATCTGCTGTGGATGTTGCAGCGAGTGTTGTTCGGCGAAATCAAGAGGAAGGAAAACGCCGAGTTGAAAGACATGGATGCTCGTGAAGTCTTCGCGCTGGTTCCGCTGGTCGTGATGGCAATCGTCATGGGCGTCGCTCCGATGATCTTCCTGCGCGGAAGCGAAAAGACAGTTAATACAGTCAAGGAAGCTGTGATTGGTAAGCCTGGTAATGTCACAATCAATCGCTGACAGGCCTTGATGACTTTGCTTGCTGCCGTTTCAGTGAAATCGAATTTCTAAAAGAAAAATGTCACTCGAACTACTTAAACTAAATTACTGGGCGATTGCGCCCGAAATCATCGTCTCGGTCGCGGCGGTTCTGGTCATGCTTGTTGACGCCTTCTCCAAAAAAGGCGCTCGCAGAATCAATGGCACGCTGACTTTGGTCGCGCTGATTCTGGCGCTGATTGCCGTTTTCGGACTGAATTCAGTCGGCGCGGGCAGTTACTTTTCCGGGATGGTGGTGATTGATCCGATTCGCGTCTTCTTCTCAGTGACGATATTGATTGCTGCCATCATTGGGACTTTGCTGGCCGATCAGTTTCTGCGCGACGAAGCCTTGCCGCCGGGCGAATTCTTTTCGCTGATTCTGTTTGCGACATCTGGAATGTTGTTGCTGGCATCGGCTGCCGACCTGGTCACCGTCTTTTTGGGATTGGAAATCGCCTCGATTACAACTTATGTGATGGCCGGTTATCGCCGTTACGACGTGCGCGCCAACGAATCTTCGTTGAAATACTTCCTGCTTGGTTCGTTCGCGACGGCTTTCCTGCTGTATGGAATGGCGCTGGTTTACGGAGCGACGGGGACGACTAACATTCAGGACATCAGCGCGAAGATTGCCGGCGATCAGGTTATTCATCCTGCCTTGCTGATGATTGGCGCGGCGATGATGCTGGTTGGTTTCGGATTCAAAATCGCCAGCGCTCCTTTCCATTTGTGGACGCCGGATGTTTACGAAGGCGCGCCGACCATCGTCACAGGTTTTATGAGTACCGGCCCCAAAGCCGCTGTGTTCGCCGCCTTCCTCAGAGTTTTTGCCGAAGGGTTTAACACCGGGGCTTCGCCGATTGGTTTGCAGCTTCACAACACCTGGGTGATTGTCGTCGCCATTCTGGCGGTGCTGACGATGACCATCGGCAATGTGGTTGCTCTGACGCAAAAAAACATCAAACGAATGCTGGCTTATTCGTCCATCGCTCACGCCGGATACGCGATGATCGGATTTGTCACAGGAGATTTCGCACCCGTCGCGTTTTACCTGCTGGCTTATTCGATCATGAGCCTGGGCGCATTTGCCGTGATTCAATTGCTGGCTCGCGCCGGAGATCAGAAAACCGAGATTGCGGATTATTCAGGCATCGGTTTTGAATCGCCTGGCCTGAGCTTTTCACTGGCGATATTTCTTTTCAGTCTGGCAGGCATTCCGCCGACCGCCGGTTTCATGAGCAAGTTTTTCATCTTCAAA
>CAYRQB010000199.1:0-11434 GCA_964426025.1 uncultured Heliomicrobium sp.
AACTTAATTTTGATTGTCCGGCCTTCTGGTCCGAATGTTGATGTTCCCGTCCGGTATTGGTGTTGGTGGCGGAGGAGGCACTTCCTTGATTGTGTAATCCGGCGGAACCTGAAACAGCGAAGCGTCAGGATCGCCACGGCGAATGTTGGTCATGCGGTAAACGTTTTCGCCCGTGCGCGGATCGTTGTGTTTGCTGTAAATGATGGTTTGCAGTTCCGGCGAATACCAGGACTCGCTGACGATTTCAATCGGAAGCTCATTGCCGATTGCTCCGGCGGGAATGGTCGTCGTCGCGCGTTTGCCTTCTACTTCAACGCCTTCCATCGTTTGTTTGCCCAACGATTCTTCGTTCGTTTTGATCATGACTCCCTGACGAGTTCGGGCAGCCATTGGCTGAGCCGCTTGTTCGTTATTGCTGTCATCGGCGAGCGTGAAATTGAAGGTCAGAACGCCTTGAACTTTGACAGGAACACCGCCCAATTCCGTCGGTTTGAATTCCCATTGGCTGGCCGCTTGCGCAGCGGCGTCGCGCAACAACGGATGGCCGCTGATGACGTTGGTTTCTATAACCCTGCCTTCTTCTGAAACGGTAATCTGCACCTGAACCGCGCCGGATGCTTTGGCGGCTTTGGCAATCGGCGGATATGCCGGTTGAACTTTTTTCAGAGCGGTGCCCTGCAGCACTCCGCCCGAAACGTTGACTTTCTTTGGCGGTTCAGTTGACCCATCGTTTGATCGGACAGCGGTTCTGGGCGGCGCAGGAACGCGAGCGTAACTGACGCCCATTTTGCGGGCGATGCGGCTTAGCGGATCGAGCGAATAAGTCGCCCAGGTGACCGGATCGTTGATGGTGACTGTTCGCAGCGGATCGCTGCCTGCGATTGAGCCGATGGCGTTGATGGTGTTTTCGCGGCGAGTGCGGCCTTCGGTGTCGCGGTAAATCGCGCCGGAACTTCGGCGGATGATGCGATTGCCGTCGGCCAGTGTTTGAATCATTTCGCTTTCAACGTCGGCGGAAAACGGAGCGCCTTTGACCAGCTTGCTGTCGAAACTCATTTCAGAAGAGATGAAGTTGAACGTCGCGTCCTGTCCAGGCCCATATTGACCGCGAACCAGAATATTATCCTGACCTACAAAACCGAACGTCGCTCCTTCCTGTCTGTAAAAGAAAGCTCCGGTTCCGATGCCTTCGGGCACAGGGACATTGAACTGCGGGTCTTGTGTTTGATTGACGCGAATCCGCTGTCCGCCGCTTTCAACGACAGACTCTTTGGTTTGTCCGTCCGTAGTTTTTAGAGTGGTTCTTTGCTGCGATGCGGCTTTATCCTGCGCCAACACGCCGAACGAATTGCCGACCAAAGCCAGCACGCAGACAAAGCTGACGAATGTTTTTTGACGAAGCTTCATGGCATCTCTCCTTGGTGATGAGTGATTAAATTGAACTTGATAGCGACAAGGGTTTACACGGGAACAACGACTTCAACGCAAAGGCGCAAAGGTTGGAGGACGCAAAGTTGGTTAAAGTGGGATCATTGCTCAAATTACGACAAGTTGTTTACAGTCGAATTCGCTTTGCGCCTTTGCCTCTCGGCGACTTTGCGTTAATCACGTAACTCTGTGAAAGTCCTGATCAACGTTTCGACGTCAACGAACGACGCGAATCGCTCGCGCAGAACCGTCTTCGGCCAACAGCACATCGGCGGTGATCGGTTGATCAGCCTTTTCAAAATTGATCGGCAGACCAAAAGAAATCAGCGCGTGGCGCGTCATTTCAACGCGAATTACCTGACCGCTTTCGATTGGTTGCGCCACAGGTTCAAACCTCAACGGCAAAAATTCCGATGAGGAAAACGAATTGCCTGTAAGCGGAGTGAGTTCGCCCAGGCTGGCCGTCACTGAATAATCCATTGATGAGCTTTCAGTTTGCGTTTTTGCGGATTGATGTTTGATCCGTTTCCTGACGACTGGCTCAGGCTTCGAACCGTTATCGGCTAAATTCTTTTCTACAATCGTTTGTGGATCATTTGCCGGTGTTGGCGAAGCGTTTGGAGCGAGCGTTATCACTGTTTGATTCGCGGGTTGATCTTTCAACCAGTGTGAAATCGCAAAAGCAAAAATGGCCAGAAGCGCGGCAGCCGCAGCCAGAAGCATTGCGCGCTTTCTGATCGGGAAACTGACGAGGTTGTCGGCGGTCGCAAATGCCAGTGATGGATTAGCGGTTTGTTGACGAAACGCCGACAGCAAAGCCGCTTCAATCTTCGGCGGAGCTTCTTTGTTTTCGACTGTCGCAGCCAATGACTTCAGCCCGGCAGACAGCGCCAGCAAATTATTCAAACCGGATTCGCAGCTTTTGCAGTTCGCGGCGTGAGCTTTGGCGGCGTCCAGCTTCGCAGCATCCGTCACATTGGCATCTGCCAAATCACACACGACCTGATTAAATTCCTGACAATTCATAATCGCCTCAAACAAAACATTCAGTGGTTTCGGCGCTTCGCTTTTCCGCCGAAGTCTCTGCATTCATCGCTTGCAGTTTATTGACCAGCACGGCGCGCGCTCTGTGCAATCTGGAGCGAACGGTTCCAATCGCGCAACCCAGAATTTCCGCCGCTTGCTGATAACTCATCTCGTGCAGGTCGCACAGAACAACAACTTCGCGGTGATGAGTCGGCAAAGCCAGCACAGCCTGACGGACTGATTCAATCGTTTCGCGCCTCGTCAGATCGCCGAGCGGATCGTTCAAACAAACCAGGCCATCAATCGCTGGTGATTCGTCTTCGTCTTCATCGTTGACGATCAGCAGGTAAGGGCGGTCGCGTTCCAGGCGGCGCAGAGTCTGATTTCGCGCGATTCCGAACAGGTATGACTGGAACGATCCGCGATCTGGGTCGAAGTTTCCTTCGCCGCGCATCAGATGCAGGAATACTTCCTGAGTGACGTCTTCAGCGACGGATTCCGACCCGCTCATTCGCAACGCGAAACGGTAAATCGCCCCCTGCCGCCGACGATAAAGCGCGATAAAAGCGTTTTCGTCGCCCAAGCCGATCAGTTTAAGCAATTCTTCGTCGCTGGAATTTGCGTGCATCGCCGTCTTTCTTCGGGTTGGCAGTTTGTTTTCGCGTTCGTTGGCAATTCGGATTTCACGTGCAGAAAGTTCCACAATCGCGGAAAAAATTTGCTTCAGTGATTATCGGCTGACGGGTTCGCGGCGAGAGATCAGACGGATTTCAAACAGCTTCGGCCACAACTTGCCTGTGACGAACAGGCGATCATTTGCTTCGTCGTAGGCAATGCCATTCAAAACATCAACCGGGCGCGAGCGATCTTCCGGAGACAACAACCCGGCCAGATTTACCCATCCGGTGACTCTGCCGGTTTGAGGATCAATGCGGGCGATTCGATCAGTCTGCCAGATGTTGGCGAAGATTTGGCCTTTGATGTATTCAAGTTCGTTGAGTTGACGAACGGGTACATTGTTGTCAGTTACGTTGATCGTTCGTTGAACCTGAAAAGTTTCCGGATCGAGAAAGCTGATTTGATTGCTTCCGTTGCTCATGATCAGCGAACGGCCATCGTCGGTCAGTCCCCAGCCTTCGCCCGAATAGTTGAAGGTTTTCTGCATTCCGAACGTGGACATGTCGTAAACGAAAGCCGTTTGCGACAGCCAGGTCAACTGATAGAGACGGTCGTTGAAAAGCGCCAGCCCTTCGGCGAAGTATTGAGCAGGGACGTTGACGATTTTTGTGACTCGTCCGGTTGTCAGTTCAACCTCTCGTAATGACGAAGAGCCGTTTAGACCTGTGCTTTCGTACAGCACGCCCTGGTGATAAACCAAACCTTGAGTGAACGCGCCAGGATCGTGCGGGTAAGTGTTGATGACTTCGTAGGTGAAATTCTGGACTCGAAAAGGCACAGTTGATTGAATCGGTTGTTGGTAATCAGGTACGGCGGCTCTGTGCGTTTGGCACGCTGAGCAAAGCAGCAAAGAGATGATCAAAAACATCCTGGAAACTTCCTTCATCAAACTACCTCTGTGAAAACTTATAAGACCGGGTGAACGAAGGTTATGCTAGTATCAAACCGGCTGCAACGCCATTCAATTTATTACACCGAACAAGGAAGAAGAGAGAATGTCAGAAAGCAATTGCCTGTTTTGCAAAATCATTGATGGTCAGATTCCGGCCAACAAAGTTTATGAAGACGAATTGTCATTTGCCTTCAGGGACATCAATCCGCAAGCTCCAACGCACGTCTTGTTGATACCTAAAAAACACATTGCTTCTTTGAATGAAGTCGGGAGCGAAGATCAATCGTTGATGGGGCATTTGATAAGCGTTGCCGGACAGATTGCCGTGCAGGAAAAAATCAATGACAAAGGTTTTCGCTTGGTGATCAACACTGGGGCTGATGCTGGGCAAAGCGTTTTCCACATTCACCTGCACGTGATGGGTGGACGTCCGATGACCTGGCCTCCGGGCTGATCATCAAAAAGGTCTGGCGGCGGTTTTGCCGATCTTGACGAATACTCGACCCAAAGCTCGTATTTTCGATACCGGAGGCGACAGTAAAGTCAGATCGGGAGTTCCAATATCTTCATCGCCGCGTTTTTCCCTCAGCCAGCGCTGAAAAATCGCTCTCACCGGACGCTGGTCTTCGACGACATTCAGGAACGTTGCGCGCAGTTGATCAGGAGTCACAGTCCGAAAACGATAAGCGGAGTAATATGATTTCAAGGCATCGAAAAACTTCTTGTCACCCAATTCACGTCGCAGCGCCGCAAGCATAAGCGCCCCCTTGGCTTGGACAATCGCGGCAAATTGCAAAGAGTTCTTAAAATCTCTGACAGGTTTGTCGGTTTCAAGATCAACTCCGCCTAGCATTCGATACGCCTGGTAAGTGCCTTGCAGGTGCTGTTCAAGAACTACCTCTCCAAGTCGTTTTCCGTATACTACTTCGTGGTAATAAGCCGCCGAATATGTTGAAAGCGCTTCGTCCAGATAAGGCGTCCGTTCGGGGTCACTGCCGACGATACCTCCCCACCATTGATGCGCCACTCCGTGCGCCAAGGTAAATTCAAAAGAGGTTTTGATCACGTCAGCCTGTTCGCGCAACACGCCGGGCAATCGCACTGCTTTGGGCGAATCGAAATCAATGTAATACGCCTGAGCCAAAGCAACCAGACAGGGAAGCTCAGTATCGCTCGTTCCAGCAGTCAAAGGCATTTCGATGACTTGAAAAATGGGATAAGGGTAAGCGCCGAATGATTTTGAAAACGCTTCAATGGCGCGAACGGCGATGTTGAGCGCGCGATTGCCAAGATGATCGTCGCCTTCTCGAAAGTACGACACCACGCGAGTTTCTCCGACCTGTTGCTCAAGACTTTTTACACGCTCTGCCAGCGCCAGCCCAAAGCCACGCAGATTTTCTCCTTTGAAAACGCGCGTCTTTCTCAATTGGGCAGGGAACTGGTTTCCGGTTGTATGTGTGGTTTTCGATTCGGTTTGAATTCCCGATGCAATGACGGTCATCGCATCGTCGGCAGTTACCCTTACTTCATAATCTGCAGTTTCGCTGAAAACCAGACTGCCAGCGCCGGCAACCAGACATTGTTCCGTCAATTGAGATGGTTTGACAGCCAGTAGCGGATAAAAGTATCCCAGCAGCATCGCTTCTTCGCTGGCGAAGAATATGTCTCTGGTATCCCGCACAGGGCGCTCTTCGCTGACCGCATCGTTAACTTCTTGCAGAAAATGGGCCAGCAAACTCGCTTCCTCTCGCTGAACTTGCGGAACTCTGCCGGAGAATTCCAGTTTAAGTTCCATAGTTTGGCCAGGGGGCAATTTTGACGGCAGTTCGACGCGAATGATCGTTTGCCTCGACCTCAGATTGAATCGCAACTCTTTCTCTTTGACAGTGATCCGTCGAACGCTCAACAAAGGCTCGTCCTCGTCCAATAGCCCTATGTTGGGGTAAAGATGAAAGCTAATGGTTTCGATGTCGTCGCGGCTGGAATTTGTAATGCGAATTGTCTCATAGCCCGAAAATGATGCGTTTTGATGGTCAACATCAAGCTCAATCAAGTAGCGGAGATTGGAAACCACAGTCTCAATCTGATTTGGACGACGTTCCGCAGCCTGAGAAAAAGCAACGATGCACAATAAGCCGAGCAATAAAAAGCCGGAAGGCTGAGCGTTTCCAAACCAATAACCACTATTTGTTACATTCGAATTCACGAACTCATTCTACTTAAAGGCTTGAACACAGTCCAAGCCTTGCTAGCATCTGTGCTTTTAACCCTTCGATTTTCACCAGAAAAACAAGTTGACAGACATATTTGGAGCTTTGTATTATTCGCTTTGTTGAAAACGGATTTCAGAATCAGATTTATTGGAATGATGATAATCAAGCTCAGTGTTAGTTACTGACAATAAGTTTAAGATTTCTGAATCCGTGCTTATTTATCGCATTTATCAGACGCTGTCGGAGGCAGATTTAAGATGAGCAAAAAATCGAAATGTTGCAAGAATTACAAGCGCGGCAAGCGATGCAAAAAATGCCCGCTCAGGTAGTAAGCTGACTTCAATGCGCAAAGCCTTCGGATATGCAACGCTGAAGGCTTTGCGCATCACAACCCATTTCGTTCTGGCAACTTCACGAATGGAGTGCTCAGGCAGATTACTGCGCCACAACTCGGAAATCATTGCAGCCAGTATTCGTAATACACGACCGTCTGCATTAAGACGAATAGTGTCTTTTCAGGAGGAAAAATCCGCCATTTTGCTGAAGTGATAGATTCGACCATTCAGATGTCTTTGCAGGCTAAACAATACGCGAACGGTAGATGCTGTTTGAGCAAAAGCTTTCCAGGCATATAGCGCGAATCTTTCTCAACGTCGGATTTATCAATGGAGTTAATATGTCAATAAACTTATCGCCCGCCGTCGTTTCTCAATTTTTCCGAATCTGTTCGTTAATAATGTTGTTTGCTTTCATCGCATTTGCTCAGGCCAGAGTTTCATTGACTGGAAGAGTGACGGATCAAACTGGCGCCGATATAGGCAACGCGGTGGTGACTGTCCGTCAACTCGGCAGTAGTTTTGAAAGATCGGTCGTCACCGAAAGTAATGGTCAATACCGACTGGATAATTTGCTGCCGGGCGATTATCAAATTACAGCGCGCAGCGAAGGGTTTTCGCTGTCGGCGCAAACAATCACGCTGAACAGAGAACGGTCGCTGGATTTCGTTCTGCGTCCGGGCGCACTGGCTGCCGATGTCAGCGTTGTTTCGACGCAAATCGCCGCGACGTTGGAAGAGCAGGCGCGCATTCCCGGAAGCATCGAAATCATAGACGCGCGGACGTTGGACATTTCCCGTCCGTTTAATTTCAACGAAGCCTTGCGCAAAGCGCCTGGCGTATATACGCGCGATGAAGAAGGTTTCGGTCTGCGACCTTCAATCGGTATTCGCGGCCTTGATCCTAATCGTTCGTCCAAAGTTTTATTGCTGGAAGACGGTGTGCCGCTTGGTCATGCTCCTTACGGCGACTCTGATGCTTACTACCATCCGCCAATTGAACGATACAACGGCATTGAGATTCTGAAAGGATCAAGCCAGATCGCCCATGGACCAAATACGCTGAGCGGCGTCATCAACTATTTGACGCCCGCGCCGCCTGAAACTTTCAGTGGATCGCTTACCCTGCTCGGCGGCAATCGCAACTATTTCAACGGCTATGGCAGCATTGGCGCTTCATTCGGAAAAGGCCTCGGCCAGACCGGAGTGGCAATTGATTTCCTGCGAAAGCAGGGACAAGGTTCGCGCGAAAATATGCGCTTCGGTTTGAACGACGTGCTTCTCAAAACGCAGACGAAGCTGAACGAAGATGGCACTCAATCGCTCGGTTTCAAGTTCAACTATTACGGTGAAGATTCCAATGTCGCTTATTCCGGATTGACTTTGGCCGAATACAGCGACAATCCCCGCGCCAACCCTTTTCGTAACGACTTCTTTTATGGAGACCGATTCGGCGGCTCGGCGCTGTATACCAATTCCATCAACAGTCGAGCGGTTTTCACTACGGCGATATACACTTCCAGCTTCAAGCGCCATTGGTGGCGGCAATCGTCAAATTCCGATCAACGTCCGAACCGTCGCGGCAATAATGGCTGCAACGGTTTGGCGGAACTCAACACGCTGTGCGGCAATGAAGGTCGTTTGCGCAGGTACGATGCATTTGGAATTGATCCGCGACTGAAAGTCAGCAGTCGTTTCGGCGAAACCGATATGGGCTTCCGTTACCACCGCGAAACGCAAAATCGAATTCAGAAAAACAACGACACTCTGGGACCGAATGGTCGTGGCGGAGTGACAGTTGAAGACAATCAGCGAAAGAACAGCGCGTTTTCCGGGTATGCGCAACATCGGTTTTTGTTCGGCGACTTCGCCTTCACGCCGGGCGTTCGCATTGAGCATGTAAACATTGAACGCACAAACCGACTGGGAGCGCTGGTATCGGGCAAGACAGATGTAACGGAAGTTATCCCGGGCATTGGAGTCGCTTACAGCCCTTTAAGGCGGTTGACGATTTTTGCCGGAGCGCATCGTGGATTTTCGCCTCCGCGCCCGGCGGACATCATCAGCAACGCCACTGGCGGGGTCATCGAACTCGATCCTGAGCTTTCATGGAATTACGAAGTCGGTTTTCGATCATTGCCCGCGCGTGGTTTGCGGCTGAGCGCGACTTTCTTCCGATTGGATTATGAAAACCAGATCGTTCCCGCGAATCTGTCGGGCGGAAACGGTTCGACGTTGACCAGCGCGGGCGAAACGCTACATCAGGGGTGGGAATTCGACGGGCGCTGGGACAGCGGTGCGACTTTCAATTCGCCTCACAACTTTTATCTGCGTACGGCTTACACATTCGTCAGTGCAGCCGAATATCGCGGAACTCGTTTCAGCAACGTGGGCGGATTCAGCAATGTCAGCATCACCGGCAATCGTTTGATTTACTCGCCCAAACATCTGGCAACGACGACCATTGGTTATTCGCACGCCAACGGATTCGATGCCTTGATCGAATCCATTCACACCGGTCGGCAGTTCAGCGACGACCTGAATACAATACCGGTTTCGGCAAATGGACAGCGCGGTCTGATCCAGGCTTACACGGTATGGAACGCGGCGGTCAATTACCGGATTGGAAAGCTGGAAAGATACTCGCCAACTGTTTTCGTCGCGATCAAGAACCTGACGGATGACACCTTCATTGTTGATCGGCGGCGCGGAATTATGGTTGGCATTCCAAGACTGGCTCAGGCAGGCGTGAAGTTCAGGTGGTAGATACCGCCTCTAATCGGTAATCGTTTTTGAGGGATGTTCCGATGAAAGAAGAATTGTCATTTCGCCTGATCTTTGTTGGCGTTTTCATGATTTGCCTGCTGATCTCCGCTTATCATCGCAGGCGGGCGCGGAAAGACGGCGGAACTATTCCGCGACGGCAGGAAGGCGCATTAGCCTTGATTCTGCGAATTGTTTTGACGCTTCCGTTGCTGGTTTCGATTCTGCTTTACGCCGTCAACCCGCGTTGGATGGAATGGTCTGTTATTCCTTTGCCTGTCTGGTTACGCTGGCTTGGAGCCGTGCTCGGCATCATATGCATCCCGCTTTTGTGGTGGGTTTTCAGCAGCATAGGCTCGAACATTTCGGAAACAGTGCTGACGAAGCGAAACCACGTGTTGGTGACTGATGGACCTTACCGATGGGTACGACACCCGCTCTACAGCCTCGGCCTGCTTGAAATTCTCGCGTTGAGCTTGCTCGCCAGCAACTGGTTTATGGCGTTGTTATGGATTCTAGGAGCGCTGATATTTCGTTTCGTGATCATTCCCAAAGAGGAAGTAAACCTGATCGCGGCTTTCGATGGCGAGTATCAGCTTTACCGGAAACGAACGGGGGCTTTGATTCCACAACGTTGAGTGCGAGCGATTTCCGTGATCAACTTCTCAAACGGCTGGTTCCGTCACCATTTTGTATAGCTTGATTTCGACCGGTTTTGAAATCAGCTCGGCGATGTTGGCACGAAAGGTTTGAATGTGAGCGGATTTGGCATGCTCATCCAGTCCGGCCAGGCCGGTCCAGTTTTCATAAAAGACAAACCTGGTCGGATCGCCCTCTGCTTGATGCAAGTCATAATTGATGCAGGCGGTTTCAGCGCGCGTGGCGTTGACCACTACATTGGCGTGTTGCAGGAAGGTTTCTTCCGCGCCGGGTTTGACTTCGATGTAAGCGATGACTGTGACCTTGTCTTGACTCATTGATTCCTTGTCCTTTTTGAAAAATTGATTGCGCGGCGAATGTGCCATTGATGATTGCATCCGGCAAGTGGAAAGTTCACCCCGGATCAATTATTGTCTCGGTTGTAACTCATCAAATCACATTATCGGGGGAGCAGAATGATGCGTGAGTTTATGGTTTCGCGCAGACAGTTTATTCAGGCCGGTCAAGCGGCGTTGGCCGTTTCGATGCTGACAGGTTTTTCATCGGGAGAGAAGTTGAAGCTCAGAGAAGCGAAAGACGCAGTGGATCATCTGGTGCTGGCTGTCAGCGATTTGCAGCAAGGTATCGAATGGTTTGAGCAAAAGACAGGCGTGCGCGCAGTTGTCGGCGGCAAACACCCGGGGCGTGGAACCCAGAACGCGCTGATTTCGTTCGGAGGTCGGCAATATCTGGAAATTTTGGCGCCTGATCCGCAGCAGTCAGGAAACCCACGAGCCGTTGAATTGTTGAAGCTGACCTCGCCGCGTTTGGTTTTATGGGCGTCGGCCACCGAAGAGATTGATACGCTGGCGCAAAACGCCAAAGCAGGGAAGCTGCTTGTTTTCGGTCCAATTGATGGTTCGCGTATGAGGCCTGACGGCAAGCTGCTCAAATGGCGCTCGCTGAACGTCGCTCGCCCGGAAGATCAACAAGTCGTTAATTTCAACGTCGTTCCCTTTTTCATTCAATGGGACAAAGACTCGCTTCATCCTTCGCAGGATTCGCCCGCGGGTTGCCGGTTGCTGTCGCTGGAATTCAGTCATCCCGAAGCCGAATCAATTTCGGTGGCCATGAAAACGCTCGGCATCAAAGCCAAAGTTGCCAAGGCATCTTCACCAATCATCAGAGCTGCAATTAAAACTCCAAAAGGCAAAATCGAGTTGATCTGAAGTTATGGACGAACGCGCCAAGACATCGAACGAATTGTCCACCGAACCGGAAAGTCAACGCCGATTTATTTCCTGGCTGAAGCGGCTTGGCCTGGCCGGAGTTCTGTTTTTCCTGATCAAGGGACTGCTCTGGATCATCATCCCGGTGTTGGTGGCAAGAGGGTGTTTATAAGCTACAGAATTCAAGAAAATGTTTTTCCCGCGGATGACGCGAATTAACGCAGATACTTTG
>CAYRQB010000200.1:0-11347 GCA_964426025.1 uncultured Heliomicrobium sp.
CCATTGGCGAGGGACGATGTGTAATCATCGTTCCTCTCATTCATCCGAGCCTTTGATCCTTTTGGCATCTGAGCTAGGATTACGGCATCTCAGGTTATACAGGTTTCGCCACTGATGACTGTTTACGATCGTCGCAATTTTCTCTCAACAATTTCTTGCTCGTTGGCCGGTTTGGCGGCGATTCCCGTTACGCTCGTTCCAGCCGAATTCGCCGAACAGTCCCCAGACAAAGACGCGAAAGTAAACAATGGTCAGACTTGCTGGCTGGAAGTTGCAGCCCCCTTCATCGTCGAAGACGCCGAGCTTGGCATACAGTGCGAAATCGTTTTGACCTCTGACACCTTTGCCGGAATCAATGGGCATTCAGACGGCAAGGATGCAACCGATTACGAATTCCTGCTTTTCGATTCTTCGGGCAAGGCGATTGGCGACGGCGGAGTTGCGAAAAAGCTGACGGTTCCGGCCATGCGCACGACGGTCATTCCGATTCGCGAATTGATCGGCGATGCGAAAAGGTTCTTCGGCGGATTGAAAATCCGTTTGCGGCCAAATGGACGAGACAAAACGCACGCCAGCGATTTGTTCAGTTCGGCCTTTGTCCGATGGAAAGCTTCGACTTCATTCGACAACGTTCATGCCAACCCCGATCCACCGCAATGGCAAAACGCGGATGGTTATTTTTACTCCATGCCTTTTCCGCCGCTCGATGAACATCAATGCGTTTTCAGCCTGTTCAATCCGAACTCGGAAACCAGCGCGGGAGAGATCAAGGTTTTTGACCCTTTGGGCAAAGCCTTTGCGACGCAGGCTTATGAATTGAAACCTCATGCCTCGCTGCTGTTCGATTTGAATTCCGGCCAGATCATTTCAGACCCGTGGGCGCAGACAACGCCAACAAAACCAAACAATCAACACGGATTGTTGACCATCAGCAATAATCAGGGAACAACGAAAAGCTTCGGTTATCTGATGATTCGTCAGAATCAGGGAAAGAGATTCAGCGTCGAACATCCGATTCACCAAAGCGTTTTCAAACCCAAACCGGCGGCAGCGCCTTTCGACAATGGCCAGTTCAAAGCGAAAAATGTTTTGTATTCGCCGCTGCTGTTCCGAGCCAAAAAGATCGGCGGACTGACGCTCGATTCCCGGTTTTATTTCGGCGCCGGATTGCCTTTGGAAGAATCGCTTTGGCTTTATCCATTCGCGGTTGATGCGGAAGGTCAGGCTGTCTGGTCGGCGATGGAAGACAAAAAACTGGCTTCAATCTTGCCGTCTCAAACCGAACGAGGTGTGATTCGATTGTCGGCGAATCAGGGCTGCGAACTGGATTTCGATCAGCTTTCGTTGGACGCTAAAACCTCTTCCGATTTTTCCGGCGGACTGGCCGTCGCCGTTTCGCCTGACACCAATCATACGTTGTTCAAAGTCAAAGTCAGGGTTCGCGAATGGGACGCTTACGCATTCACCC
The DNA here is from genome assembly GCA_964426025.1 of uncultured Heliomicrobium sp. Lineage (GTDB taxonomy): Bacteria > Acidobacteriota > Blastocatellia > RBC074 > RBC074 > RBC074. The sequence continues at coordinate 1,469 of CAYRQB010000200.1, forward strand.
ATTTCCGTCCCGGTTTGCGTTCGGCGCGCTGGTATCAGAAAGCCAAACCTCGCGGAGGCCTGGCGACCGATTACATAGTTTCAGGAGCGCGAATCGCCAAAAATAAAAAAACTGTGCAACTGGATGAGTTAATTGGCGTCATGAACATTGACGATCAGGGTTTGGAAGCTCGACCGGTTCTGGAGCTATTCGGCAACGGCGGTTTGATCGCCAGAATTCAACTCGGAATCATTCCGCCATTTGCCTGCCGCCATTTTTTGCTTTCGGAATTGATCGCGAAAGAAGTCGGTTTTGAAACTATGACTTTACGATTGGTGGATGAAGCTGCGACGTTGCTGATGTCGGCATTGCATCTGGATTACAATCTTCGCGATATAGCTTTGGATCACGGCTCTGATCGCTTCTCGACATTTCTGGATTTTATTTGCCAATAGCAAAAACTCGCTACCCGCTCTCAGCCAGGCAGGCTGGCGGTTGGTTTTGACCCGGAGGCTAAAGAATGAAAAAGTTCGCTGTCGTATTGATATGCCTGTTGGCGCTGGCAACTGTCGCCATTGCGCAGAAAAAATATAAACCCTGGACGGAATGGTCGGAAAAGGACGTCAAGAAGATGCTCGATGATTCACCTTGGGGACAAACCCAAAACGAAACTGACACTTCAGAAATGTTTTTCACTCCGACCTCCGGCAGCGGCGGCAGTCGTGGCCAGCAGGGAGCTTTGAATCAGGCGACAAACATCAGTTTCGGCATTCGATTCCTTAGTTCCAAGCCGATTCGCCAGGCCATCGCCCGCCGGATCATCATGAAAAGCCCTGAGCTGACAGAACAACTGAAGGCTTTTGCCGAACAGAAATCCGATCAATACATTGTTATCGCGGTTGATTACAATTCAGCCGATCAGCGCTTCACCGGTCCGGCGATGCAACAATTCAATAGCGCCAATATTGGCTTGCTGCAAAACACCACTTATCTGGAAAGAAAAGATGGCAAGCGAATCTTTCTTGAAAAGTATCTGGCGCCGATCAGCGACGGAATGGGAGCGAAATACGTCTTTCCTCGAACCTTTGAGGGCAAACCATTCATTGATAAAGACAGCGGCTACATTCGTTTTTATTCGGAATTTCCCGGCGCAAAAGGTTTGAAGCTGAACATGCGCTTCAAAGTCGCAGACATGATTTACGAAGACAATCTGGAATATTGAAGCCGGAAATTTTCGCGATGAAATCTCGACGCGCCAATCGCCATTTCAGACGGCGATTGGCGCGTTGATTTTTGCGTGATGTTGGTAATTGACGATCTCGAAATCGCCAGGCTCGTAATCGAAGATTGACGGCGGGCGACGTTTGATTTTCAGCGCAGGCAAAGGGAATGGCTGACGGCTCAATTGCAAACGCGCTTGTTCCAGATGGTTCAGGTAAAGATGAGTGTCGCCGCCGGTCCAGATGAATTCGCCCAATTCCAGATCGCATTGCTGTGCAATCATCGCCGTCAGCAGAGCGTAGCTGGCGATGTTGAACGGCACGCCCAGGAAAATATCCGCCGAGCGTTGATAAAGCTGGCAGGAAAGTCTGCCTTCGGCAACGTAAAACTGAAACAACGCGTGGCATGGCGGCAAAGCCATCTGATCTATACAGCTTGGGTTGTACGCGACGACCATATGCCTGCGGCTGTCAGGATTTCGTTTGATCTGTTCGACGACACTGGCGATTTGATCCGTGTGCGTCCCGTCCGGGTTCGGCCACGAACGCCACTGATAACCATAAACCGGCCCAAGCTCTCCGTTTTCATCCGCCCATTCATCCCAGATTGTCACCTTGTGGTTGTGCAGAAATTTGATGTTCGTATCGCCGCGCAGAAACCATAAAAGTTCGACGATGATCGAACGCAGATGCAATTGTTTGGTCGTCACCACCGGAAAACCTTCGGCCAGATTGAACCGCATTTGATAACCGAAAACAGACAGAGTTCCGGTTCTGGTTCGGTCGCTTTTCTCTACGCCGTGTTCCAGCACGTGCGACAGCAAATCAAGATATTGCTTCATAACATTTGAATTGATCGTCTTTCAGTTTAGAATGCGCGCGATTTCAATTCCTTCGCGCAGTAACCAACTAATAAAGAAAACTTCGTGTTGAACCGTTTTCAACATCTTCCACAAGGAGGCATTCGCCATGGGATTGTTCGATCTGGTTTGGATAGCAGTCATCGGTTTGGTCGTTGGTCTTATCGCACGGTTTCTGATGCCCGGCAAAGACCCAATGGGTTTGTTGATGACCATGGTGCTCGGCATCGCCGGTTCGTTTGTCGGCACATTCCTCGGACGCATGCTGTTTGGCCGCACTCATTACAGCGCAGGCTTTATTATGTCTGTCATCGGCGCGGTTCTCTTGTTGTGGCTATACCGCATGATTTCCAAACGAAGTTGACCTGAAATGCAGAGCCAATCCGTCAACTTTCGCCATTTTTCCTGACCAGCAATTTGAAGGTGAAAGGAAATTCGTTCTTTTCGTCCGCCGGATGAAAAACGCTTTCCCGCTCAATCCGATGCTTCGGGTCGAATTCGGGAAAGAAAGTATCGGCGACGACTTCTGCGTCAACAAAGGTCAGGTAAAGCCGGTCGGCAATGCCAAGCGATTGAGCGTAAATTTCCGCTCCGCCGCAGATGAAAACTTCCGTTTCGCCGCGCGAGCGAGCGAGTTCAATTGCTTGCGTCAGCGAATGGCTAACCAGGCAGTCTTCGACCTGAAAGTCGCGGTCGCGAGTGACGACAATCATCTGTCTGCCGGGAAGCGGTTTGCCGATTGATTCAAAAGTCTTTCGCCCGACGATGATGTGATGTCCCATCGTCAGTTCGCGGAATCGTTTCAAATCGGCGGACAACCGCCACGGCAATTGATTGCCGATGCCTATTCCGCGATGTCTGTCCATCGCTGCGATCAACGAAACGATCAATCTTTCACCTCTCTAAATTGGGGCAAGCAACATTGAGACAATGAAGAGATAGACAGGATTGACAAGATTGATCAGGATTGGCAGCGATTAGGCTCAATCGTAATTTTCATCTTGTTGAATCCTGTAAATCCTGTCCAAAAGTTTTCAGGTCTGAACTGGAAAATTCGGTTGCGAAGTTCGCAACTTACCATCGCCAACGAATTATGAGCAAATCATCCAGACGCGACTTTTTGCAAACCGGACTGGCCGTCGCCGGTTCAATCGCATTGGCTGAATCAGCCGACGCTTCAACACAAAGAACATCAAACCCCGCGCTCGGCGGCGGCGGATTCAAGCTAGGCTTGGTGACTTACAACCTGGCCAAAGACTGGGACATTCCGACGGTCATCAAAAACTGCGAAGCTACTGGCTTTGAAGCCGTCGAGCTTCGGACGACTCACAAACACGGCGTCGAACCAGGCTTGAATAAAGCCGAGCGCGCCGAAGTCAAAGCGCGTTTTGCAGGGACGAAAGTTCGCTTGCTCAGTCTCGGCTCGATTTGCGAATTCCATTCGCCGGATCAATCTGTCGTCCGCAAAAACATTGACGAGTGCAAACGCTTCATCGAACTGGCTCACGACATCGGCGCGCTGGGCGTCAAAGTTCGCCCGAACGGAATTCCGAAAGAAGTCGCGGAAGAAAAAACCATCGCGCAAATCGGCGCTGCCTTGCGCGAATGCGGCGAAGCGGCCAAACCGGCGGGCGTTGAAATCTGGGTCGAAGTTCACGGGCGCGATTCCAGCCATCCGCCGCGAATGGCCGCGATGATGAAAGCGGCCAATCATCCAAACGTCGGCGTCTGCTGGAACTCAAACCAGGAAGATTTGATCAACGGTTCGATCAGACCGGGCTTTGAAATGCTGAAGCCGTATTTGCTGAACGCTCACATCAACGAATTATGGAAACCGGAATACCCGTGGAGCGATTTGTTCGGGATGATGAAAGCTGCCGGTTACAATCGTTACTGCCTGGCGGAAATTCCTGACACCACAGACCCAATCCGGCTGATGCGTTATTACCGTGCGCTGTGGCTGGCGCAATGCAAAGGCTGAATCGAACGACGAATCTTGAGTAAGGTGGCAACGAGCTTTAGCTTGTTGCCTGGTGAAGCAGACTAAAGTCCGTTTCACATCAGTTGCTCTGATTCAGTAGCTTTTATCTGAGAATGTCAGCCGATCAAGCTTCAATAATCGAATCACTGCTGCGCCGCTTTCGCCAAATTTACGGCGAAGGCGGCGTAACTGTTTTTCGCGCTCCGGCGCGGATCAACATTCTGGGCGAACACGTTGATTACGTTTCTTACCTTCCGACGGCGTCGCTGGCTTTCGGCAGCCACGAAAACGCGATGACGATGGCCTTTCGTCCGAACGATGATGGCAAAGTTCGCGGAGCTTCGACGAACGAAGGTTTTGATCCATTCGAGTTTTCAATCAAGGAAGTTCAACCGCCAAACCGCGATGAACGAAGCTGGGAGGAGTTTGTTTTCAATCGTCCGGCTCCCGTTCCGCATTGGAGCAATTACGTCAAAGGCTCAGTCAGCTTCGCCCGTTGGAAATTCGGCGCGAGCGTCAAACACGGTTTCGACTTTCTGATTGATTCGACCATTCCGGCCAATAGCGGCGCTTCGTCTTCGTCGGCTTTGGTCGTGTTGGCCGCTGCGGCAATTCGTCGAGTGAACCGAATTGAATTCGATAGTCCCGAACTGGCTAAGGATTCGTCGGAAGCCGAATGGTTTCTGGGAACACGCGGCGGGGCGCTGGATCACAAGACAATTTGCGAAGCCAGTCGCTGGGGATTGGTTGTCATCGAACATTCCGAAAACCAATCACACTCCGGTTATGAACCGATGCGCGCGCGGAAGTTTCGATGGCTGACTTTCTTTACTCATCCCGCCGACAAAGGCCGCGAGGTGATGTTGGAATACAACGAACGCGCGGCGGTTTCACGATTGATCATTCCCGCGTTGCTCAAAGCATGGAAACAGGAATCGCCTCGACGCGCGCTGATGTGGTTGCAAGCTGTGGCGAAGCTACGGTCATATGAAATGGACGTGTGGGATCAGGCGGGGATGCTGCTCAATTACCTGCCTGAAACAATCACCTTGAAAGAATTGAGTTCGCGTTTTCCAGATGCCTTTCGAGAATGCGAAACGATTTTTCCGGCTTTGGTCAGCGAACGTTACGCCAGCCAGTTAAAAGTCCGCGACCGCGCGCTTCATCATTTAGGCGAAACCTGGCGAGTATGGGAGGCCAAAAGTTGGTTGGCGGCAATCACCAGAGACGAATGCATCGAAGAGGCAATGAGAAACGTTGGCAATCTGATCAATCAATCTCACGCCAGTCTGCGCGATCTTTACGAAGTCAGCACGCCGGAAGTCGAGAGCCTGATTGAAGTCATTCGCGCCGACGAGAAAGTTTACGGCGCGCGATTGATGGGCGGCGGATTCGGCGGAAACGTTTTGGCACTGACAACGGCGGAAAACGTCAATGCGTTGGTTGATAGAGTTCAGCGCGAATTTTACGCACCGCGCAATCGTGACTGTCTGGCCGAAGCTTCAGTGATGATTTCAACGCCAGGCGATGGTTTATCAATGTTGAACCTTGATTCATAAATGGCGTTACGGCAATTTCAACAAGCTACGAGTTCACAATTAGCCATTAACCATCAGTCATTACCCATTACTGGTTAGGAGAGGAAAGTTATTCACCTGCCTGCTAATTGATAATGGGTAATGGCTGATGGCTAATGTCTTTTCGCCCACAGCAATTCTCGGTAAGGCCCAAAAAAGGAATGATTGAAATGACGGAAACCAACAAACGTCCGATTCGCAAGCTGCGCTGGTGGATTGGCGGATTGCTCTTTGCTTCGACGGTGATAAATTACATTGATCGGCAAACGCTGTCGGTATTGGCGCCTTATCTGAAAAAAGATTTCGGATGGACGAACAGCGATTACGCCGATTTGGTCATATCTTTCCGCATCGCCTATTCATTCGGGCAAACCATCTGGGGGCGATTGCTTGATCGAATCGGCGTGCGGCGCGGTCTGACGATTTCGGTAATCTGGTATTCGATTGCTTCGATGCTGACATCATTTGCCAAAGGATGGTGGAGCTTCGCCGGTTTCCGTTTTCTGCTCGGCGCCGGCGAAGCGGGCAATTGGCCTGCGGCGACCAAAGCCGTTGGCGAATGGTTTCCGAAACGCGAACGCGGATGGGCGACGGCATTGTTCGACAGCGGTTCTTCAATTGGCGGAGCGATTGCGCCGTTTCTGATCCTGCCGATTTACTTGCGCTGGGGTTGGCGACCGGCGGTGATCATTCCCGGATTGCTCGGGTTTATCTGGTTGATGATCTGGCGCAAACTTTATCATCCTCCTGAAGTTCATCCGCAAGTTTTGCCCGAAGAACGCCAAATGATTTTTCGCGATCGTGAAGAAGACGCCGCCGTCGCAACAGGCCAACGCCCGAACTGGTGGGAGCTTTTGCGATTGCCGCAAACCTGGGGAGTGATCATTGCTCGCGCCTTCACCGATCCGGTCTGGTTTTTCATCGCCGACTGGTTTGCCATCTATCTGGTGTCCAGAGGCTTCAATGCTGAAACCGCCATCTTCGCATTCTGGATTCCGTTTCTGGCCGCCGACCTGGGAAATTTCTTCGGCGGAGGAATGTCCAGTTGGTTGATCAAACGCGGATGGCCTGTCGGACGCGCTCGCAAAGCAGTTGTGGTTTTCGGCGCGATTGGAATGACCCTGCTCGTGCCGACGATTTTCACCGGCAGTTTGTGGGCGATTGCAGGTTTGTTTGCCGTTTCGACTTTCGCTTACGCCTCATATTCGACGATGGCGATTGTGCTGGCGACGGATGTTTTCCAGAATGAAGCCGTCGCCACCGTCAGCGGTATGAGCGGCACTGCGGCGGGTGTTGGTACGATTGTGGCGACGAAACTGATCGGTTACGTTGCCGATCATTATTCGTTTGCGCCGATCATGGTCGCATCCAGCGTGATTCCGGTTGTTGGCGCGATACTGGTTTTGCTGCTGGTCAGGAATTCGGATGGCAGCGGCAAAGGAATTCTTCGCCGCATTTGATCGTGAAGACATGAAACCTCTCAAGATTGGCATCAGCGGAGTGCGCGGAATCGTCGGCGAAACCTTGACGCCGGAACTGGTGGTCGAATTCGCTCAGGCCTTCGGGACTTATCTGGACGGTGGGCGGATTCTGGTTTGCCGCGACACTCGGCCTTCGGGGCCGATGGTTCGGGCGGCGGTCATGGCCGGTTTGCTTTCGACCGGTTGCGAAGCAATTGATCTGGGCATTTGCCCCACGCCGACGATGCAATTGGCAGTTGAGCATTTCAATGCGGCTGGCGGAATTTCCATCACCGCCGGTCACAATCCCATGAAGTGGAACGCGCTGAAATTCGTGCGCGGCGACGGGCTTTATCTGAACACCCGACAGGCCGAAGAACTGCTGGACATTTACCATCAGGGCGAATTCGCCAAAGCCGAATGGCACGAAATCCAGACGCGAATAGAAACGCGCGACGCCATCGAACACCACATCGAAGTTTTGAAACGGTCGTTCGACGTTGAAGCCATTCGCGCCCGTAAGCTGACCGTTGCCGTTGATTGTTGCAACGGAGCCTGCGCGGTTTTCAGCCCTCGCTGGCTGGGCGAACTGGGTTGTCGCGTGCTGGCCATCAATGACGAAATTGATTCGGCTTTTCCACACAACCCCGAACCGAAGCGCGAAACGATGGCTCAGCTTCGCGCTGTGGTCAAAGCCGGACAGGCAGACATTGGTTTCGCTCACGATGCAGACGGCGAACGTCTGGCCATCGTCACCGAAACCGGCGAAGCGCTTTCAGAAGAAATGACTTTGTCCATTGCCGCCGAAATCAAACTCAGCCGCAAACCTGGCGTTGTTGTGACGAATCTTTCGACCACGCGAGCGATTGAATCCATCGCCGCGCGACATAATTCAACAGTCGTCCGCACGCCAGTCGGCCAGCCTTATATTTCCGAAGCGATGATCGAACACGGCGCAACGCTCGGCGGCGAAGGCAACGGCTCAGTCGCCATTCCTGAAATTCACCCCACCAACGACGCTGCGGCGACAATAGGTTTGATTCTGGAAAATCTGGCCGCAACCGGAAAAAGCATTTCAGAGCTTGTCGCCGGATTGCCGCATTTTGTCATGTTGAAGCATTACGTTCCAATCGCGCCCAATCTGCTGTTTTCCGTGCTGAACGAAATTCGTCTTGAGGCGGAATCAGCGGGCGCGGACGAACTTGATCTGAGCGACGGCGTCAAACTCATCTGGCCGGACGGCTGGCTGCACATCCGCGCATCGAACACGGAATCAATGATCCGATTGATAACCGAAGCCGAGAGCCAAGCGCGAGCAGATGAGTTGATGGCTTGGGCGAAGGATCGGTTGAAGTAGGCAAAATGTTATGCGAGCAATTCCAACCTTGAAAATCAGCATTTCCGGTGTGCGCGGAGTGATCGGGCAATCGCTGACTCCGACCTTGCTGGCGCGCTTTGCCGAAGCTTTCGGAACATACGTCGGTTCGGGGACGATTGTCATCGGGCGCGACACGCGGACTTCGGGCGAGATGGTTCGCCAGGCGGTCATTGCCGGTTTGCTTTCCAGCGGTTGCCGTGTGATTGACCTGGGCGTTTGCCCTGTGCCGACGGTGCAGTTGATCGTTCGCCAGCGCAAAGCTTCAGGCGGCATAGCCATCACAGCCAGCCACAATCCTGCGGAATGGAACGCGCTGAAGTTCGTCAATTCCGAAGGGCTTTTTCTGAGCGCGGGACAGGCGCGCGAGTTGTTGGACATTTACCATCAGGGCGATTACACGAAAGTCGCCGGCAGCGAAATGCGCGGCATTCAACGATTGAACGATGCCGCGACCGGAGCGTTGGACGCTCACATCAACGCAATCATTGACGCTGTTGGAAAGTTGCCCGCCCGCAAACGCAAGCTGAAAGTCGCGCTGGATTCCTGTAACGGAGCGGCTTCGGTGATTGCGCCGCGATTGCTGGAAGAATTGGGAGCCGAAATCGTCGCCATAAACACAACGCCTGACGGTTTGTTTCCGCGCGGAGCCGAACCGGTTGCCGAAAACCTTTCGGCGCTTTGCCAACTGGTCAAAGACAGCGGAGCCGACGTTGGCTTTGCCCAGGACATGGACGCGGACCGGCTGGCAGTCGTCAATGAACGCGGCGAAGCGATTGGCGAAGATTCGACTTTGGTTCTGGCTGCGCGATACGTGCTGGGCAAAACTCCGGGAGCGGTCGTCACAAATCTTTCGACCAGTTCGGCCATGGATGATGTCGCGCAAATGTTCGGATGTCCGCTGCATCGGTCGAAGATAGGCGAAGCCAACGTCACCGAAATGATGCAACAGGTCGGCGCAATCATCGGCGGCGAGGGCAACGGAGGAGTGATTTATCCGAAGATCAATTTTTGCCGCGACAGTCAGGTGGCGATGGTTTTGATACTGCATCTGCTGGCGGAAAGCGGGCGGACGGTTTCTGATTTGATGAGCGATTTGCCGAGCTATTGGATGATCAAGGAAAAACTGCCGTGCCCATCGGACAAAATCGGCGCGGCGTTGAAAATGATTCGCAGCGATTACGCCGACCGACAGATGGATTTGCGCGACGGTGTGAAAGTGATTTTCGATGACGGATGGTTGCACGTGCGCGGATCGAACACCGAACCGATCGTCCGCATCGTCACCGAAGCCGGCAGTGAAGCGCGGGCAAGGCAAATTCTCGATTCGATTTTTGAAAAGGTCGAAGCCTTGTTGAAATGATTGCCGGGCAAAAAGAAGGCTGCGATTTTTCAACCGCAGCCTTACAAGAGCACCATAGCAGAGA